>NZ_LVDJ01000003.1:0-474389 GCF_007636505.1 Shewanella sp. KCT
CCGCCATTCAATCGAGCTACTGCATAAAGACCCTCAACGGCCATTGAGGGTGGGCCTCCAATTTACCCTAAAATGGAACAGGATTAACCATACAAGTTGCTCAAGTTTGTTCGTAAACTCACTGGGACAATTAACAGTTGGCTTGGCGCTTCGCGCAAGTATAGCCAACAGTCAATTACCCCTTAGCAAAGCGTTAACTCATAGAAATTTTTATCTGAAACTCACAAGTTAGAGTTAAGACTTTAACTCGAGAATGTCCAAGAATGTTTTTAAAGCTTGGCTGTGCAATAACGTTAAATCGAAGAGACTATAGATACTGGTGTAAACACATTTGTGAACTTCCTAGGCTGGGTCGAAAATGTTCCCTGATACTTTTTGGCATTCCTTCCATCCTTGGAGGTCATATGCTCTCGTCGAGCTCACATGGAAGTGCTTGAACAACATCTTTGTCTAATGGTCTGTTTGGCGTCCATGTCTCTCGTTAATAGGCACGAAGCTGCGCTTTACTCATCGAGTCACAAATGTGTTTGCACATAAAGCTTGCCGCAGGCAATTCAAGACCTTGAAGGTAAACGCTACCCTCAGCGAAGTAAAAATCTATACAGCAAGATGTTGCAAGCCCGAATGTCAGTCCTTCATTCGAAGGCAAACGTCAGTAAATTCAGGATAAAAAAAAGCGACCCTGATGAGGTCGCTTAAGTTCCAAATTCGGAATCTAAGGATAGTTGCGCTAGAAACTATCTAAAGGGAATGATGATGAACGGTAAACACACTGATGATTAATTAAGACCTGTCACTGGGATAACTAATCGATGCAAATTCTGTTCATATTATCAGAGTGCTTTCATCGGGATTAGTTCAGAAAAATTCTGAAATATTTTCATCTTTTTAAAAAACCTTATTAAATCAATAAAAAGCTTCATGTTTAGCACCGGCTAAAGTAGTCTGTTGCCTGACTCACTACTCATCTTTCGTCATCAATAAGGACATTGCGCCGACATGAAGTTCCCCCATCTGGTCACATCGCTGGCTATCTTCTTAATTTTCTCTATGGCCACTCAGGCGTCCACTCCGGTAGCGGTATCCGAGCAAGCGGCGCCCGGCTCTCTGGAGCTTAATTCAACGTCGCAAGCGCCTAAGGTAGAGATCCCCCGTACCGCTGTGTTCGAGCTGACCGATCCCGTGAGTAAGCGCATCTATCCGCTCTGGGTCAAGCTGCCGCGCTCTTATCAAGCCGATAGTACGAGACATTACCCTGTGGTCTATGTCTCCGATGCGCCCTATGCCTTTCAGATTGTCTCGGGCATGACCCGCTTCCCCATGAATAGCGGCAAGATGCGTGAGGCCATCATAGTCGGGCTCTCCTATGCTAAGGGGGACAAGGGGCCGCAGAGCCGGGTGCGCGACTATACGCCCTTTAACGATTCGAGCTGGAAGCTGGCAACCGGCGGCGCCAGTCGCTACGCCGATTATCTAGAGACTCAGGTGTTACCCTTCATGGCCGAACATTATCGGGTGGATGACAAGGAGCGCATCTTTGTGGGCAACTCCCTCGGCGGCCTGCTTGGGGCCTACCTGCTACTGGAGAAGCCGAATCTGTTTGATAACTATGTGCTGGGCAGCCCCTCGGTGTGGTTTAACGGCGAGCAGCTGTTATCCCTGACGGCAAAGCCGAGAGCCGATGATAAACAGGCGCGGCGAGTGTTCCTGGCGGTCGGCGCACTGGAGACACCTGCTAAGGCGGGGATGCAACACGACATGGTCGCCGGGGCGGATAAACTTGGTCGCCATATAAGGCGCCAGCTGGGGGATAACTTGGTACTCGAGACCATTATCATAGCGGGGGCGCGCCACGAAACCGCCTTTCCCACCACTGCAAGCCAAGGCCTCTATTGGCTCTTGGCGCGCGATGGAGAAGGCAGTACTCAGTAGGAAGCTCGGCTTTAAGAGGCTTGTTTAGCTGTGCTGGTGGCATTCAGCGCCTTAAGCCAGGCCTGAAACTCCGCATCCATGCTGCTGCCCCACTGCTTTACCAATGCCTGATATCTTGGGTAATCGCCCTTGCGGGTAAAGCCCAGCATGGTGTCTATCTTGTCTTTGTGACGCTCCATCATGAAGCGCACCGCCAGATAGCCCCAGCGATAGACGCGATCTGTGCCGCCGTTGTGCTCGTAGCTGGTGTTAAACAATTCACTGAGCTCGAAGTGCTGTTTGGCGATGATGGCGATGGCCGCCGGGTTGTTGTCTCCCTGAGAGATATATTCCCCTAATCCTTCGCTCCACCACACTAGGTGAGGCAGCAGCGGCGCTGGCTCAGGGCAATACTCGGGGGCGCTGTGGGAGTCGTGCAGCGAGGCGCAAAAGTCGCCATAGAGATTGAAGTGACCATCCAGGTAATGCACATACTCGTGGGCCAGATTCCAGATCTGTCCGCCGCGCTCATAGGCGACAAACTCTGCCTGATTTCCTGCCTGGTGGGGGAGTCCTTCCAGGAACATACCGCCGTTGTCGCTGGGCACGTCGAAATGTGCCGTGACATAGCGGGTATAGTCGTCGCGGCTGTGATAAACATTGGCGCGCATGCGTTGGTTGTTGTCATTGGCGACCGGCTTGCCTTGGGTGCCAAATAGTTGGTGGAACTTGGCTTCCTGCTTCTGCATCAGGGCGCAGGCCTGGGTTATCTGCTCTGTTGTAAGCGCCTGGGAGCGAATGGTGATGGTGGGGCTGCAGTCGTGGTTTTGGCTTAATACGGCTTGCAAGGGCGCAACCGGCGAGGTTTCGCCTGCCTGTAGGGCAAAGCTGGTCAGCAGGGGCAGGGCAACCACAAAACCTATGAGAGATGATTGAGACACAGAGGTTTCCTTATTGTTATTTTTGTATAAAATATCCCGATTGTTTCACCTTCATTCATCGAAGTCAATTTCTACGCAGATTGTATAGGCGGTCCGTATAGGCCGTTTGCTTAGCCCGTTTGTAATGGCCATTTGTTTGAGCCAATCGCCTTAGGTTTTATTTAGTCAGGTCGCTATATCGGGTGGCCATGACATTCTTGGCCTGCGGGACTAAAATGGCACCAGCCCTCCATCATAAAAAAGGAATCCTTGTGGTCACTCAGTGGGATAATCAACAAGATCATCATTCGTTTGCCAATGTGGACGCCCTGCGGGTCACGCATTTGAGCCTGGCCCTCGAGGTCGATTTTGCGGCGCAGCAACTCAAAGGTAGCGCCCGGCTTAACTTAGACTATCGCGAGCAAGATTGCCGTATCCTCTATCTGGATACCCGCGAGCTTACCATCACCGGTGTGCAGGACGAGGCCGGCAATGCCTTGGTCTATCGACTGGATAAGCAAGATGCGGTGCGCGGGCAGCGCCTGGTGATCGAACTGAGCTCGCCAAGTAAACAGGTCACAGTGCAGTATCACACCTCGCCCGCAGCTCAGGGGCTGCAGTGGCTGTCACCGGAGCAGACCAGTGGTAAGCAGTTGCCGTTTCTCTTCAGTCAGTCGCAGCCCATTAATGCCCGCAGCTGGATCCCATTGCAAGACAGCCCCAAGGCGAGAATCACCTTCGATGCCAAGATCACTGTGCCGCCTGGGATGCGCGCCGTGATGAGCGCCATGAACCACGGTGATGCGCCGTTAACGGGTGAATTTAGCTTCGAGATGGAAAAGCCTATACCGACTCATCTGCTGGCGATTGCCGTTGGGGATCTGCACTTTGGCGCCATAGGTTCGCGCACAGGCGTGTATGCCGAGCCCGAGGTGCTATCCGCGGCGCTGAAGGAATTTGAAGATACCGAGAAGATGGTGGAGATCGCCGAGTCCCTACTAGGCCCCTATGCCTGGGATCGCTACGACATGCTTATCCTACCGCCTAGCTTTCCCTTTGGCGGCATGGAAAACCCAAGGCTCGCCTTTATGACCCCCACACTGATCGCCGGCGATAAGAGCCTGGTCTCTACCGTCGCCCACGAGCTGGCCCACTCCTGGACCGGCAATCTGGTGAGCAACGCCACCTGGCGGGATCTCTGGCTAAATGAAGGCTTTACCACCTATTTCACTAACCGCATCGTCGAGGCCGTGTATGGTAAGGAACTGGCCGAGCTTGAGGTTGTGCTGGAATATGGCCGACTCAAAGAGGAGCTGGTCAGCATGCCACTCAAGGCGCAGACTCTGCCGGCCAATGTGCAGGCGGGTGACCCTAACGATGCCTTTAACCGCTTCACCTATGATAAGGCGTCCATGTTTGTTCACGAGCTGGAGCATCGTCTGGGGCGTGACGCCTTCGACCGTTTCCTGTTCGAGTATGTGAATCATTTTGCCTTCGAGGCGATCACCACTGAAACCTTCGTCGATTACGCCAGACAGACACTGCTTATCCAGCACGGCAATAAGATAACCGAGACCGAGTTGCTCGAGTGGGTCTATGGCGAGGGGATGCCCGCATGGTTCGTGCCGCCTAGCTCAGACAGTCTGGAGAAGGTCGATGCCCTGCGCGCCGCCTGGCTCGGTGGAGAGCCGATCAATAAGGCCAATACGGCCAATTGGCGGGTGCACCACTGGCAGTATTTCCTAAACAGCCTGCCCGAGGTACTCGAGCAAGAGGCGTTGATCGACTTAGATACCAGCTTCGATTTCAGCCGCAGCACCAATGCCGAGATCGCCTGTGACTGGTATCGGGTCGCCATACGTAATCATTACGATCCCGTACTGCCCTTCGTCGAGGCTTATCTGATGAAGATAGGGCGGGGGAAGTTTGTGCGTCCCCTGTATAACGAGTTGCTGCTGGCCGGCTACGGCGAGGAGCTGCGTCGCATCTATCAGAAGGCGAGGGCGGGTTACCATCCTTCGCTGTCGGTGCAGCTGGATAAACAGCTATTGCAGTAAGACAGATCGATTGCAGTAGAACGAAAGAAGTAGGATAAAAAAATGGCAACCCAAGGGGTTGCCACAACTATCTATTTGGAGAAAGAAATCTGTGCGCTAGCGAAATTTCTTGCCTCCTGAGACCAACTCAGTCTCGAAGGGAGATGATGAACAAACAATGATGAAAAATCTGTTACATCTCTTCAGAGTCACCAATATCGAGTTAGTTCCCCACGGTGCGACAATTAGTTAAAAAATTTTCGATAAAGGCCGATTTTTTCCTGTTAGCTGGGAAGCTAGGCGCCAAAGCGTCTAAATAGGCAAAAAAAATGGCAACCAAAGGTTGCCATGAATCAAATAAGTGTCGAGTCATAAACCTCAATGCGCTAGCGAGGTAGATGCTCTTGGGACCTAGAGGGTCACCAAAGGGAGATGATGATGAACAATGTAACTTGAGCCAGGTAAGCTTACCGAATTATTCGTTAGCTAAATTACCCAACCCGCTAATCCGTTCACTTATTCAGAGTCTCCCTTAGCAGATAAGTTCAATAAAGCTTGTAAAAAATTCAAATTTTTTTCCTATCCGTCGCCAAAGGGGCAATTTTAACCTTTTAGTATAGATGCCAGGTCGTCATCTTGCCGTCGGGAATAGGCATAAATTGCTCTGGGTGTTGGGCTGGAAGCTATAGGAATTTGAAACCTAATAGATTGATATGGATGATTTTTATAAAAAAAGGCAACCAAGGAGGTTGCCTGTCGATCCATCTAGATCTAGGGGGACTGCGCTAGAAGTCCCAGGGAGAATGATGAACATGAAAAAGCAAATCTTCGCGTTCAATAATTGGAGTTTTCAAACGTTAAAAAGTTCAAAAAATAACCAAAAATGTTTGAAAATATTTCCAACATTTTCCTATCTATTTGGATTGGCTCACTAAAGCAGCAATTTTTTCTGCCAAAGATTCAGGTTTTGTGGTGGGAGCGAAGCGTTCCAGCACACATCCGTGTCCGTCGACCAGGAACTTGGTGAAGTTCCATTTGATCGATTCGCTGCCAAGCACCCCCTTGGCTTCAGGCTTGAGATAACGATACAGAGGATGAGCCTTGTCGCCGTTCACCTCTATCTTGGCAAAGAGCGGGAAGCTGACGCCAAAGTTGAGTTCGCAGAACTGACTGATCTCGCTCTCATCTCCTTGCTCCTGCTGACCAAACTGGTTGCAGGGGAAGCCGAGCACGGCAAAATGCTCAGGCCCGAACTGCTCATACAGCGCCTGTAGCGCCTGATATTGAGGGGTGAAGCCACATTTACTGGCCGTGTTGACGATAAGCAGTACCTTACCTTTGTAATCCGCCATCGGCTGGGTGCTGCCATCGATGCGGGTGAGTGAAAAATCGTAAATCGACATAATAGGCGTCCTCCTGATGATGCTATAAGCCTAGCAATAAAATAGATTGTGCGCAATTTAAATTGCCGTTTCGAGGAGGATCAGTTCGCAGGAGCGTTAACCTGCTGCGGGTCGGCATCGAGCAGGCTTAGGTGACCTTTGTGTCTGACTCGATGGGCTTGTAAGTTCTATGGGGTGAATATGCAGCGAGTTTGTTAGTAATGCCTTTAAAAACAATTTGATGAAGTATATTTAATGGTGAGCAAAAATACAGTCTGATACCCTCTTGGCCGAATAAAAACCGTATTTTAAGGGGTGAAGATGAAAACCAAATTTGCGCTACTGCTCTTAGGCTCCTTGAGCCTCACGGCCCAGGCCAACGACTTTAATCTTGGAATAAATGATGATGTGATCTCTACGGATCTGCAGATGGATCTTAATCCGTCGGCCAATCTGGTGATGGGGTATCTATATTCCAATCATGAGGGGCACACTGTCTCGGCCGCGGCCCATATGAGTCACGATGCCGGGGCGCATCACTTCGAGGTAGGGCCAAAGTTTTCCCATTACTGGGCGAAAAACAGCAGCAATGGCAGCGTGGTGGCGATCGGTGGTCGTTACTCGTTAGATCTGGGCTCAAACATTGCCCTTAAAACCTCGGCCTACTATGCGCCTTCCGTGCTGAGTTTCGGCAGCGTCGATGGCCAGTACGAGCTGGATGGTAAGATCCAGTTTCAGGTTAATCCGAGCCTGGGACTGTTTGCCGGCTACCGTAACATACGCCTGCAGTACGATAATCGCCCCGATAACACCTTCGACAGTGGCTTCTATATCGGCGCCAGCGCCCACTTCTAATCGGCGATTAGCTGCTCGGCAAATTGGGTGAGCGTGGCCTCATGCTCACCCAAGCTTTCTCCTAAGCTAGGTATTTACTCAAGAGTGGCTAGCGCCAGATCTCTTCGTCAAACTCGTCATCATGGTCATAACGCTTTGGTTGGTTTGCCTGATGGCGGCGTCTCTGCTTGCTACGCTTGCTGCGTAGCTTATCCTGGGCATCAAATTCCCAAGTGGGTGTCTGCTCCGATGCCATCTCAAATTCATCATAGTGTGACATGATCTCACCTGTCTCTTGTGACTTATCTAATGTTACGAATCTTCTGTGATTAATCTTTTGTGGCGAGTTTTCAATGACTAATCTGCTGAGGCCAGTATCTTGTCATTAATCAAGCCGAAGTCGCATGGTAAGAAGCTAAGATGACGCTTAGGTGACAGAGATGAGACGAACAGGTGACACGTGCGCCGCCAGCGCACGGAGCAAGAGCCCTGAGCCAGAGCCCTGAGCCAGTGCACTGAGCCAGAGCCAGAGCCAGAGCACGGAGAAAGCGCTCTGAGAAAGCGCTCGGAGAAAGAGCACGCCGCAAGAGTGCGGCGCAGCGTGTTGAGAGACGGGGAAGACTACTCGCCCTGGCGGATCATCTTAGCGACAAACATGCCGTCGCTATCAGCCTGATAGGGCAGTACCGTCAGCATCTGTGTCGCCTCATTGGTGAAAGGATGGGTCAGTGTCTGCAGGCTGAAGTCGGGTCGTTTGGCCAGGAAGGCCTCGACCACCTCTTGGTTTTCCACCGGGCTGATAGAGCAGGTGGCATAGACCAGGACGCCGCCGGGTTTTACCGCCTCACAGGCGCGGCTTAATATATCCAGCTGCAGGCTCGCTTTATCTGTGATGGCACTGGCGTCATCCAGCCAGCGCATATCCGGGTTGCGTCGCCAGGTGCCGGTGCAGCTACAGGGGGCATCGACCAGCACGCCGTCGAAATGACCGGCGGCAACCGGCAGGGCACCCGACAGCCAGGGCTGGGTGCTGATCTGGCTAAAACCGGCGCGCTTGGCACGCTTAGTGAGTTCTTCGAGCGGTTTACGGCGAATGTCAGAGGCGACCAAGCTGCCGCTGGCCTCGCTATCTTGTTGCAACATCAGTGAGCGCAGCTGCAGACTCTTACCACCGGCGCCGCTACAGGCGTCCCACCAAGATTCATCGGCCTTGGGCGCGCAGATATTGCCTATCACCTGAGAGCCGAGATCCTGGATCTCCAGCTTACCCTCACCATAGAGCGCCACGCCATTGAGGTTGATGCTCTTATGGCCAAGGTTGATGGCATCTTTAAAGTAGTCGCTGCCGCTAGCCACTATCTCTTGCTCTGCCAACTTGGCCTTGGCCTTAGCCAGGGAGATCCCCTGCAGACGACCCCAGATAGGTGGGCGGCTGCTCAGGCTGCATACTAAGCGCTCTTGCATCTCGAGGTCTTGATCGAAATGGGCCCAGAACCAGTCCGGCGCCAGGGCAGTCAAGGGGAAGACTTGAACTGGGAAATTGGCCTCTAGCATGGCCTGCTTGATCTTAAGAGCGTCAGTATCTGAGCCAGAACCAGAACCTGAGTCTGCATGAGCAGTTATTGCTGGCTCATCTAAACTGGCAAACCCGCGCCAGGCCGAGACGATATCCTGCCAGGAATGAGCCTCCAGGGCGGCGGTCATGGCCAGCTGGGCAAACCACTGCTGGGTGATCGCCTGCTGGCTATCATCCTTTAACGGAATTAACTTGAGCCAGCCATGCCAGCGAAACAGGCCAAACAGGGTTTCGCGGATCACTCGCCTGTCTTTGGAGCCATGTTTCTTATGGGCGCGAAAATAGTCGGCCAGAATGCGATCGCAAGGCAGCTTACTCTGCAGGGTCTGACAAAATAGCTGATGTATGGTCAGGCTGTAACTCAGGGCGCGTTTCTCGGCGCCGCTTTGGGCGTTTAGCGCCTGATGAAGCTGCTCGCTGTCGATGCTGGCGACCGCCAGAGGAGCCTTGCTAGAGGTGGTTGCCGAAGTTGTGGAGTCGCCCATGAGTGTATGCCTAAGCTGAGATCTGTTTCTGAGGGCGCAAGTTTACCAGATGTCGGCATATTTGCTACCGCCGGGGCACGCGAAACGACCCATGAAGCCTTGGTTTTAGTCGCCAATCTCGCCTCATTCACACCGGCAGGTTATACCAATCACAGTAAGTATGTGATCAGAAATAGCGCAGGAAAAACGCTTGAGAACAAAGCAGGATTTTTAGATAAGTAGCTACTCTACAATTAAAAATGCTAATACAGTTATCGAGCGTTTTAACAAGCTAGAATGATCAATTACTTATTACGATTGGTATTAAGTTCGCCAGATGTCGAAAATCTGCAATAGCGCGAATCAGATGCTGGGTATCTTGATGCTACTCGACTATCGGAGGAACCCAAATGAGTACAAGTATCGATTACATGACGCTGGCGCCAGAAGCCCTGGGCATCTTATACAGCCAAGAAAACTATCTAAAGCAGGTGTTTAGTGACCATGAGAAGTTGGGGCTGGCGGAGCTTGAACTGTTGAAACTGCATATCTCTCAGACGAATGGCTGCGCCTTTTGTATTGAGATGCATACCAAGGTTGCCTTGGAGCTGGGCGTAAGTCTGGAGAAGATCGTCGGCCTCAGTGCCTGGCGTGGTCTACCCTATTACAGCGAGGCGGAGCGTGAGGCGTTCGCCTGGGCCGAGCAGCTGGCATTGCCGCACATTTCTATCGAGGCCCGTGAACAAGCGCGGCGCTATTTTGGCGACAAGCTGTTGGTCGATTTGACCTTGGGGATCAACGCGATCAATAGTTGGAATCGTCTCTGTAAGGCGCTCAAGCCTAGCCTTATCTAGGCAGACATGTTTGAGACCAGAATTTAAAGGGAGCAAACGTGAGCAGCGACTTAGACTTTCACCTCTTCTGCCCTAAGGGCGCGCTGTCTGACTTAGTTCAGGGGATCTGGTCAGTTTCGTGCCCGGCAGAGGCCGATGAGTTGCATGCCTGGCTCCATAGCGATGCGGCCAGCGGCCTGCTGATTAATCTTGGTGCGCCGCTGGGTTATGACGAGCAGGAGGTGCCCGCCGGAGTCTATCTCCTGCCCGTCAACAAGCAGACTACCAGGGTGACGCTGCCGCCCGGCGCCCAGGCCGTTGGCGTGCGTTTCCTGCCCGGCGCCGGGCGGGCCTGGATGATGGAGCGTTTCGCCTTCGAGCAGGGGAGGGAGGCCATTACGCCGCTCACCTCACACGCAGAACTTATGGCCTTGGCGGCATCGCTGCGCGAATGTCGTGGCCATCGTCAGCGGTTAAGCCTGACTTATCGCTGGCTGCGAGCCAATCAGACGCTAAACCAGCCATTGCCACGAGTGATCAACGAGGTATTGCAGGCGCTAGACAGGCCCGATGCCGACATGACGGCCTTTGACAATGGGGCCATGAGTCAGCGGCAGATAGAGAGGTATTTTCGCCGTTATCTCGAGATGACCCCCAAATATTATCAGCGGCTGATGCGGGCGAAGCAGACCCTGCTGGCCTTGAAACTCTCACCTCTGGCGCCCCTTGCCGATATCGCCTTAGCGCTTGGTTTTGCCGATCAGGCTCATATGACCCGGGAGCTGAAACAGCTGATTAAGATCACCCCCAAGCGTTATCGCCAGTGTCTGACTCAAGATGCCGGCTAAGGGCTGATGCCTAATGCCTAATGCCTAATGCCTAATGCCCAATACCCAATACCTAGTGCCTAGCGCCCCAAGCCTTCGTCGGCTTGTAAGCGTTGTGCTTAGCCCATCTTTCTCGATATTTAAAAAACCTCAGCATAGATAAGCCCTTGGCATTAGTGCAAAAGCAGCGCAAGTGATAAGCTTGTATTGCTTTTTTGCTAATAGAGCATGAGTCTGGAAAATATTTCTGGTATGGTGCGGCTGAAACGAGAGGAGATTATGGAAAAGTACGAACAACTACTGATTTCGCTGCGCCGTGTGATCCGCGCCATCGACATACATTCTCGCCAGCTGAATAAGCAGTCTGGCCTAACGGGCCCTCAGTTAATGGTGATGCAGACCATTGCCGCCTACGACCGTCCGCTGGCCAAGGAGATCGCTCAGGAAGTGGCTCTTAGCCCCGCCACGGTTGCCACCATTATCGACCGCCTCGAGGCGCGTGATCTGGTGGTGAGAACCCGTAGCGTGTCAGACAAGCGTAAGTGGCACCTGTCTCTCAGCGAGGCGGGCATCGAGATCTTAAAGGCCGCGCCTAAGCCGCTGCAGGATCACTTTATCAAGCGTTATCAAAACCTTGAAGACTGGGAGCAGAGCCAGTTGCTCTCGGCCGTCGAGCGTATTGCCTCCATGATGGATGCCCAGGAGCTGGATGCGGCCCCTGTACTCCTGGTGGGACAGATCCAGGCGGAAGAGTAACTCGTGTTGGGCGCGCCGCTACAAGACTCAGCATTACCGGGAGCAGGAATGCCAGGTTCACCCTTGCCAGGCTCTGAAACGTCAGCAGCGGCCGAGTTTAAGGTGGATAACTGCGCCTTGGTACTCGAAGGCGGTGGCCTGCGCGCCATCTATACTGCGGGCGTGCTCGATGCCTTCTTGGCTGCGGGGATCCATTTTCAGTATCTGGTGGGCGTATCCGCCGGCGCCATCTATCCAGCCTCCTATCTGTCGCGCCAGATGGGGCGTAACCTCACCATTCAACAGAATTTTCTTGCCGATAAGCGCTACATGGGGCTCAAGCACCTGCTGCGCACCGGCAACTATGTCAACACCGACTTTACCTATCGCCGTATGGCTCATGAGCTGGTGCCCTATGATTTCGACGCCTTCGCCAGTAGCGAGGCCGAGTTTAAGGTGGGCGCCTTTAACTGCCTGACAGGCGAGACCGACTTCTTCGGTATGGCGGACTTTGCCGATCACGATACCTTTCTCGAGGTGCTTATTGCTTCGAGCAGCCTGCCGTTTATCTCAAAACCTACCGTCATCGACGGCACGCCCTATCTCGATGGCGGCATAGGCGCGCCGATCCCTCTGGCACAGGCCCGTGAAGATGGCTTTAAGCGTCAGGTGGTGATCCTGACCCAGGAGCAGGACTATTGTAAATCGGCCTTCAAGGCCAAATGGCTGGCGAAGCGTCTCTATCGCCGTTATCCCAAGGTGGCCAGCGCCTTGCTCGCCCGCCACCAAGTCTACAATCAGGCGCTCGATGATTTGGCCAAGGCCCAGGCCGATGGCAGTGCCCTGGTGTTGCAGCCCGCCACGCCGCTGGGGCTATCGCGTCTGGAACGGGACGTGAGTAAGGTCGAAGCCGTCTATCGTCGCGGCCTTAGCGAGGGTGAAGCCTTTATCCCAAGCCTGTTGGCCTTTATCGCCAATAGCTAACTCTTCGTCGTCTGTTGCGATTCGTGTTCACTAGGTGAACCCTAATCTGTCTTAACCTTGCAGTCTTAACCTTGCAGTCTTAACCTTGTTCCTTTTGCTGTTTAACCTTTCTCTTTAATCCGCGCAGCTCTTTAGTCTCATGACGCATGTTTCAGGTTCATGGTTATGATTGATGGTTCATGCCTCTTGCCTCTTAGCTCAGGTTCATGGCTCAGGAATGGGGTTGACCTTTGGCGGTTTTACAAGCACTTTAAACGAGTGTTTATAATCATGATGTTAAAGGAGTCTCTATGGATAAGGCCAAGTATGCTCAAGGGTTAGCCATCAGGCGCGAGGTGATGGGTGATGAGTTTGTCGACAGGGCGCTGTCGTCGGCCAGCGATTTTACCCAGCCGCTGCAGGAGCTGGTGATCCGCAACGCCTGGGGCGAGGTGTGGGCCAGAGAGGGACTCGACAGACGCACCCGCAGCCTAATCACCATAGCCACCCTTGCTGCACTCAAGGCCTCCACCGAACTCAAGGGCCATGTACGCGGCGCGCTGCGTAACGGCTGCACCGTCGAGGAGATCCAGGAGGTGCTGCTGCATTCTACCGTCTACTGCGGCATGCCAGCTGGGGTTGAGGCGTTTCGCGCGGCGAATGAGGTGATTAGCGAGTGGTTGGAAGGAGAGTCATAAGGGGACTCTTGCCCTTTTGTTTCTGTTGTTGCGATTACCGGGATTGTTATTGGAAGGGGCGTTGAAGGTCGTACCTTCACTGTAACCTATAACCTGCGGTGGGTGCTGTGCATGGATGTAGCTATGTCGCGATCACATGGATGTGAAAGAGCGATGGATTTGCTCACACCTTTGTATGTTATCTCTTCGATTTTACGTTACTCATGCGAGTTGATGCTTTTACCGAAGTGCCTAATGAATGCAGGTATTTGGAAGGGGACTTCAAACCATAGCTTCATGATTATCTAACGCCTGCCCGGCGAGGGATGTGCAGATACACCTGTGAGACGCCGTGAATAAATCCCTTTAGGCTCTACCGAAACATCCCTGTTTCGGAAGCTCACCGGCGTATCTACACTCGGTATCTACCGTCTCTTCGATTGAGCCTCATCTATTTTTTACTGATACAAGTTATTAGTTTTAAGGAAAAAATGCATTTAAATGTGACATGTTATGTTGAATGACAACTAGAAGATAGATTAAAGTATCATCAATTAAGGACAGAGCTAGGCCACCTCGAATCAAACATCGACTACGCCATTCAGGGAATGAAAAAGCTACCTAGTATGTGTCAATCAAATCCCTTGAAAAGTTAACTCTAACCCTATTTATTATTGTTATGACGTACAATTAGGTAATGTTGATTTATATAGGTGGCATTATTCGCTAATAAGCGATAACCGTTAAGGGATAATATCGGAATATTATGAGTAGTAAAACGAATACATTTGAATTATTTAGGTATCAGATTCTTCCCGTTGACCGATACTTTCAAGGTGATTTCTTCAATGGAATTCATGATGTTGAAGAGTTGATAAAACACAAAAACAGGTTTTTTGCTGAAGCTTTGCAAGGTCAGGAAGACTTTTCAAATAAACGGCATAAGACTGTGGTAAAGCAATTACTTAATCACGATGATTTTTATTTATATCGAATAGCTCACAATAAGACCCTTCATAGGGAAACTCGTGACTTTAAAGACGAAACTATTGATAGTTGGCCATCGATCCTTGTAGCTATCTGGAACCACCCAGATAAGCAGTACATAGCTGTTCAAAAAAGAACGACTGCTTTTGCCAAATGTGAAACTGTAGCAAAGTTAATATTGGAAAAGTTAGAGCCGCAGTTGACTCATTTTCAACTTCGAGCGATATACGAACCATTATTTGAAAAACAAAAGTTTTGGACTCTATTAAGACAATACCGTGGAAAAGTAAAGTCAGTTGAATTTGAAATTATAACTCCAAATATGGCAAATATTTCAGGCACTCTACCGGATGATCTTAAGCTATTTGCTAAATGTACGAACTCTACAAGAAATAATTTAAAAATTGAATCTGAACCAGATTCTGCATTACATCTAGAAGAAGACAACTCTGCGTTGAAAGGTTTGGTTGACTATAGTAGTGAGGGGGGAGGTAATATTTCACTGAAGATAGATGGAATCAAGAAACTTCATCAGACTTCTCGAACAGTCAAAGAGATAACATTAGGTGATATGGAAATAACAGGTAACGCGGAACAAATTTCTAACTTATTGAAAGAGTTGCTTAAATGATTGGACACGTTGTGAAAACCACATTCATTGCCTTAGGTGTTGGCTTCATAGCTGAGCTGACTAATTCATGGCTGGGATCTGATTTTTTACATAAATTTCTGGCACAAAACCTAGTTACGATACTTATCGCTCTACTAGCTATCAATGCTACAACAATGGGGATAGTGCTAACAAAAGTACGTGAAATGGTAGACTCTAAAGGTAGTGCTGGTTGTTTCAAACGTACACGTGACCAAATGTTACTTTCAATCAAAGAACAAATTGCATTGATCGTTATAGCTATCGGCATACTCAGCATTAAAGGTTCAGAGCACATCATTGCAATAGATAACGTGGAACTACTTCTAAATGTTGTCATTATAGGTGTTTTTGTGTACTCACTTATGGTTCTTTATGATACTGCAAAGAGTGTGCTTATCATCATCGACTTTGACGGTTAACAAAGTCTTCAAGATTGGCTAGTAAACGCGTGCTGATTCGCCTACGCTCAAACATAGTGTGCGTTCCTACAAGGCGTATCGCGGCGCTAATTGAACGGCGAGCTTTGGCTTGGGCTCGCCTTGTTTGTTTTAGCCCTTTAGGACTGATGCTGTGTTAGCCGTTGACGGCTATGATCGACGGGCGTTGTTCCATCTTGTTGAGCCAGGCGGTGAGGTGGGGCTGGTCGTCGCTTGGGGTGATCTCCAGGTGTTTGATGAAGCTCATCATCACATAGGCGGTGATGTCGGCGATGGAGAAATTTTGTCCGGCGACAAAGGGCTGTTGGCCGAGCTGCTTCTCTAGCGTCGGCAGAAACTCTATCACGCGCTGGCGGGACTCTTGGCCCCATGCCTCGACGCAGCGCTCTCTGTCTTCATACACCTTGGTGATGTTTCTAAAGGCCTGGAAGGCGACGAACAGGCCTTGCAGCTCGCAGATCCGCTGCCACATCTCAACCTGAGCCTTCTCTAGCGGCGTGTCGCCAAACAGCGAGTGTGCTGGAGCAATGATCTCATCGAAGTAGCGGCAGATGGCCACAGATTCACACAGGGTCTGACCGTCGTCGAGTTCGAGTACCGGAATGCGGCCGTTGACGCTGATGGCCTTAAACTCATCACTCAGGTTGTCACCGGCGCGCAGGTTGAGGCTCTCACGCTCAAGATCTAGCTCTTGTTCGTTTAGACCAAGTTCCTTAAGGAAGATATTGACGCGTCTGGCGCTGGGGGTCATGGCTAATTCGTAGAGTTTCATCTATCCCTCTCTGACTCTTTTGGAAGTTGTTGTGGTGGCCTCAGTCGAAGGTTTTTGCTTTAACTGAACGCTCGTTTAGAATAGAATCTAATTCATAACTGAACGTTCGGTCAAGAAACTTGTTGCGAACACTTTTGACTAATATTGAGCAAAATCATCTATGGCGAGAAGTTGTAATTTTGATAGGCAGGAGAAGCTGGTAGAGGCAATGGAGCTCTTCTGGCAGAAAGGCTATGCCGATACCTCGGTGGCGGATCTGGTAGACCATCTTAAGATTAACCGCTTTAGCCTGTATAACAGCTTCGGTGACAAGCTGAGCCTGTATCGTGAGGCGCTGGCCTACTACTTCGATAACCATGCCATGCCCAATCTCACCCCCCTGTTTGTCGAGACGGCTGGCCTAGATGAGTTGGTGACCTATCTGGAGGAGTTTATCGTCAGGCAGTCTAACCAGCCCTTCGGCTGTTTCTTGCAAAATGCCGTGCTGGAAAAATACCTAAGCGATGAGGTGGTGCAGGGGATCTGTACTCGCCTGTTTGACGAGCTGCATCAGACCTTCGAGCGGGTGCTGCAAGGGGCGCAGCAACGCGGTGAGTTGTTGGCAGGTGTCCAATGTACGCAGCTGGCAAGCTTTCTGGTGATGCAGATGCAGGGAATACGTGTGCTGGGCAAGGCGAGGCAGCAGGCGCGTATCGCCCAGGCCCGTGAGGTGCTTATGGGTTATCTTAAATCGCTAGCTGTGAGTGGTTAGCTAAAGTTGCTCGCTAACTAGTTTGTTTAAGGCAATCGAATCAAGGCCTTACTAATGCTTTATCTCTGACGCTTCTAGTGCCTGTCGCCTAAAGGACGACAGGCTTTTTGGGTTCCGTTACTGCTATTTAGCGCCCTTGATCAGAGGGATGCCGTTGGTGCCAACCGGAATGTAGACGGTAGTGTGATTCGGCGAGTCGGCCATCTTGAGCTGGGCGTTAATCGCCTCGTGCTGTAGATAGTTGGGGGTCAGGGTCTCATTGATGATCTTCTGCGCCTGGGCGATCCCCTTGGCCTCTTCGATACGGATCTCCGCATCCTTCTGTGCGATCTCCTTCTGGGTCTCTTTTTCCGACAGCAGCTGCTGTGCGGCGAGCTTCTTCTCGACCGCGATGGCGACTATGTCGGGGTAGTTGATGTTACCCACGATCACATTGTTGAGTTGAAAGGGCGAGGTCTTGAGGTAATCCTTGAGCTTGACCGACACCGCCTGGGCGATCTCCGAACGGTTCTCCTTGAGCGCCACGCTGTCATAGCGTTGCACTTCGTCGCGCACATAGGTACGGAAGGTCTCGCGCACGAAACGCACGTACCAGTTCTCGGCGCCATATTTTTCCACCACCTCTTTCACCGTGCCCGACTTGATGGCGATCACCGCATGAAAGTTGAAGCTGATGTTGAGATCGTCCTTGGCGAGGATCTTAAAGTTCTCCGTGTAGGTGTTGGGGCGCATGTCGATGTTAATCACCTCGTTGCGCCACAGGGAGACCCCATAGTTGCTGGGGCCGATGAGGGTGCCGCGATAACCACCTGCGCCGAAGATGCGTGGCTTCTCAAACACATAACCCTCTTCCCCCGCCGGGGTGTTGGGGTTGGTGCAGCCCGTGAGGCCGCCGGCAAGGGGCAATACCACCACAAGCGGTGCGATAAATTTCAGACGGCCGAGTCCGCTTAGGCGTGGGCCGAAAGTCTTGTTGGTTTTACGATTAAACATCAAAAATCCTTTTTAATAATCAAGATCCAGGGCGAAACAGAGGTAGCCCATGAGTTTGTTGACCTGGTTAAACTGTTCGGCGCACCAGGTGTCGAAATCTTTGGCAAACAGCTGCTGAGTGTCGAGCGGCTTGATGGCGATAAAGTCTTTACGCTTGAGCTCGTCTAACATGGGGTGATGCTTGTCATAGCCCTTGGGCGGTCGCTGCAGGCTGTCACCCTCCATGGCAAATCCGGCGGCGCTTAGCTGCTTGAGCGCCTGTTTGTAGGCATTGGGGTTATCGTCGATGCAGCTGCGGATCTGGCTCAGCGCCTTGCTGTCTGGGTGCCAGATCCCGGCGCCGAGAAAGCAGCCGTCGTTGGCGATATGCAGGTAGAGCCCGGGAGCGTGCACATCTTTGCCCTGAAAATGGCGAAACTGAATGCCCACGTTGACCTTGTAGGGAGTCTTATCGCTGCTGAAACGGGCATCGCGCTGGGGGCGCATCAGGCTGCCGCCGACCTTCTTGGGCACGGCCGTGAGGCGCGGCGAGAGCTGCTGGATATGGGGCGCCATGGCGCCGATAAAGTTAAGCGCCGGGGTGCGAACCTTGGCCTCATACTCGGCCTGGTGGGCCTTGAACCAGTCACGCTCGTTGTTGCTGGCCAATTTGGCGAGAAACTCGAGACAGTCCGGGCTGAAAAGCGCTTCCTTGGTGGCTGATGTGGTCATAATCTATCTACTTAAAATCTATCTATTTAAAATCAATGTATTGAATAAATTACCATAAGAGATCCCCGGAGTGTTAATGCCGCTCGCTAAGCGATAAGGTCACTCGTTATTAAGCGCGATAGCTATGCTATAGTGCTCGCAGCCATGATTGACAGTGATGACAGGAAGAAGAGATGAAGATTTGGGTCGATGCCGATGCCTGCCCAGGCGTGATTAAAGAGATACTGTTTCGCGCCGCCGAGCGCGCCGAGATTGCCGTGACCTTAGTGGCCAACCATGCCATGCGGATCCCGCCATCGCGTTTTATTCAGTTGGTGACTGTCTCTTCTGGGTTTGACGTGGCCGACAATGAGATAGTGCGGCGCGCGGCGCCTGGCGATCTGGTGATCACCGCCGATATTCCACTGGCCTCGGAGGTGATCGACAAGGGCGCCCTAGCGCTGAATCCCAGGGGCGAGTTGTATACCGAGCATAACATCAAGTCTATTCTCAACATGCGCGATTTCATGGACACCATGCGTGCCAGCGGCGTGCAGACCGGCGGCCCAGCGGCCATAGGCCAGAGCGAGAAGCAGGCCTTCGGCAATCAGCTGGATCGCCTGATCACTAAGTATCACAAGCGTTAGGCTGCTCAGCCCGTCGTTTAATCAGCGCCAATCTGGCGCTTTTTTTATGCTTGCAAGTTAGTGCTTGCTGACGCCAAAGTGCCTCTCCGATTGGGAAATAGCTTGCAGGGCTGTGTGGCGCACCTCACATAACCACTTGATTCCGATTTTGTTTACCTTGCGCTCGCTGGCGAAATCGATTAACGTAAAACAAAAGTTTGGTATGCAAACATTTGTTTGCTGCTTTATATTTGCTTGCTATAGCTTTGCATAGCCAGACAGTACCCATGCAGACACTACCCATGCTTAGTGAGATCGCCTAAATGACGGAACGTGAATTAGAAATCTTAGCACTACTCAAGCAAGACCCTTTGATCCCCCAGCAGGAGCTGGCCGACCGTTTAGGGATCAGCCGCTCCGCCGTGGCGGGGCATATCATGAATCTCACCAACAAGGGGGTGATTCGTGGCAAGGGCTATATCCTGGCCGAAGCCAAGTATGCCATGGTGATCGGCGGCGCCAACATGGATATTCTCGGTCGTCCGGCGTCTAGCCTGCGGGTAGGTGATTCCAACCCGGGAAGTGTCAGCTGCAGCCCAGGTGGGGTGGGGCGTAACATTGCCGAGAACCTGGCCCGTTTGGGCTCGGATACCCGCCTGATGACCGCCGTGGGCAAAGATGCCTATGGTCAGCAGATCGTCGAGCACTGTCAGCGCGCCGGCATCGACATGAAACCCAGCCTGCAGCTAAGCGATGGGGTGACCTCTACCTACCTCTCTGTGCTCGACGGTGACAGCGACATGCATGTGGCGATCAATGACATGGCGATTCTGGAGCGTCTTGGGGTCGAGCAGCTCAAGAGCCAGCAGGAGATGCTCAAGCGCGCCAGCCTGGCGATTATCGATGCCAACCTGTCCGAGGCCGCCTTGGCTTATCTGCTCAGCAACTTCGCCGACATCCCGCTGTTTGTCGATACCGTCTCCTGCGCCAAGGCGGAGAAGATCAAACCCTATCTCAGCGCCGTCCACACCCTCAAGCCGAACCTCAAAGAGGCCGAGCAGCTCTCTGGGATCTCCATCGCCAACTATGGTGAGCTGCCAGTGCTGGCGAACTGGTTCCACGAGCAGGGGGTTAAGCGCGTCTTCCTGAGCCTGGGCATCGACGGTGTCTTCTACAGCGATGGTGAGGAGCAGGCCCATATTCCGGCCATTCCGGTGGAGATGGTCAACGCCAACGGCGCCGGCGATGCCTTCCTGGCGGGCCTGGCCCACGGATTTATTCAAGGCTGGTCGACCCGTCAGTCGACCGAGTTTGCCATGGCGGCGGCGGTAGTTGCCCTGTCGGATCTGGCAACGATCAACCCAAATATGTCTGAAATATCAGTTAACCGAGTTATCAAGGAGTCTCTATGTTAGCGCAGTACCTAGATATCAACCCAGAAGTGAAAGCGGCGCTGGATGCCGGTCGTCCCGTGGTGGCACTGGAGTCGACCATCATCTCTCACGGTATGCCTTACCCGCAAAACGTCGAGACCGCCCTCAAGGTGGAGCAGATCATTCGTGATAACGGCGCGGTACCTGCGACCATCGCCATCCTCAAGGGACGCCTCAAAGTCGGCATGACTCACGATGAGATCGAGTATCTGGGTAAGGCGGGTCAGGCGGTGATCAAGACCAGCCGCCGCGACATTCCCTTCATCGTGGCTAAGCAGGCCGATGGCGCGACCACGGTAGCGTCTACCATGATCCTGGCGGCGATGGCAGGCATTAAGGTGTTTGCGACCGGCGGTATCGGCGGCGTGCATCGCGGCGCCCAGCAGACCTTCGACATCTCGGCGGATCTGCAGGAGCTAGCCAACACAGATGTGGCCGTAGTCTGCGCCGGTGCCAAGTCGATTCTGGATATCGGTCTGACCCTGGAGTACTTAGAGACCCAAGGCGTGCCGGTTGTCGGCTATGAAACCGAGACGCTACCCGCCTTCTACACCCGTGAGAGTGATTTTGGTGTCGACTATCGCCTGGATACGCCTAAGCAGGTGGCCGATGCGATGACGGCCAAGTGGCAGATGGGCCTCAAGGGCGGCGTGGTGGTCGCTAACCCTATCCCGGCCGAATATGCCCTGGATAAGGCGATGATCGATCAGGTGATTAAAGATGCGGTGGCCGAGATGGACGCCAAGGGGATCTCAGGTAAGGCATCGACGCCTTTCCTGCTGGCCAAGGTCGCCGAGAAGACCGAAGGCAGCAGCCTGGCGGCCAACATCCAGCTGGTGTTTAACAACGCCAAACTGGCGGCGCAGATCGCCTGTGAATACAGTCGTTAATACCTATTGCTAGGAATTAAAAAGAGCGCTGCGGCGCTCTTTTTTTTGTGGGTTTACGGGTGGTTTATCTTGAGATGACTTAATTCGTAAGCTGTTTAGCAAGTGAGCAGCTCATCGCGGATCAGTCGTAGCAGATAGGTCTCGCGCTCGATAGACAATCCCTTCTTTTCGCTATGGGCCATGGTGTGCTCGTTGTGGGCGATCGCCTCATGAATCTCTATCCAGACCGGGTGCATGCCGTTTTGTAGCTCATGGCTCTCAAGCCTGGTATCGCCCAGCTCCTCACCAATTGCGCAGACGAAGCAGTAAGACTCCATCTGGACAAAATCGAATCCGGGTTTATACCAGGGGCGAAACTCCTGGTAGCGGCCGAACTCGCTCAAGATCTCGATAGTATGGGCGCCGGTTTCCTCTTCCAGCTCCCTCAGCAGCGCCTGGCGAATATCTTCGCCCTCATCCACGCCGCCACCGGGAATGCTGTAGTCGTGATAACGCGCCGTGTAGAGCATCAATATTTGGCTACCCCTCAGTACTATGGCGCGCGCCGCGCGGCGGATGAAGCCCTGTCCGGCTAGCTCCTCCGGCGTGGCGGCGTTAAGGTCGGGATGGATAGTGGATTTCAGCAGGCGCATAAGTTGACTCACTCGAAGATGAAAAAGGAATGCCAAAGATAACAGGCTAGGCGCTAAGCAAGTCCAGCAGCGCCTGATAATCTGAGATGGCGCGCTCGAGCAGCGGTTTCTGCTCTTGCTTACTGCCTCTGACCACCTGATGATAGTGCTTCAGCAGACGCCTTAGGTAGGCCTGCTGCAACTCAAACGGCGCCTGTGACCAGAGGTTGTCGCCAATCGCCGTGATGGGACGCTCGCCCCGGTGCGCCACATGCAAAAGCTCGTAGCAGCGCCTGTTCTCGCTAATCAATTTTTCATCGACAAGCCTTAGCCCCATAGCACTTAGCCTGTCTCTGAGCTGATAGGTGTGATGCACGGGGCAGAGGAGAAACTCTATGCTTTGCCCCAGGGCGTCGGCGCGGGCTTGAATCGCGCTGACCAGCTCGCCAGTCAGCTCGCCGCCGACCCCAGCGATGATCACCAGCTGCGGCGTCGCGCTCGGAAAGTCTGCCAGCGGCAGCTTGGCCACATCCATGCAGTGCACCCGCCATTGAGGGCTGGTGGCATCTTGGTTTAGTGGGAAGAAGCGCTCGAGTTTGCCCTGCAGGGTCTGCATGATGCCAGGCACGATATCGACAAAATGCAGGGTACCGGCCACCTGTTTGTTAAGCAGGGCGGCGCCGAGCAGGCCGTGATCGCAGCAGCAGTCCCAGATATGGGCGTAGTGGCCATCGACCATGTCCTTCAGGTGAGAGAGGCGTTGACTGAGTTTCAAAGGGGAGACTCGTCACCGGGAATGGCGGTTGTATCGACATTGCCGGTGTTTAATGGGTTGCTTGGTCTAGGGGGTCAAAAGTTAAAGCAGATCGATTTCCAGCTCGATATCCGTACAACCCTTCTTACAAAACACGCCGTAATGGCCTGTTTGCGCCTTCTCGGTGGGCACGATCAGCTGCAGTGGTTGTTTACATTTTTGGCAATCGACTCTGTTGCCCTTAAATAGCCGCTTGATCAGATTCTTCTGCTCGTTAAAGGAGGCGGTCGTGCTCTTGTTGATGGCCGAGAAGTCTACTGCTTGGTTTGCTGGCTTGGCGTTGTCTGTCATCGTCAATGTCGTCAATAGTGGCAAATGAGGCCCTAGTATACCAGCCTTGGCGCGTTGCAACAGCGCTTTTACCAGCCGACAAGCCGGGATTTGTATTGCAAAGCGTCTTGTCTGGCAGCGCGATAAGCCAGCCAGCGAATTCCACTCCCGAGTAAAATGTACGCCCGTGCAACATATGTTTATTTTTTGTTAACACCTTGTTGCCATCAAGTTGGTGTGATAGCTTGTGCCTTGTTGTGTGGTAGTAAATGCCAAATCAGGTCGCAATTGAAGAGAGATATACCGCGGCATTTGCTATTCAGGGAAGTTCTAATAAAAAGACTCTTAACAAAATAAATATAATGGAGAGACCTCTATGAAGTTAACTAAGTTGGCAAGTGCGGTAATGGCATTAAGTGTTGGCCTATCAACTCAGGCATTTGCCGATGATGATCGTTACATCATCCAGGTAGACAATGGCAGTAAGGGTGTCGTTAAGGCACTGGCTAAGCAGTTAGGCGCACAGATCCATGTCGATGGTGAAGGCTTTATCGCTGCAACCTTTGCGGGCAAAGATTTGGCCCAGGTCAAGGGACTGTTAAACAACCCACATGTTAAATTAGTCGAGGCGGACCAGCGTCGTCATCTGATGAGCTTTAGCGATGATGCGGGCAACCCAATGACGCAGCAGGTAACACCTTATGCTGTATACCAATCACAGGCTAACCAGCTGACTTTCAACGCCGCAGCGGGCATGAAGGTATGTATCATCGACTCGGGTCTTGACGCGTCTAACCCAGATTTCGAATGGAACAAGATCACTGGTGACAACGATTCGGGTACAGGCAACTGGAACGTCAACGGCGGCCCACACGGTACTCACGTTGCCGGTACTATCGGTGCAGCCGACAATAATGTTGGTGTGATCGGTATGGCGCCTGGTGTCGATATGCACATCATCAAGGTATTCAACGCTGAAGGATGGGGCTACTCATCTGATCTGGCCCACGCCACTAACCTGTGTAGCGCGGCTGGTGCCAACATCATCAGCATGAGCTTAGGTGGCGGCGGAGCTAACTCTACCGAATCTAACGCTTTCCAAGCCTTCGTCGATGCAGGCGGTCTAGTGGTTGCCGCTGCAGGTAACGATGGCAACAACGTACGTTCATACCCAGCGGGTTACCCATCGGTCATGATGGTGGGCGCGAACGATGCAAACAACAACATCGCCGATTTCTCTCAATTCCCATCTTGTACTTCGGGTCGTGGTCCTAAGGCGACTTCAGACGAGACTATCTGTGTGGAAGTGACTGCCGGTGGTGTGGACACACTGTCAACTTACCCTGCAGGCATGGCGACTGCGTCTAACCTGACCGCGGACGGCGCTTCATTTGCCAGCAGCGCGATGGAAAACTCAGGCACAGTTTCAGGCAACACCTATTACATGGGCACTGCCGAAGCGACCGATGCTGGCGCTAACGGTAACATCTGTGTGATCGACCGCGGCGTGATCTCTTTCCACGACAAGGTCGCTAACTGTGAAAACTCGGGTGGTGTCGGTGCGATCATCATCAACAACGAGCCTGGCATGCTGTACGGCACTCTAGGTGACACCAACACTACCTCTATCCCAGCAGTAGGCACTGCACAGGAAGATCGTGCGGCGCTGCTTGCGGCGAGCACTGCAACTGTAGATATCGGTACTGCCGACTACGGCTTCATGAGCGGTACTTCTATGGCAACACCTGCGGTATCTGGTATTGCGGCGCTGGTTTGGTCTAACCACAACCAGTGTACAGGTAGCGAGATCCGTGCTGCGCTGAAAGCGACTGCCATGGACAGCGGTGCACCGGGTAAAGATGAGTACTTCGGTTACGGTATCGTTCAGGCTGCGGCTGCCGATGCTTACCTGACCGCTAACGGCTGTGCCGGTGGCGACAATGGTGGTGGAGACAATGGTGGCGGAAACACTGGTGGTGATTTCACTCTGTCGGCCAACGGCTACAAGAACAAGGGCGTTAAGACAGTGGATCTGACCTTCTCTGGTGCCGCTGGTGCAAACGTAGATGTTTACCGTGATGGCAGCAAGCTTGCGACCACTTCGGCTAGCAGCACCTACACTGACACCATCAACACTAAGGGTGGCGGAACTTACGTTTATAAGGCTTGTGATGAAGGTACTTCTACCTGTACTGCCGAGCAGACAGTGATCTTCTAAACAACTCCCTGAGTAACACTAAAAACGCAGCCTAGGCTGCGTTTTTTTATGGTTAATTCTTTAGCAATAGATGGGCGTAAGGATAAGGGAGCAATGAATTGGAGCAATGAATGAGCCGCATGTGATTGCGTGAATCCCTGAATGTAAGGCGTAAACTGTTAGCCTTGCTCAACTTTTGTTATTCAAATTGCTTTGCTCAGTTTTCTCTGCAGATCTTGCTTTACTATCTCTAAAGCCGCCAGCGCCACATCTGGCTCAATCTCATGACTCTCCAGAAGATAAATAAGGTCTACGGCGAGTTTTATTTCGTCACTCGCGTCATCAAGAGCCGTTTGAGCTGTAGATGAGTTACCTGGTGCTTGTGTCATATTCTTCCCTCAAATGCCTGCTGTCGATTCTCACACAGCGTGGCGATGGGAACAAGTTGCCTAAGCTATCTCCTTAATGGCTGGTCGAGATAAAAAAACAGGCCATAAATGGCCTGTTTTAGTGTGATGAACCTACGGGGGTTAGTAGGTATATTTGGCTTCTAAGAAGACGTAACCACCGTTAAAGCCAAATGGCGTATTGGTTAATGGATAGACGAAGATACCATTGAAGTTATTGCTATCCGGACGCTTCTCCGGGTAGACATCAAACAGGTTTTGCGCCCCGGCGGTAAAGCTTAGCGCCTCAGTTGCCGCATATTGCACTGACAAATCCATTACCCATTGGTCGCTATAAGTGACATCGCCTGAGGAGTAACCCACAGTGTAATCGCCAAAGTAGCTTAGGCGAACGTTGGTTTTGAAGTCGCCAAGCCTATGGGTGAGTCCCAGGTTGCCTGTGTTGTTTGGCGTGGCCGAGGTCATACGGGTTTGTTCGATACGATCGAAGAGCTCTTTACCGACGCCGTCTAACACTTGCGGGAAATGAATGTCTTGAATTTCCGTTTTGTTATAGGCATAGGCCAGGTTGGCCTGCAGATCGCCCCAAGAGCCGATATCAAAATCCTGGCTTATTACCAGATCAACCCCTCGGGTACGGGTATCGACGGCGTTGATGAAGAAGCGTGCCGATTCGGCATTGGTGCCGGCCAAGGCCTCTGCGACCGCCGGTGAATCATCCGGCGTGACTGAGCTCGACAAGATGATTCGGTCATCAATCGAGATCTGATAGGCGTCTAAGGTCAGTGCCAGGCCTGCATCATTGCGATAGACCAGACCGAGACTGAAAGACTGTGATAACTCTGGCTCTATCTCATTGATCCCTAAGCCTTTTGTTACCGGTGACAGGGTGTTGAATGTGCCCGATTCTGTCGGTACCAACTGACCCGTGACAGGATCGGGGTTAAACAGGGTAGAGATATTGCTGAAATACAGCTGCTGCACGCTAGGCGCTCTAAAGCCCGTGTTGATGGTTCCGCGCAGTGCCAGGTTGTCGGTAAAGTCGTAGCGGCCCGCTAGCTTCCAGCTGGTGTTGTCGCCGAAGTCTGAATAATTTTCGTAACGCAGCGCCGCCGCCCAGAAAAAGTCATCGGTTAACTGGTTTTCAAGCTCGACATAAACGCCAGTGTTGTCTCGGGTCTCGTCGACTTCAGATTCTGGGGTAAAGCCCGAGAAGCCCTGGCTGCCGGCGGCGCGATTATCGAAACCGCCATTGATGTAGGAAGCAGTCTCGCCTGCTTCAATTTGGTAGCCATTTTTACGCCATGACACACCCGCGGCAAAGAGGATCTCTGAGTCGTTTGCAAAGTTGAAATAGCGCGACGCATCGATATTTACGTTGGTTTCACGGGTCGACAAGGTGCCTGCATCAAACTCGGTCGGGCTATCGGGGCCCAAAGATGCGTTTAATGAGTTAACAATATTGTAGTTAAATGAGTTTTCGCCATGGCCTGCGGAGGTATCTATGTTCCATTCACCCAGGGTGAACTCATAACCAAGAACCAACGAGGTGTCGATTATTTCAGGGTTGATCTGGGGTAAGAAACCGTCGGGATACACCTCGGTTAAGTTACGCTTATCCAGGGCTCTGCGGTAGAAGGCGCCAGATTTAGTCTCGCGTTGGCTTACGCCACCGAAGGCGTATAGCTCGCCGTTGTCTGAAATGGCCTTGGCTGCGTTGATAAACAGGCCTAGGTTGTCGTATTCGGCATCGCCAACCTGGTGGCTCTTGCGATTAAAGCTGGCTTCGCGAGGATCCGCTGAGCCATCGGCTAACTGCGGATACTGCTGGCGAGGATCTAGCCCAGCGCGGTTAGTGCTGTCTTTATGGTGTGCTTCGAGTGAGACATTGACGAAGCCATCGTCACCTAGGGCTATGCCATGGTTGGCACCCAGTCGCCACTGTTCGCCGTCACCCGCGTAGGTTTGGCCGGCTTGTGCCGATATGCTACCACCTTGTTCACTGTCTTTTAGCACCACGTTGATGACGCCGGCAATCGCGTCGGAGCCATATTGTGCCGAGGCACCGTCACGCAGGATCTCGATACGCTTGATTGCGGTCATCGGAATGGCGTTCAGGTCTACGTTAGATGAGCCTTTACCAACTGTGCCGCTTAGATGGACCAGTGCCGAGCCGTGACGACGCTTGCCGTTGACCAAGACTAAGGTGTGATCCGGTGATAGACCGCGCAGGCTCGCCGGGCGCACCGCATCTGATCCATCGGTTACCGATGAGAATGGAAAGCTGTAGCTGGGTGCGGCAAATTGCAGTGCCTTAGCTGTTTCTGTCATCCCCGTCGATTCGAGCTGCTCGGCGGTAATAATGTCCACCGGTGCCACACTATCTGTGGCGGTACGTAGTGCGATACGTGAACCTATGATCTCGATTTTTTCGAAGCTGGCTTGTTGATCTTCAGCGTGGACGCCAGGAAGGATGAGTGCAGATGACACTGCTAATGCGGAAACAGCTAAGCGCATAAGGCCTCTTAATAATTGGTATGTAAAACAATAATGAGAAGCGCGGGATAATATCACTGTAACAATTGTTACATTTAGAAGGATATGTACTAACTCAGTGCAGACGGTTCTATTGAGTACTCGCGATAGTGTATCCAAGGAGAATTTTATCTCGCCTAACGCGCCCAGTAGATAAGAGTAGCTATGAGTGCACTAATAATAAAAAACGACGGCTGCTTTGGGTAAGCAGCCGTCGTGGAGAAGACTCATCTTTAGGGGCAGATAATCAGGCTGATTAGTCTATTCAGGAGAGCAGCGAGTCACTGTTAGCGGCGCACTGCGATGCTCCTCGGTATCTGAGATAAAACACTCATCACCGCTTATCCAAAGCTGGACGAATTGTGGAAGCTCAAAGTTGCGGCCCATCAACAGCTGACCATTAGGATCCCTATGGGGATTGCGCTCCAGCGCCAATCGACTGTTTCGGGTGAACGCGTCGGCGGCTAGGATCACCTTCTGCATCTGTAACAGCTTGGCGATGGTGTTTTCCAGCTCAGCCAGACTCTCAGCACTCGGCTCACTGACTAATGCTGGCACTGGGGCTGGCACAGGATCTGCCAAAGCCGCATCTTGTGCCTGTAGTGAGCAGCCAAGGAGCGTTAACGGCATGACGCCGAGCATGATACGAACTATGCGTTTCATCATAAATCCTACTTAGGCTGAGTCAGAATCCGGTTATTAAACAGCAGGTTTTGATTGCGGGTATCTTGCAGCACATAACCCGCATCGACAAACTGAGGTTTCGCCTGGGTACGTGATGCTTTCGCCACCTGAGCTGGGCAGCTGTTGTTGTCACGGTAGTAGAGGGCCGCAGCCAGCTGGCTTTCCTCCTGATCGCCTAAGGCATGATTGAAGTCATCTGCTACGTCACAGCCTGGCACTTCGCTTTGTAGCGTTGGGTTGCTGCTGGGGACGAAACCATCTGTATAGTCGCCGTAGCCCTTGTCGTTCTCCCCCTTAAATTGAATGCTGAAGTAGGTGGTGCCACAGTTCGGCGTCGGGTAGAAGCCATAGGGCTTACCACAGGTGGTGCCGCCAATCTGGATTACCTCGACATCGATGCCGCGCAGGCTGTTGATCAGTGATTCGCTGGCGGAACAAGTTCTGTCTGTGGTGAGCACGAATACTCGTGACAGGTTAAGGCTTGGCAGGCTCTTCCCGCTTCCCAACAGGCTTGGGTTAAAGCCTAAGGTCTCGTTGTAGAAAGGCCTAGGCGTTAGGGTTTCACCCGTGACGGGGTTTTTGGTGGGGTACTTGTCGTTAAAGCTAACGCTCTCGAAGATACGATCTTGCGTTGCCTGCTGTCCGGCAATCATGTAGCCCAGCTGGCTCGCCATGGCCAGTAAGCCGCCGCCGTTGTAGCGCAGATCCAGTACCAGATCATCCACCTTGGCATTGGCCAGCGTGGCGATGGCATCAAAGAGGCCGCGCTCAGCCGTGGCGATGTGGGAGTTAAATTGGAAGTAGCCGATGTTACCAGTCGGAGTGGAGAGCACCTTGGTGTTCTGTACTGGGGTAGAGACCACGGCTTGCGCCGTAAGTACCACGTCACGGGTCTGGCTGGCGTCAAGATCTAGAATCGTGAAGCGTGTCTCCTGGCCGTCGTCGTTGGGGAAGAGGCCATTATTCAGGGTATTGATCGAGTCCGTGTCGTTGGCATCTTTCACGCTCACGCCATCTATGCTGACGATGACGGCGCCGCGGGCGATATTGGCGCTGGTCGCCTGAGAGTTAGGCTCAGTGTAGGCGACGGTGATTTTCCTGTCTGCAGTTTCACTGGCCTGTTGTACGTAAACAGTCATCCCATAGCCCACAGATACGCCCGATTGATTAAGCTGCTCCCATTCGCTGGTGGGCATAGAGAAGTGGAACTGATCTTTGGGGTTGCCCGTGGCCGACAGGTTTTCGGTTTTCAGTAGCTTGAAATATTCTAAGACCTGGTAAGGCGCCGGATCTCTGTCGATGATCTCGCTATACCAGAGGTAGGTGTCGTTACTCCAAGAACGTAACCACAGTTTTTCCTTGAGACCCGCGTCGCATTGGTTGGCCAATTGTGTATAGGGGGGGAATTCTCCCTCGACCCATTTCACCGTGCCGATGGAGCCGCCGCCAGAGCTATCACCGCCGCTACAGCCAGTGAGCAAGAGGCCTGATGCGATCAGGCTTGTAAACAGAGCATTTGAGATTGACTTCATAAATAATCCTTTATTATTAAACTCTTGTGTTTGGTTGTGTCGTAATTGTTAGCGGGTCTCATACCGTAAAACATGTGTGTAACAATTTCTTGACCATCTTAGCTAAGAATTGCATACAGGTATAGCCTAAGTCGCGGACGGTCTTGTGTTTTCCTGCTCGTTTTTCATCTATTTGTAGCCGATTGCATCGAGAAGGCGACCTTAATGGGGCGAGCATCCAGATAAACCGCAGGTAGGCCAGCAGAAATGGTCGAATATGCAGGCTTTTGGCTCGTTCGAATTTGCCTGCGCTTTTCTCACTTGCGCCCATTTAACTTCACCTTATAGCCATCATCCAACTGCCCACTGCCAGCTGTCACTTGTCATGCTTTTGCTGGCGATGAACCGCCAGAGGGAGCGATCGCGCAAATAGCACACTAAGTAGACATTAAGGTGTGAGGAAATTGAGTTGCAATATCAATGGGCTATGATTAAATGGACCTTGGCAGCCATTGACCACTTTGCCCTTTGTTAACAAGTTGAATCCATGATGAATAATTACCTGCTCGACCTTATCGCCGTGACCTGCTTCTTTAGCTGCTGGATAGGTTACGCCCGCTTTGCTCGCAAGAAGGCCAAGAACACTAACTGTATCGCCCGATGCCTGCATCAGCATCGTATTCATTGGATGTATCAGCTGCTAGGCCGCGAGGTGAGGGTGGCGGAGGCGGCGCTGCTGGCCAACCTTGAGCGAAACATCACCTTCTTTGCCAGCACCACTATGCTGGTGCTTGCCGGGGTATTGACCCTGTTTGCTCAGGTTGAGCGGTTGGAGGCGGTGATCGCCTCTATCCCCATGACGGCGCCGCCGGTTCACATGCTGATCCAGTTCAAGCTTGGCATATTGACGCTGATCTTTGTGATGGCCTTCTTTCAGTTTACCTGGTCGATGCGCCAATATGGTTTCCTCAACGTCATGGTAGGGGCGACCCCAGTCGATAAGAGTGGTCAAGATGAGCAGCTAAAGGCCTATGCGCTGCAGATGGCGATAGTGCAGGACAGGGCGGCCCATGCCTATAACTATGGCCTACGCTCCTACTATTTCTCCATGGCTGTGCTGGGCTGGTTCTTCCATCCGTTGCTGTTTATCGTCTCTAGCCTGGTGGTGGTCTATACCCTGTATCGCCGCGAGTTTAAGTCCAGGGCGGTGCAGGCGATCACCCAGGGAATGTTGATCCTCGATGAGCGTGAGCAGGCCAAAGCGACTAAGACTGTCTAGCGCTAAAAATAGCTTAACGTTAAGGCGGTTAAAAATTTAGGCTGCTGATCATTAAAGAATTACATGAGAAAGAGAGTGCGGCAACTAGGTGTCTATGGGTCATGATTACTACTTGAAACCTTTAGGTTTCTTTAGTTGCTGCTAGCATTAAAACTCGGTGGAGCCGAAGGTGGCTTGTATCCTTAGCACCTCTGGGAGGGCATCATGGAGGGCGGCGACACAGTCGGCATCCAGCTTATTGCCCGCCAGGCGTGCCAGCTCGGCAAAGGCATCGCTATTGGTCCAGGCGGCCTTATAGGGGCGCTCGCTTGTGAGGGCATCGAACACGTCTGCAACCGCCACGATTCTTGCCTCGATCGGCACAGCTTCACCAACCAGTCCCGCCGGGTAGCCAGAGCCGTCCATCGCCTCATGATGACAGAGCACGATATTGCGCAGCATCTGGGTATGGTCTAGGTTACTCAGGCGATAGTTACACAAGAGTTTGTCGATAAGATCCCGGCCCGACTCACAGTGTTTCTGCATCTCGGTGCGCTCATCTGGGGTGAGCGGGCCACGCTTAAACAAGATCTCGTCGGGTACTGTGATCTTGCCAATGTCGTGCAGAGGCGCAAACATGAAGATATGTTCGATGAAGTGATCGCTTAAGCCTCTCTCATCCGCCACTCGCTGGGCGATCAGCCGTGAATAATGGGCCATGCGGCTCAGGTGTCCTGCGGTTTCCGGGTCGCGAAAATGGGTGACATCTATGGCGGTCTTCATGGTCGAGGCCAGGGTGATCACCTCGCTCAACTCGTTGATCACCATCAGTGCCAGCAGATTGCCGATAAGATCCAGATGCTCCACGCAGCGCTTGTCGAACACCTGCTCATCGTCGCCGTTAAAGAAGATAAAGCCCAGCAGGGTATTGCCTGAAAGCAGGGGCAGGGTATAGCTGCTGCGATAGCCCGCCTCATAGATCTTGATGGCGTGCTCGTGTCGGCTGTCTCTGTAGATGCTAAGATCTTGCACTATCCTGGCCTCTCTGGAGCGGGCAACCTCTTGCAGCGAGAGGCACTGGCTGAGATTGGCCTGATAGTGGTTGAGGGGGGAGGGCTTGCCGCTATAGATAAAGGTGCGCACTATGTCGCTGTCCTGGTCGAATAGGGCGACGGCGATACGGGTGATCTGCGGCAGCTTGGCCTGGGTGGTGGCGTGAAGGTGTGACAGCTTGCTCATGATAGAGGGGTGCTGATTAAGGTCCGTCGAGGTGTAGTACATGTGCCGCTCCCTTGGCCTGTCGCCTGCTTGCGCGCAAATCGCTACCCATCATTATAGTCAACACATCGGCAGAGATAGCATTATACCTATGGCTTAGGGGCAAAAGGCGTAAAACCATGACCTTAATCAAGAAATCTGAGTAAAGGGTTTTTGCGACCTCGGCCACTAAAGCCTGATTCGAATCTTATTTCAGGTATTTGCTCAACCATGCTATCGCCGCTGTCATCGAGCGCGCTGAGTGTTTCACATAGGGGTCGAAGTGGCCGTCTGGCAGCAGGCAGAGCCGCTTGGGTTCGCGTGCATTGTTATAGGCCGATAGGGCTAAGTCTGTCGGTGTGACAGTGTCATTTTCAGCGACTATCATCAAGAGCGGCGTGGGACTCACGCGCGCTATCCAGAGGCCGGGCTCATACTCGCTCGCTTTTTCGCTGGACCTGAGTGTTACCCGATTATCCCATCCTTCGGCGAGCGTCCAGGCTTTGCTGTAAAACGCCATGGCTTCATCGCTGGCATAGATGCCGGGTTGCTCTTCTTGGGGGATCACTCCTATGTAAGTGGGCGTCTCGCCCTTGGACCGCCTTGTTCTGTCTTGCTCAAATTCTTCTTGCACGGCGCTGAGTCGTGAACCTGCGCGGCGAAGGAATGTTTGATAGCCGCTGATGGTCGGCACCTGGGCGACGACACATTTCGCCCGGCGATCTAAGGCGCCCACCATGATGGCATGTCCACCGCTATAGCTGGTGCCCCACACGCCGACCTGCTCGGCGTTAACCTCGGGATGAAAGCTCAGCCAGCTGATCACCTCCCTCATATCTTCTATCTGTTGATAGGGGATGATCTCGCCTCGGGGTTCACCGCCACTCTTGCCGAAATTTCTGTGGTCATAGAGCAGCACGGCAAAGCCCGCCTTCGCAAATGCCTCGGCGAACTTGTCGATATACAACTCTTTAACGGCGGCGAAGCCGTGGCTCATCACAATTGCCGGGGCTGGTTTATTCAGGGATGCTTCTTCGTGGACAGGCAGATAAAGCCAGGCGTCTAGCTCGACACCGTTGGCTGGCACCTTAACACTGTGGCGGGTAAATTGACTCATAGTCACCTCACTATCACTCATTAACTCTGAACCTCAAATATGGGGAAACGAGAAAATAGTAAGGCGAGAGGGCGAAGGGGTCTGCCTTGGAACGGACAGGTATCTTCGCTAATCAGACAACTTGCGTGCGAAACTCGCTCGGGGTGACTCCCATCATCTTTTTAAATGCCGATGCGAAGGCGCCGGCAGAATCATAGCCCATCTCCATCGCCACCCGTACTATGGGCTCGCCGAGATTTAGCCTGGGGATGGCGGCGAATATTCTGGCCTGTTGACGCCAAATGGCGAAGCTCGTCCCAAGCTGGGTTTGAAATAGCCTGGATAAGGTTCTGGGTGATGCGCCGACTATCTCCCCCCATTGGCTAAGGGTGCAGTCGTTGCCGGGATCTGCGAGCAAGCCTAGGCAGATCTTCTGTAGCCGGTTATCTTTTGGCATGGGTAGTTTCAAGGGGATCTCTTGTGCCCAGCCGATCTCACTCATCAGGAGTTGCATCAGGTGCACCTCTCTGCTGCTGGGCGGGCTGCTGCTGGTCACCGGCATCGCACTCTTCATCAGTTCGCTAAGCAGGGGACTGACCACCAGACTTTGGGGCTGCTTGGAGAAGCTATCGGGCAGGGCATCTGGTTGAAAGTAGACGCTACGCAGGCTGACTGGGCCTCGAGCCTTGAGTCTGTGGGGCAGCTCGGCGGGCATCCACAGCGCTTGCTGAGGCGAGATTATCCAGAAACTTTCTTGGCAGCTCAGTTCCATCACGCCGGATTCGGCGTAAATCAGTTGGGCGGCGTGGTGCCAATGGGGCGCCAGTAGTTGACCATCTGGATACTCCCGAGCAACCGGCTTAAATAGCTGAGATGGAGAGCTAAAGACGGGGATATGTTCGATCTCTTGCCTGTTCATCATCAAGCTTTTGACCTCTTCGTCTTCATGCCTGCCTTCTCCTTTTTAGCATCTAGACCGCTTCGGCATCATAGCCTAATCCAAGGTTTGTTGTTACCCCAATATTTTCAATGCCTTGCTTTATTTTCGTGCGCCAAGCCTTACTAACTAGGCCGTGTTAACTGCCAGGGAAGGGTGACTCAAGGGGGGAGATAAAAAACGGCCCCAATGACAGCGCCTCGTAGGGCGATGCTTGGGGCCGATATCTGGTTTTCTACCTGAGCTGCTATCAGGCTTGTTAAGTCAGTTACCTAAGCGCTATGCAGGAGCCTTTAAATTAGATCGCCTTATTCAGCGCCTGAGAGACATCCGCGATAATATCCTCGATATGCTCTATGCCGACCGAGATGCGGATCAGATCTTCCGATACCCCAGCCTTGGCCAGCTCTTCGCCGTTAAGTTGTCTGTGGGTGGTGGTTGCCGGGTGGCAGGCCAGGGACTTGGCGTCGCCTATGTTGACCAGGCGCAGGATCATCTGCAGGGCATCGATAAAACGTCCGCCGGCCGCCTTGGCCGCCTCGCTATCTTCCGCCTTAATGCCGAAGCTGATAATGCCCGAGGCCTTACCCGAGGTGATCTTTTCACAGTTGTCGCGATAGGGGCTGTTGTCCAGCGCGCCATAGTTGACCCAGCTGACCCGCGGGTCCTGCTCGAGGAAGTTGGCCAGGGCCAGGGCGTTGTCGCAGTGACGCTCCATTCTCAGGGCCAGCGTCTCTAAGCCTTGCAGTAACAGGAAGGCGCTCTGGGGTGAGAGGGCGGCGCCGGTATTACGCAGCGGCACCACGCGGCAGCGACCAATGAAGGCCGCCGGACCAAACGCCTGGGTATAGACCACACCATGATAGGAGGGGTCTGGCTCGTTGAGCAGGGCGAAGCGTTTAGGCTGGGCCGCCCAGTCGAACTTGCCCGAGTCGATGATCACCCCACCTATGGTGGTGCCGTGGCCGCCAATATATTTGGTAAGTGAATGGATGACGATGTCGGCGCCATGCTCGAAGGGGCGGCAGAGCACCGGAGTGGCGACCGTATTGTCGACGATCAGCGGCACGCCATGCCTGTGGGCTATCTCGGCCAGGCGGGCGATGTCGACGATATTGCCCGCCGGGTTGCCGATAGACTCGCAAAACAGTGCCTTGGTCTTGTCATCGATATGGGTCTCCAGGCCATCGAAGTCGTCGAAGGCCGCCATACGCACCTCGACACCTTGTCTGGGCAGGGTATGGGCAAACAGATTATAGGTGCCGCCATAGAGCTGACTGGTGCTGACGATGTTGTCGCCCACCTGAGTCAGGGCCTGAATCGCATAGGTGATGGCGGCCATGCCGGAGGCCAGCGCCAGGGCGCCGATACCGCCTTCGATGGCGGCCAGGCGTTGCTCGAGCACATCTGTGGTGGGGTTCATGATACGGGTATAGATGTTACCCGGCACCTTAAGATCAAACAGGTCGGCACCATGCTGGGTGTCGTCGAAGGTATAAGAGGTGGTCTGATAAATGGGCACGGCCGCCGCCTTGGTGGTCGCTTCCGAGGTATATCCATGATGCAGGGCTAGAGATTCGAGTTTCATCTAATTCATCCTATCGCTTAACGAAAACCTGTGATCGAAAAATGACCATAGCATTTAGACTTCTAGATGTCTAAAACTTTTTAATTTGCAGGTGATTTGTGCGATGAGGTGAGTTTTATGGTCGAACTGGCTCGAGAGCGGATTGGTTATCTGCCTTTTTCCTCTGGATCCTATAGCATCAAAACAGGCAAAAATGAGCCCGGATGACATCACTCGAGTCGAGCAATTTTTGTCCCAAATTGAATGTTTTAGCCCCTACTAAATAAGCGGCATCCCCTTTACCTGTTTTATTGTTATAAAACTACATTGTTAACAGTTCTTAGGATTCGCCAGCGATCAGGATCACAAATCCGGCGGAAAAACTGTAGCTAAGTTACAAGCCCGTGTCGGAATGTGACCTCAATAGCGGAATCCCGGTTAACAAACTTTTACCATGAGGCATCCCAATTTAGTAACGGTTGATGTTTGCGATGGCAGGTTTTCCAGACAAGATTAAGACGATAAAGAAGGGCCTAGATGTGCCTATCGCCGGCGAGCCGAGGCAAGAGATAGATTGCTGCGCTCGTCCTGCAAAGGTGGCACTCCTGGGTGAAGAGTATGTTGGCCTGAAACCCACCCTCTTGGTGGAGGTCGGCGATCGGGTGAAGAAGGGTCAGACCCTGTTCGAAGACAAGAAGGCGCCGGGCATAGGATTCACCGCACCGGCCAGTGGTGTTGTCGTCGAGATCAACCGCGGCGAGCGTCGCGTGTTACAGTCTGTGGTGATCCAGGTCGAGGGCGATGAGCAAGTCACCTTTAAGGCCTATTCGGATCTGAGCCGCCTCAGCCGTGAAGCCGTGCAGCAAAACCTGGTCGAGAGTGGTCTGTGGACCGCGCTGCGCACTCGCCCCTTCTCGCGCGTGCCCCTGCTCGACAGCGAACCTGCCGCCATCTTCGTCAACGCCATGGACACCAACCCGCTGGCGGCCGATCCCCGCGTGATCATCGCCGAGCAGCGCGAGGCCTTTGCTGCCGGACTTGAGGTACTGACTTATCTCACCTCTGGCAAGATCCACCTGTGTCACGATGCCGGCGAGGCATTGCCTGGCGCCGACCTCGCGCGTGTCGAGAGCCATCGTTTTGCCGGTGTGCATCCCGCAGGTCTGGTGGGCACCCATATTCACTTTATCGCACCTGCCAGTCTGGAACGCCCAGTATGGCACCTTGGCTATCAGGATGTGATCGCCTACGGCAAGCTGTTCCTGACAGGTGAGCTCTACACAGATCGCGTGGTGGCCCTGGGTGGCCCGACGGCGCTCAATCCAAGACTGCTGCGCACTCAGCTGGGCGCTCAGCTCAGCACCCTGGTAGAGGGTGAGATCAAGCCAGGCAGCAACCGTGTGGTGTCAGGCTCTGTGCTGGCCGGCCATACCGCCTTTGGCGTTCACGACTATCTGGGCCGTTTCCATCAGCAGATCTCCGTGCTGGCGGAAGACGCTAAACATCAGCTACTGCCATGGGTGCGCGGCGGCGCAGACAAGTTCTCTATCACCCGCGCCGTGACCTCTCGCTTCAAGGCGACTAAGCGTCTGTTCGACCTGACCACTCACGCCGGTGGTTCACACCGCGCCATGATGGCCTTCGGTCAGCTGGATCGCGTGATGCCGCTGGATATCCTGCCGACCCTTTTGGTGCGTGATCTCGTGGTGCGCGACACAGATGAGGCGCAGGCCCTGGGGGCCCTAGAGCTGGATGAAGAAGATCTGGCCCTGTGTACTTTTGTCTGTCCGGGCAAGTATGACTTCGGACGGGAACTTCGCATCTGCCTAGATATTATTGAGAGGGAAGGTTAATGAGTAAGCAAGACAAAAAGCCAGATGTGCAAGAGAATTACTATGCCCACGGCTCGTCGATGCGTAGCTTCTTGCGCTCGCTGCTTTATGCCCATGGCCGCAGCACCAAAGGTAAGGTGCATGTTCGCGATGCGATCGATGTAAAACGTACCATGACCCTGGTGGGCCTGTGTCTGCTGCCAGCGATTCTGTTTGGTATCTATAACCTGGGTCTGCAGGCGCAGCTGGCGCTGGCTTCTGGCTTGACCACGCCCGATGTCTGGCAGCTACTGCCTTTCAATGCCATTACCGGCGGCCTCGGCGAGCAGAGCGGTTTATTTGGCCTGTTTGGCTATGGCCTGAGCTTCTACCTGCCCATCTATCTCACCGCGCTGTTGGTGAGCCTGTTTTGGGAGATGGTGTTCGCCAAGGTGCGTCGCCAAGAGCTGCATGAAGGCTTCTTCGTCACCGCCTTGCTGTTTACCCTGATCCTGCCGGTATCGATACCGCTGTGGATCGTGGCCCTTGGTATCACCTTCGGGGTGATCATGGCCAAAGAGGTGTTTGGTGGCATGGGGTATAACTTCCTCAACCCTGCGTTGGCTGGTTACGCCTTTATCTACTTTGCTTACCCGACCGAGGTGGCGCAGATTGCCCAGTTTGTGGCGGTCGATGGCTTCTCTGGCGCGACAACCTTGATTCAGACTGCTGCGGGCAAGATGAGTTTCGAGGGTTACACCTGGTATCAGGCCTTTAGCGATCCGCTGTGGTGGGATGCCTTCTTCGGCTTCACCGTCGGCTCTATCGCCGAGACCAGCACCCTGGCCATTCTGATCGGCGGTTTGTTCCTGCTGTTGACTCGCCTGGCCGACTGGCGCGTGGTGGCCGGTGTGATGGCCGGTATGGTGGCAACTGCCGTGCTGTTCAACCTTATCGGTTCGGCCAAGAACGAGATGTTTGCCATGCCTTGGACCTGGCATCTGGTCACCGGCGGCTTTGCCCTGGGGATGATGTTTATGGCCACGGATCCTGTGACTACCGCCTATACCCGCCAGGGCAAGTTTGCCTATGGCGCCCTGATCGGCTTCATGACAGTGCTTATCCGCGTGCTGAATCTCAAGATGCCTGAAGGGATCATGCTGGCGATTCTGTTTGCCAACCTGTGGGCACCGCTCTTCGATTACCTGGTGGCGCGCAGCAACATGAAGCGGAGGCTGAAACGCAATGCCTTATAAGTCAGAACATATGTTAAGGATCCAGACCGCCAACCTCTGGTCGTCAATCTTCGCATCCTTTTTGTTTCGTCGTTCCAGAGAGCGCGCCACTATGGAGAAGCAACGCTAATGGCATTTAAGAAAGATACCGTTGTGGGGACCATGATCTTCACACTCGTCCTCTGCCTCTCTTGTTCTTTTATGATCACAGGAACGGCCGAGGTACTCAAAGAACGTAAGTTGGTGAAGAAGCGCGACGAGCTTAAGCGCAACGTCTTGCTGGCCGCCGATATCGATATCAGCGGCGACAAAGATTTTCGCGCCATCTTCGAGCAGTCGGTGAAGCCTCTGCTGGTGGAGCTGGACAGCGGCGTCATCGATAGCCAGGCGAACGTGCTGGATTTCGACGACCGTATGGCGGCCATCAATCCGCAGACCTCGAGCAAGCCGAAGAAAGATATCGCCAAAATCAAGACCCGCGCCAATCAGGCCCGCGTGTTCAAGGTGTTTGACGACAAGGGCGAGCTGCATGCCGTGGTACTGCCTATCTATGGCAAGGGGCTCTGGTCGATCATCTATGGCTATGTGGCGCTCAAGCCGGATCTGAACACCATAGAAAACGTGGTCTTCTACGAGCATGGTGAGACACCGGGTATCGGCGATTTCCTCGACGACAAGGCCTGGACCGACAAGCTTAAGGGCAAGCAGCTGTTTGACGAGAAGGGACAGGTTTCCTTCAAGGTGGTCAAGGGCGGTGCTAAGGCCGGCGATCTCCATGGTGTAGATGCCGTGAGCGGCGCGACCATGACGGGACGCGGCGTACAGCGTGCCATGCAGTTCTGGTTCGGGGTCGAAGGTTATCAGACCTTCCTTCACAAGCTAAAAGCGTCGGAGGTTTAAGATGAGTAAGAGTATGACGGCGACCCGGGACATTCTAACCGGCCCGATTTTCGCCAATAACCCCGTGGCCATGCAGGTGCTTGGGGTCTGTTCGGCGTTGGCGGTGAGCAACTCGATGCAGACCGCATTGGTGATGACCCTGGCGGTGACCTTCGTGTTGGTGTTTTCTAACCTGATCATCTCCAGCATCCGTAACTTTATTCCTAACAGCGTGCGCATCATCGCTCAGATGACGGTGATCGCCTCCCTGGTTATCATCGTCGACATGGTGCTGCAGGATGTGGCCTATGAGCTGTCGCGTCAGCTGTCGGTGTTTGTGGGCTTGATCATCACCAACTGTATCATCATGGGCCGCGCCGAAGCCTTCGCCATGAAGATGCCGCCGCATCTGGCTGTGGTGGATGCCATGGGTAATGCCATGGGCTATGGCGTTATCTTGCTGAGCGTCGCCTTCGTGCGTGAGCTGTTGGGCGCCGGTACCCTGTTTGGCCATGAGATCTTAAAGACGGTCGAGAACGATGGCTGGTATCTGGCCAACGAGATGTTCAAGTTGCCACCGAGTGCATTCTTCCTGATTGGCTTACTGATCTGGGCCATCAATGTTATCCAGCGTAAGCGAGGTTAAGGCTATGGAACACTATATCAATCTCTTTGTTCAGGCCGTCTTTATCGACAACATGGCGCTCTCCTTCTTCATGGGCATGTGTACCTTCCTGGCCGTGTCGAAGAAGGTATCGACCTCCTTCGGTCTGGGTATTGCGGTTATCGTGGTGATGACACTGGCGGTGCCGCTGAACCAGCTTATCTACTCTAAGGTGTTGGCGCCGGGCGCCCTGGCCTGGGCGGGCTATCCCGAGCTGGATCTGAGCTACCTTAAGCTCATCACCTTCATCGGTGTGATCGCGGCTTTGGTGCAGATCCTGGAGATGTTTTTGGATAAGTATATTCCTAGCCTGTACGACAGCCTGGGGATCTTTCTGCCGCTACTGACGGTGAACTGCGCCATCTTCGCCGGGGTGATTTTCATGGCGAACCGCGACTACACCCTGGGTGAGTCTGTGGTGTTTGCCACCGGTTCAGGCCTTGGCTGGGCGATGGCTATCGTGCTGCTGGCGGGACTGCGTGAGCGGATGAAGTTTCACGCCATTCCAGCCGGGCTGCAAGGTGTGGGTATCACCTTTATTACCACGGGCCTGATGGCATTGGGCTTTATGTCTTTCTCCGGCATCTCGCTGTAACGGGCGTGCTAGTGTCAGTGCATTAAGAAAAGGGTTATTAGATGGAAATGGCAATAGGCATAGGCATGTTCACCATAGTGGTGTGTGTGCTGGTGATGGTGATTTTAGTCGCCAAGAGCAAGTTGGTGATCAACGGTGACGTGAGCATCCGCATCAACGATGATGATGACAAGAGCATAACCACGGCGGCGGGCGATAAGCTACTGGGCGCCCTGGCGAGCAAGAATATCTTTATTCCTTCGGCCTGTGGCGGCGGCGGTACCTGCGGTCAGTGCCGGGTGAAGGTTAAGTCGGGTGGCGGTGATATCCTGCCGACCGAGCGTGACCATATCAACAAGAAAGAGGCCAAAGAGGGCTGTCGTCTGGCCTGTCAGGTGGCGGTGAAGACTGATATGGAGCTTGAGCTGGAAGAGGAGATCTTCGGCGTTAAGAAGTGGCTGTGTGAGGTGATCTCCAACGATAACCAGGCCACCTTCATCAAGGAGCTGCTGCTCAAGCTGCCCGAAGGGGAAGATGTGAAGTTCAAGGCGGGCGGATATATTCAAATTGAGGCGCCGGCTCACGAGGTGAAATACAGCGATTTCGATATCCCGACCGAATACCGCGACGACTGGGAAAAGTATGGCCTGTTCGATCTGGTCTCGACCGTAGAGGAAGACGTGCTGCGTGCCTACTCTATGGCTAACTACCCGGATGAGAAGGGGGTGATCATGCTGAACGTGCGTATCGCCACCCCGCCATCAGAGGGGCTGCCACCGGGTAAGATGTCCTCTTACATCTTTAATCTCAAGGCGGGCGACAAGGTCACCATCTCAGGGCCATTTGGTGAGTTCTTCGTTAAGGAGACGGATGCCGAGATGGTGTTTATTGGAGGTGGTGCCGGCATGGCGCCGATGCGCTCACACATCTTCAACCAGCTCAAGGGTGAGCAGACCAAGCGTAAGATGACCTTCTGGTACGGTGCCCGTTCACGTCGTGAGATCTTCTATCAGGAGGAGTTCGACGCGTTGGCGGCGGAAAATGATAACTTCGAGTGGCACGTGGCCTTGTCGGACCCGCTTCCCGAGGACAACTGGGACGGCTACACAGGCTTTATCCATAATGTGCTCTATGAGAACTACCTGAAGAATCACAAGGCGCCGGAAGACTGTGAGTTCTACATGTGTGGCCCTCCGATCATGAACTCCTCGGTGATCAACATGCTTGAAAGTCTTGGGGTTGAGCAGGAAAACATACTACTGGATGACTTCGGCGATTAATCCTTAGTCTTTCTAAGACAAAAACGCAGCCAATGGCTGCGTTTTTTATGTCGAGGTGGGACGGGTCGCTATTTGATCTATGTCATAGTGGTCTAGCAGGCATAGCTTTATATTGTTTTGTTATCTAAAGGTTAACTAAGCAATGATATGAGCGACAAGCCAGAGAGCTGCGAGAACAATACACCCAAGAGTACCTATACCATCTCCGCGCGGGGTAAGGCGGATCATCAGTCGGTGATTAAGTTTTTAAAACAACATTTTGCCGCGGTGCCCCTTGGGCAGATTGAGAGTGTATTTGGTTTCGTCGAGCCATCGACCCTATATGGCGGGCGTTTCTATCTGATGCGCCAGCTGTCCGAGCGGGACACTGGCCTGCTGGCGGATCATGGTATAGGGCTTAGAATTCCCTTTACCAATCACTTTGCCACTAAGGAGGAGTTTGACGCCAATCGCGCCTTGCTGGCTAAGTATCATCACAAGCGCAACTCTATTATCTGCACCAATGACGACCTCGCTTATTGGATCAAGCAGGAATTTCCCGACTATGACATCGAAGCCAGCGTGATTAAGAACCTGCTAAAACCAGAGCAGATCGAAGAGGCCTTTGGGCTCTACGACACCCTGGTGCTTCCTATGGTGCTCAACGATGACGAGGCTTTCCTGGCCGCGCTACCTCATAAAGCGCGTATTCGTCTGTTTGCCAATGCGGGCTGTGCCTACACCTGCCTGGCGCGTATCTGTTACAAGTCTATCTCTAAGTTTAATAAGGGGCTGGGGGGCGAGTTTAAGTGTTCCCAAGATCTTAAGGCGAGAGAGATGCAGGGCATGATAGATTTCGATCTACAAAGGCTGAGAAACCTGGGATTTCATAAGTTTAAACTGCTCAGGGCGAGGGCTGGCGCCCAGACTGGTTATTAGTGGCTTTTGGTCGATAGCAGGGAAGTAAGGCGCTAGACAAGCCCAAATATTTAGCCCATTAGGTCGAGTCGAGTTGCTGCCAAGGCTTTATCTTTACCAGCGCTTTCTCTTTTTTTGCGTTTTCTATTTGTCTGCGCTTTCTATTTGGTCGTGGGTTATTTTTGGCGACGCTCTTCTCTGATAGTGCATCAGGCGATCGCACTTGTGCTTTCTTATGTCTTCTTAATGTATTTACCTGAATAAAATCAGCTTGATACTACAAGAATTGCTGGCGCTAGCTATCGCTTAGCCAGCAATATTCCCCGTTCAATCAACATACTTTTCTGTCTCTTTAGCTTTTAGCTGAGTTGCCGTTGAGTCACTGCAACCCAGTTGTCTCTGTGAAATTACGGATTTACAAAATATTCACATTTGGGTTTACTCCTACTTTTATTTGAGTATATTGTATACAGAATATTTTATCTCAATAGGTAATGTTGTTATTCGCCCGAAAGGAAGCGAACACGCCAGGGAGAGGGCGATTTACCCTAAAAAGCTAACAATAAGAGTGACTAATAACATGACCAACAAATTGACTTTATCTATCCTGGCCGCCCTGTTGACAACTAGCGCAGGCGTTGGCGCCAAGCAGCCCGAGTTTGCCGCCGATCACTGTAAGGCGGGGGAGATTAACGCTCAGCATTATCGTAATTTCCCCGCCGCTTTAGATGAGGCCAAGGCGCGCCATGCCAAGCTGTTTGAGCGTAAGCGCGCCATGGCTAAGCCTGGTGATGACGCCAGTGTGGCGACGGGCGATACCCCTTCGGCGCTGGCCTTGTCGGCGACCCCAAGTTACGTGATCCCTGTGGTGTTCCATGTGTATGGCACCCAGTTCAACGGTAAGACGGTGACAGATGCGGTGATCATAGATGCCCTCAACAAGACTAACGAAGACTTTCAGGGGCGCACCGCCGATTTCGCCGACATAGATGCTGAGTTCCAAGGGGTGAAGCAGGCGCTCAATATCGAGTTTCGCCTAGCCAGTATCGATCCTCAGGGAAATCCCACTTCGGGTATCGTTTATCATCCGGCATCGTCTGGGGCGGGTAACTATTCCAGTTCAGATGTGAAGCGGGATCACTGGGATAACTACAAGTACATGAATGTCTACATTCAGAACGACCTCTATGCCGATGGCGTCACCAACAATTCAGGAGTGGCCTGGTACCCGGATACCACTATGTCAGACGAGGGGTTGGCACGGGTGACCTACAACGGCGCCTACCTTGGTAGCAATACCGATGAGAATTTTCGCTCTGTGTTGACCCATGAATTCGGCCACTTCCTGGATCTGATCCACACCTTCGAAGGCGGTTGTAAACGTGGCATGGAGCGCCGCTGCGGCACCACGGGCGATGAGAACTGCGACACGCCACAGCAAAACAGCTGGCAGATGAACCCGGGTGATGGCGGCATAGTCAACTGCATGGGGCAGACCATTAACTGGCAGAACTTTATGGCCTACTCAGATCAATACGCCAACTTCACCCAAGATCAGGTGGCGCGCATGGTTAATGGCCTCGACAGTCAGGCTCGCGTGACCCTCTGGTCGGTGCAAAACCAGGCCGCGACAGGTGTGGCGAACTAATAGCGAAAGCCATCAAAAACGCTTAAAAAAACGCAGCCTAGGCTGCGTTTTTTTCATCTCTTTAGGCGAGGATTAGACAAATGGCTAGATAAATACCGGGGCGTCGTATTCGTAGCCCTCGTCGGTATAGGCGGTCACTATGGCATCATCCACCAGGCCGATGGGGGAGCTCACCTGAGTGTCGAAGAAGTGTTTGATCTGCTGGCGACGGCCGTGAGCCGCCCAGCTTTCGCCATCGGCCCAGATCTCATTGAACACGATAGGGTAGTCGGTGCGACTGGCGCTCGGATGGTCTATCTGACGGGTGAGAATGTACTGAATACACCCCTGTTCCCGCAGTGAGTCGGGCTCCAGTGCCTTGAGTACTTCAAAGAGTTCGGCTTCCTTGCCCGCCTTGGGGCGAAACTGGGCTATCACAAAAACGCGTGTTGACATCTGAGGCTCTCCGCTGGTTAAAAACTTAAATAAAATCATAGATGGCCTCTGAGTCTAGCCTAAAATGCGGCGTGGTTTAAAGGAGGCGTTTCACTGATATGCTCGTAGGTTTCTGGCGAATAGGGCAATGGTTATTCAGTGCGGTCCGAGAGTGCTATCATCAGGGCCCTGACAGAGCGTAGAGGAAACAGAGTGACACAGAGAGAAGCTAAAGATGCCCTTAGCGTTTTTGCTGAGCGACTAGATCAGCTTGGGCTGGCAGATAATGAATTTAGCGAGGCGCTGAGTCAGGCCAAATGCATGTGCGCGCCTAGAGGGGAGATACTGCTGCACCAGGGGGCCTGCCAGGAGCATGGCTATTTCATCGTCGATGGCATCTTGGGCGCTCAGTATTATGGCGATTGTGGCGGCCTGTTTTCGAAGGAGTTTTATTTCGAAGGGGAGCTCTGCCTGCTCTATCACAGCCTGCTGACGGGGGATGCGGCGCCCTATCAGCTGGAGGCGGTGACTGACACGACCCTGGTGCGCTTCCCCCTAGCGTTGCTCAAACAGGCGAGCTGGCAAGCCGTGCTGATCGCCTTGCTGAGTCGACAGCTGCTGTACAAGGAGGAGAAGGAGGCATTCTTGCTGCTCAAACGTCCCGAGGAGCGCTATCTCTACCTGGTCAACCACAGACCCATGTGGGTCGAGCGCCTGAGTAACGTGCAGCTGGCTCGCTATATAGGTATCACGCCCGTGAGTCTGTCGCGGCTCAAGGGCAGGCTAGCCTGAGAGGACTAGTTTACAAGACAGATTTGTTGATATAGGTGACAAGATATCGGTGCGACACTTTCCATGCCTTGGTATAAGCTAGTACATATAAGCATCGAAAAGATTCTTCCCGGCTTATCTTAAGTTAATGCGCCTTGAATCAAGGCTGAATCATACTAGCGCCTTCTTTAGCATGTTGAAATCTTAGGTGGTGTATGTCGCTGTTTCTTCTGTCTCAATGCTTGATCGCTGTAGCGATCATTACAGACATTCTCTCTTTTCAATTCAAGCAGAAGCGCCACATAGTGCTCTGCCTCGCACTGTCTGGGGTATTAATCAGCGTTCATTTTGCGCTGCTGCTCCAGTGGACGGCCGCCGGGCTTATGTTGGTTGCCGCAATTCGTTACCTGGTAACCGTATTTTCGCACTCGCGGCGCCTGCTCTGGTTGTTTCTGGGGATTAATAGCCTGATCGCCCTATTTACCTATGCCGGCCCCCTGAGCCTGATAAGCTTTGTCGGCAGCTGTACTCAGACCATCGCCGCTTTCTGTCCAAGGGATCAACGCCTGAGACAGCTGATGATAGTGGGCACCAGCATCTGGCTGCTTAACAATTATCTGGTGGGTTCGCCCACGGCTGTGGTGATGGAGCTGCTGTTTATCGGCAGTAATCTGGTGGGTTACTACCGTTTCTATGGCTTGCCGTGGCGGCCTAGGTTGGTAGATTAAGGTGCGGGATCCGAGTATTGAAATCTGGCTTGAGAAAAATGGTGGCGGTGATTGCCACCGCCTTAATGCTTGCTCTTTCCTAGGCGAGCTCCTAACTTAACTGCTCCCTACTTAGCTATATAGTTACTTAGCGACTTACCGCTTAGTTATCACGTTGCTTAGTTCGGCCCTGTTGATTGTGAGATGAGGCACCGCGACCGTTATTGGTCTGATGGCTCTTCACTGGCTGATGGCTCTTTACCTCACGCTGGTAGCTATTGTCTCGCTGATGGCTTTTCACTTCTCGCTGAGGGCTCCTTTCTCTTTGGTAGCTTTGCTGTTGATGACTCTTCTCACGCTGATAGCTGTCGTTTCGCTGATGGCTTTTCATCTCACGCTGATAGCTGTCGTTTCGCTGAGGGCGCTTCTCTCTATTCCACTCTTTCGTCCTGTTGTCGGCTTTATTGCTCGATGAGCGGTTGGCCTTGTCATTCAGGCTGAGTCGGTCGCGCTTCTCATAATACTTGGTCGGCGTCTTATGCGCGTTTTGATGACGGTCATGCTGGCTGCGGGCATCGCTCAATTTGTGGCTGAAGTTCTGCTCGCGGCGCTTTTGAACCTGCGCCGCGTTGTAGTGCTTGGCCTGACTCGGCTTGGCCTGCTTTGAATTGGAATAGCGATTCACGCTGCTATTGTGTTTTACGTCATAACGGTTAGGACGATACTTGTCGTAGCGGGCCTTAACCTTTGGCGAGCGATAGGCAACACCGTGTCTATGCACCGGCTTGTGGTGCCAACGTTGGGCGCCGCTGCTGGTCACGATTCGGCTGTAAGGGCGGTAGCGAGTCGTGTGGTGGTGATGGGTCACCACTATGTGACGTTGACGCCAGCTAAACGCACTGAAGAAGTAGTTAAAGCTGATATGTATGCCGCTGTTGAAGTAGAAGTGTCCCGAAATATGACCCGGGTAGTAACGGGCATAATGGGGCGGATAGGCCCAATATACTGGCGGGTAGTTGTACCAGTGCCAATGGCCGTAGACCACTCGGGTGTCATAGTAAGGCACATAGATCACCTCTCGCTGCACAGGTTCGATAACGATCTGGCGATTGACCTTAGTGACCTTCATATTCTCCATGTCGTCGAAGGCATTGGCGCGCTCGGCCTGCTGTCTCAGGCTCTGAATGCTGTCCAGCACTCGCTCCTCGTCCTGCAGGAAGGCGTCGCCCAGCTTCTGGGTCCACTCGAGGTCGTCACTCAGGCGTTGCAGCAGATCGGGAAAGGCGACCAAGGCGGTGACGCTGGGATCCCAGTCCTGTTTCTCAGCGCGGTTAACCGCCTCAGCGCCTTCTAACGACTTGTTTTTGTTGCGCCAACGATTGGCCTGCACCACCTCTAGCGGATAGGTGGAGGCAATTAAAATGTGGGTGAGTAGGCTGTCGGGATACAGGGCGATGGGGGCCAGCATCTGTGCCAGCTCGGCATCACTAAATTGGATCTCTTGAACAGCGTCTTCTGCCCGCGACACTGAAGGGGTAAGCAGTGACTGTGAAAGGGCAATGAGCAGGAGCAAAGTCCATTGTCTGATGCTTTTCATAACGTCTCCTAGGCTTATCTGTCATTGGATTTACTCAGATAATAAAAGGCCCAAGATGAACATTAGCTGAAAGCTATTTTATGCTTGTTTTATGTACTACTTACTGTCTGTAATGTGATAGAAAAAGCGCAGGGCGAAGCGAATGAAAAGCAACTATAGTTGTAACCATATCAGATTATTAGCCTAATTCATTCGGTGAATTCTTGACGATATGGACAGATGACAAACAAAGTTTATTTTAGTGGAATCATATCTCTCTGCTGGGGGAGCGTTATGGACAGGCATGGAGTTGGTGTTAGGTGAGTATTCAGAAGAAACTATTAGGTTTGCTGACGCTGTTATTCCTGTTTGTATTTGCCAATATATTCATGGCTTACTTTTTAGAGCAAAAGAGTGAGCAGAAACTGCGTTGGGTTAATCATACCCATACCTTGCTGTCCTACTCAGATAAACTTCTATTAGCGGTGGCCAATGCGGAAACGGGACAGAGGGGGTACCTGCTCACAGGCCAAAAGCATTATCTTCAGCCTTATCATCTTTCGCTTCACACTATCAATGATTTGCTAAAGCAAATCACATTGCTTACCCGGGACAATCTGAAACAGCAACAACTGCTGGCGCGCTTAAGCACAGAGATTGAGCGCAAAATCGCCGAGTTAAAGGAGTCAATAGCGCTTTTCGAAAAAGATCCTATGGCAGCTATGGCACTGGTGCGCAGCGATGTGGGTCAAGAGTATATGGACAATATTCGTCATTATCTCGATGAGTTTAACCGCGAAGAGCAGCGCTTACTTGAACTTCGCATTGCCGATTTCACCTCGGTTAGAGGGGATATTAAGACCATTTTCATCATTGAAATCATAGTGGCCCTGTTTTTGGCACTGGCAATCTTTGTGCTGATCAGAAAAGGCTTGTTTGCCCCCTTGAGTAAATTAATCGAAGCCACAAAGCGAATGGAGGCGGGGGAACGCCAACACCTGACCGATTTCTTGCCCAACAACGAGATCGGTTATTTGATGTCTTCATTTTATAAAATGAGTGAAGTCGTGTTTCAAAAGCACCAACAGCTGCATAAACAGGCGCATCTCGATGAGCTCACGGGGGTCAATAATAGGGTCTGTCTGTTTAAAGATTTAAGCGATGCAATAGAGCAGGCGCAGTGCAAAGAGACAATTTTGGCATTAGTGTTTTTGGATATAGACAATTTTAAACAGATAAACGATGAACATGGTCATCAGTGTGGTGATGAGCTACTAAAGGCGCTGGGAATAAGATTAACCCAGAGTTTGAGGCGCAGCGACGGTATTTATCGCTATGGAGGTGACGAGTTTCTAATCTTGCTCAATGATCTCTGCAGCGTCGAAGAAGTTCATAAGACCTTAGCTGGGGTTGTGGACAAAATGCGTGGTAGCTTTAGTTATCAGGGGGAAGAGCATCCGCTGCATTTTAGTCTCGGTGCCGCCTTGATGCCCCAAGACAGCCAAGACAGCGAAACCTTGATTCGATATGCCGATATTGCCATGTACGTCTCTAAGCGAGAAGGGCTGCAACGATTGGTCTATTTCGAGCCCAAGATGCTTGAAGACAATACAATAGCCTAAGGTGTATTAACCTTGAGCTGTGCCTGGAAATCCAGAGACCAGCGTTAGTTCGCAAATTGCTGGTTAAACACAAGCTCAAACTTGGCGCCACCTAAGTTTTTACTCTCATCTATGGATAGTGCGCCCTGATAGCTGTCCACCAGGTCGCGAACTATAGCCAAACCTATACCATGGCCCTTAGCATAGGTATCGGCACGCTTTCCCCGTTCTAAGATGGTTTGTCGCTGCGCCGGGCTAATCCCTTCGCCATCATCTTCGACGCTGATAATGAGTTTGCCTTCGCGCGTTTCAACACTGAGTTCAACTTGTGATTTTGCGGCTTTACAGGCGTTATCCAGCAGGTTGCCCAGCATCTCGGTTAGATCGCTCTGGTCGCCGTAGAAGATCTGGTTTTCCTCTGGGGCCTTGCCATAGCTGAGCGCTACCCCGGGATGGATCTTGACCAGGGTGCGCAGCAGCTTGTCGGAGACCAGGCTGATCTTAATCCCCAGGTGCCAGGCGTTACCGGCGGCGCTCTGGGCTCGTTTAAGCTGGTGGCCTATGGTGCGATTTATCTGCCTGACTTGTTCCAGAGAGGTGGGGCTGAGATCTTTTTGGCTCTGGATCACCGCCAGCGGCGTCTTGAGGCTGTGGGCCAGGTCAGAGAGGGCATTGCGATAACGACTGCGCTGGCGCTGCTCTGTGCTCAGCAGTGTGTTTAGCTGTTTTGCCACCGCCTGCAATTCATTGGGGTAATGGCCGCTGAGTTGCTCCGCCTCGCCACACTGTACCTGCTCCAGCTCCTCTCTAAAGCGCGCCAGGGGGGTTAATGTCCAGGCCAGCCAGGCAAATTGAATTGCCAGCAGCACCAGCATCAGCACGAACAACCAGCTCCACAGATGTTGGCTAAAGGCGTTGAGCTGCTGCGCCACGCCGTCGAGATCTTTAATGATGTGGACCGTGATAGGCGCGCTCTGGCGCTGGGTCTCGCCGGGGGCGAAGCGTACGCTAAAGCTGTAGATGAGATGGGGCTGCTGCTCTAGCATCAGCTCGCCAAATTCGCTGCGACCCACCTTAGGATGGGGCAGGGGCGTCGTCAGATTCAATCCAAGAAAGGAGTTGGATGACCAGAGTGGCTCAATGCTGGCTGGGCTATCACCCTGGAGAGCGCTTTCAGTTCGGCGATCGCCTGCGCGGTCGATCATTGCGTAGAGGCCTGAGCCTATGACATTGAACTGATTTTCCAGCAGCACCTCTGGCATATAGAGCTTGCCATCGTCCATCTCGGCCACCGCCAGTACAGAATAGAGGTAGGCACTTAGCTGCTCTCTGACGTTGGTCATAACCTGTTGTTTAAAGGCGTTGTTGAGGGCGAAGCCAATGGTAGGCAGCAGCAGCAATATCAGCAGCAGGGCGCTGAGGATCAAACGAACCCTGAGGGAGTTGAGTTTGCCCTGTGGGGCGCGCTGGCTGCTCATCAGATGGCCTCGAAAGCTTAACTGTTATCCAGTGGCTTCAGGCGGTAGCCCTGGCCACGTAATGTCTCGATAAGCCCATATTGGCCGTCGGGGTCGAGCTTCTTACGCAGGCGGCGGATAAAGACCTCGATGACGTTGGAATCTAAGTCGAAATCCTGATCATAGATGTGCTCGATGAGAATGCTCTTGGACTTCACCTCGCCGATATGCAGCATGAAATACTCGAACAGCTTGTACTCGGAGCCACTCAGACTGACATCCTGGTCGCCAAATTTGATCTCGTGGCTGCTGGTATTGAGTGAGTAGGGCCCGTTTTGAATCACTGGGCTGGATTTGCCCGCCGCCCGGCGGATCAGCGCCTTGAGCCTGGCGACCAGCTCTTCGGGATGAAACGGCTTGGTCAGGTAGTCGTCGGCGCCGGCATCCAGGCCTTCGACCTTGTCTTGCCAGTTGTCGCGGGCGGTCAGGATCAGTATGGGGTAGTCTATTCCCTCTTCTCTTAACCTGGCGATCAGCGCGATACCATCTAACTTAGGCAGGCCAACGTCGATAATGGCGGCGTCGTAGGGGTACTCTCGTCCCTGAAACAGACCCTCTTCGCCGTCGCTGGCGATGTCTAAGGTGTAGTTGGCATCGAGCAGGTGTTGTCTCAGGTTGTCCTGAAGGGCTAAATCGTCTTCAACCAGTAGTAATCGCATTGGTGTGTCCTTTCTTAGCAGGTTATTGTCGGCTCATCTGTCCTGTGACGGCGTCGATGGCGACATAGAAGACCACGCCATCTTTACTGAGCAACTTGGCGCGGTAGCCTGGGTTGCCATTGACCCGTGATGATTGCACGCTCAGGACCTTGGCGTTAAAGCGTCCCTTTACCATCTGAGTGGCCTGCTGACGATTTTTAACACGCAGATTTTGATTAGTATTTTTCTGAGCCGCCATCAAGATGCTGCTACTGGCCGCCGATATTCCATAGCCCGCACTGTAACCTTGTAGGGGAAACAGGAGTGACGCTATGGCGAGCAATACTAAGGCTGGTTTCATCAAAATCACCTGTGTTGAATTCTTCGGACAGTGTAAAAGATCCTATAAAAATAAGAAACATATGCCGCGATTCTCCATGCTCGCCAGGGGGAAAGGCAAGCGTGCTTCTTCATTGTTATCTTGCGCAGATGAACAAGAGCTGAATGTTCAACTTTGCGCCATCTCCTTGAATAAGCTGATTTTTAATGTTCAGCTTACGTTCATTTTCGATCGCATCTAATGGCCTTAAGCAAGACGCAGTCCATTTTATGGAGATTGATTATGAACAGACTCACGATGAAAACGAGCCAGCAGCTGGCAACTAATACGCCAACAACTAATACGCCAACAAACAAGACGCTCTCAACTATAAACTCCTCAGCTCTGGGTAAGCTGTATAGCGCCATCAAGGCCACTGCCTTAATGACCATGCTGGGCAGCGGCGCAGCCATGGCGGCCGACAATCTCGGAGAAAATACAGGTGACATAAGCGCCCTGGTCGGCTCGGCATCGACCAGCGTAGTGCAGGATGAGCAGACGTTGGCCCAAGGTTTTAGCCGCGCCGGGCAGGCCATGACCAGTACGCAGCAGGCGAGCGCCGAACAGCTTAAATTGCAGGAGGTGGAACTTGCCCCGCGTAAGACGCGTGAGCAGGTGATTGCCGAGCGCCAGGCGCTGACTATTAACGCAGAGCAAGGCTCAGAGAAAGGTTTAGATCAGGCTGGTACTAAACAGCTCAAGTCCTCCGCTCAGCGCCTCGAGGCGGGGATCTACCATGAATTTGCTATCTATGAGGCCAGCAGTCGCCTGTTTGAAGATATCGATTATGACGGCTTCTATCGCACCTTCAGCGTGACCTTCGATGCCGACGTCCACAGTTATTATCTGGGCGAACATGCCAACGTCTATGCCGACCTCTATCTGAGCCGTAATGGCGGCCCCTGGGAGCTGTACCACACCACAGATGTGTTCACCATAGTGGATGATGCCAGCGACGATGATTTTGAGGTGCTCACCACGCTGCATACTGGTTATCCGACGGACCATTATGATGTGTTGATCGATCTCTATGAGGTGGGTTACAGCGATATCGTCGCCACCATCAGCAGCGATGATCTGGATGATCTCTATGGCCTGCCGCTTGAGAGCGCCGATCGCGACCAGTATGTGGTCGAAGAGGTCGTCACCGAAGTCGAGGTGAGTGGCGGTAGCCTCTCTGCGACCTGGCTGATGGGACTAATGGGCCTGACGGGACTGAGCCTGGTGCGACGTCGTCAGCAGGCGTAGATATCCTTTATGTGTCTCTTCCTTTTAACGTCACATAACCGTTTTTAGCATTCGTTTTTTAAAACCATTTTTAATAACCACAGCCAAATTAAGGTTATGTGACGTCGCCATGAAGCATATTTCACAAAATTTTGCCCCCAACAGGCGTATATTATTAGCCACTGGATAAACGTCTGAAATGGGGGAGACGATGTCAAAAGGGACGATTAATCAAGTGGCTGACAATCAAGGGGCAGTCAGTCAAGAGGTGAAGGTTTACAAGGTGTGGGATAAGCCCACGCGGTTGTTTCACTGGATAAACCTTGGCTTAGTCATGGTGCTGATCTTCATCGGCATGGTGATGTTATTTAAGGGCGATATTGGCATCAGCGGCCTGGAAGCCAAGATAGGCCTGAAGAAACTGCATGTCTGGGTCGGTTACCTGTTTGCCATTAATCTGGTGATCAGACTGATCTGGGGGGTCATCGGCAGTCATAGCGCCCGCCTGAGTCAGTTGCTCCCGGATCTCAAGGGATTATCTGGCTACAAGGCCAAGCTGGCCAAGGGGGAGTCGCCTCAATATCTGCATCATAATCCCATGGGGCGCCTGGCCATCTTTGCCATGATGCTGCTGTTGGTGACCATAATGGTGACAGGCCTGGTGCGCGCCGGGACCGATATCTATTACCCACCCTTTGGCGGTGCGGTCAGCGACTATATCGCCCAGCCCGGGGTCGATGGTGCCAGCATCAAACCCTATGACGATACCGGCGTCGATGCGCAGAAGGTGGCGATATTAAAGCCCTATAAGTCGCTGGCCGGCGAGGTGCATGTGTATAGCGTCTATCTGCTGATCCTGATGATAGTGCTGCATGTGGCCGGGGTGATAGTGGCCGAGATTAAACATCAGCCTGGCCTAGTGTCGGCGATGATATCGGGTAACAAGCCCCTCAGCGGTCCCGCCGAGGATGAGAAGCACTAACTGCGATAGATAGAGACCATAGCAGGTTTATAGCCTAAGCATACGGCATCTGTTCATCGGAGTTTGAAGCAAGTATGAGAAAAATGCAGCCCCGGCTGCATTTTTTTATGCCCTGGATTCTACCTATTTGCCTAGCGGATAAAGCTTGGTTGGTTTTTTATCAAAGCAGCAATTAAAGACTTAATTTAATGCGATTTTTGGTCTAGTATGTTAGCTACTTGTAAATGTTTCGTTTCCGGGGGAAGCATGAAGCGCGCATCTATGCTGGTATTGTGTTTGGCGAGTCTTATCGCGTCGGGATCTGCGATGGCGGTTGCCGATATTAAGGGGTATTACCTGGGGGCCTTGGCGGGCCACTCTACGCTAGAGGCGGGAGAATTTGACGAGTCGGCCATCAGCTATGGTCTCTATGGTGGTTACTATTTCAGTAAAAACTTCGCCGTCGAGAGCACTTATGTTCGCACCGACAACTTTGTCGATGTGGGGGATGTGAAGGCCAATCAGCTGTCTATCGCGGCCAAGTTCCACCACTATTTCAATAATACTTACTCTATGTTCATCAAGGCGGGTATGGCGGCCACTAAGGTTGAGGCCGATCTGGACTACGACGGCAACGGCTGGCTGTGGGGCACTGGCTTTAACATGGCTTTCGACAATGGCATTAACGTGCGTATTGCCTATGAGATGCTCTATACCGATCTCGATGCGACCGGGCTCGATGAGCAGGTGGAAAGCGACTGGGGTAATGTCTATCTAGGCGTGCACTATCAGTTTTAGGCGCTAGATTAACGTTAGGCGTTAGCCCAACTATAGACTCACCTCCATTTTTAGACTCACGCCCATTTTTAGATAGTGAATGTTGATAAATAAGATGCAGCCCCAGGGCTGCATTTTTTGCGCTTTAAGTTTGTAAAACGTCATCTAAGGCGCATTTACAATGTAAAAAATCCACAATAACTCCTTCTTAAACAATTACAAAGCTTCTGCTTCTCTCTCCCCTTGGCTTCTCCATATTGAAAGCTTATTGATAATCGTTATCATTTGCGTGCAATTTTTAGGGGAATTCTAAACAAATGAAACAGATGCGCTTATCAGCAGTCGCGCTAGGATGTGCCGTATCCTTGTCGGTATCGGCAGAGGCAGAGCAACACAATACCAGTATCGAACAACAAGCTTCGGTAGAGGTCGAACGCATTACCGTATATGGTCGGCAGAACAAGGTCGTAATGAACTCTGGCCTAGCCACTAAATCTGATATGTCACTCATGGAGACGCCTGCAGCCGTGGTGGTGGTCGATGAGGAGTTGATCACAACCCAGGGGGCAACAGAGCTGCAGGAGCTGCTGCGCAACATAAGTGGTGTGACCCAGGCGGGAAACAACTACGGCATAGGCGACAATATCGTTATCCGTGGCCTGGGGGCCAATTATACCTATGATGGCATGTATGGTGGTGCCGGTCTCGGGAATACCTTTAATCCGACACGCTCATTGACCAATGTCGAGTCGGTTGAAGTGTTAAAAGGCCCTGCAACCGGGCTTTATGGCATGGGCAGCGCCGGCGGCGTTATCAACCTGATTGAGAAGAAGCCTCAGTTTAATGCCAGTCATCAATTCACTGCCGAAGTTGGTCAGTGGGACAGCTATTCACTGGGGCTCGACAGCACGGCGGCGTTGACAGATAAGGCGGCCTATCGTTTGGTGGCAAAGCATGCCAGAAGCGAGGGGTATCGAGACATAGGTACCGACAGGGATGAGGCTTACGCTTCATTAAAATATCTACTGAGCGATCAGCAAGATATCATGCTCAGTGCCGCCTACATCAAAGATGCGATAGCGGTAGACTCTATCGGACATCCTATTCGTATTTACAATGCCGCGTCGGTTGGGGGTAAGCCTGCGGGTGAGGTTAGCTGGCAAGATCTGCTCAACGATGTTTCTAGCGCGGGATTACAGCTGAGCGATGAACAGCGTAAGCAATTGGCTGACTCGTTATCTGCCGGTGATGGCCTGACCCCCTATGCCTTAGGTGAAGCGGGGATCATTTCGCCGATGGCGAAAGACAACGAGGGTGAAGAGCTAAGGTTTAAGCTGACCCATAATATCTTTTTCGCTGACAATCTCTTTCTCAATCAGCAGTTGCAGTATCGCGACTATCAGTCGGGGTTTGCCCGTCAAACAGGTGCCTATAACTATGTTTATTGGAACCGCAACGGGGTGATCAACAGCGACCCCCGAGCGCCTCTGGTGGTAGATGATCGTCTGTATCCTTTCGCCGCACGTCGCCAGGAGTATCGTCAGGTTCAGGCCGACGAGACTTCGTGGCAGTATTTTGCCGATCTGCGTTATGACTTTAGCGTCGCGGGAATAGATAACGAGCTGTTAGTTAACGCCAATTTTGAAGATCGCAATATTCGCTTCAAGCAATACTCCATCTATGACGCGGACAAGGTGATCAAGAATAAGGCCGGTGAGGTGATCTATCAGGGCCAGCTGCCCTATATCTTCGATATTCGCTCGCCCAACTGGGCGGAGGGACAGTTCGAAGATTATGACCCTCTGATGACCAGCAACTATAACAAGAAGGTGCAGGCATGGGGCGTGGGCCTGCAACATGTGGGTTACTTTGATTTTGGTATTACGACGCGAATTGGCGTCGCCTTCAATGATATCTCTCAGCGTTACGAGCATTATGGCGTCGATGCGCGCTACAGCGCCAGTCTCGCACAGCCTACGCCGGAAGCCGATACCTCAGATGATGGGATGACCTATAACTTGGGCATTACCTACATGCCAACCGGTGATCTGTCGTTCTTTATCAATCACGCCAAGGGGCGCACCGCCTATAGCGTGCTGGGCAGCCTAAAGGGCGATGGTGCCGATAGAGAAGACTCGGAGTCTATCAGCAACGACATAGGGGTACGTTTTAAAGCCTTTGATGATCAGTTGCTGGCCTCGATTGTGGTGTTTGAAAGTTCACGAACGAACTTGCAATACAACAACAAGGACTATGAGGCGGGGGTATCGGGCCCAGATGTGGCGCAATATTTCTATGACGGCAAGGAAGAGACCAAAGGGGTTGAGCTGGATCTCAATGCTCACCTTGGTGAGCGCTGGGCGATAAATGTCAATGGTGTCTATCAGGACGCCAGAGACAAGCAAGATCCTAACAGCACTAGCTTCGATACTCGTCAGAAAGGTGTCCCTTACGTGACGGCCAGTACCTGGGTGACCTATGATGCCGACTGGTTTAAGCTGCCGAGTCCGCTCAGTGTCAGCCTGGGCGCAAAATATGTGGATGAGCGCAGCACCCACTCGGCATCGTTTGGGATCCCTAATGGTTATGTGCCCAGTTATACCGTGATGGATGCGGCGCTGAGTTATCAGGCCGACAGTTGGACAGTGCAGCTGAATGTGAATAACCTGCTGGATGAGCACTATTATGAGAAAGCCATGTTCCTCGGCGGTATGCCAGGCGCCGAACGCAACGCCAAGCTGAGCCTCAGCTATCGTTTATAACTAGCCCGCTCACCAGCTAGATAGGTAATAAAAAACGCAGCCAGGCTGCGTTTTTTTGTGGGTAAATCCTAGCGTAATTTACCCGGCAGATATTTGAATCTCGCCATCTGCTCGCCGTGGTACTCAACGATTTTTGCCACCTGCTCGTCGCTCAGTACCTGACGCCACTGGTTCTTGCTGCCTTGGCGGAAGAAAGACTTGGCATTTTCATGCTTCTCCACAAAGCCGCGTTTGCTTTCCTGGGCCTTAAGCTGGGCGAAGGAGGAGTGCTTGATGGCGTTCTTGAGGCGATTGGGGTCTTTCTTCAGGCCGAGGAAAGATTCTATCTTGCGAAACACCTTCTTGGGGTCATCTAAGATATCTTCGTAGCGCAGGACTAGCTTGGCCTCTTCAGGGTTTTGAGTCCAGCTGGAGACATGCATTGACCATGAGGTGATCACCTGTGGCACGTTTTCGGGCTCGTTGGGGGTGCCTGTCATCTCTTCTGCCATGTAGGCGATGGTCTCATCTATGCTGTAACCGAAGTAGTTGGCCATAGAGACGGTGACGTCTAAGGGGTTTCGCACTATGTAGATGGAGCCCGAGGTCACCGAGGAGTTATGCAGCGGATACTCTTTATAGGTGCCCAGATAGTTATGGGTCTTCACGAAGGTGGTGCCGCGGGCCTGAGGGCGCAGATCTCATCCAGACTGAGGTCTGTCGTCTTACGACCGTCTTGCAGGCGCGCTTGAAAGCGGTGCGCTGCCGACTCGGCGGTCGAGATCTTGTGCATGGTGTTGATGTCGACCCCTTTTTCGGCGTTTTGGATGTAGTTTTCAAGGAAGGCGCGAACCCAGGTGTTGCCCGATTTGGGATAGGAGGCGACCCAAAGAATATTCCCCATCAAAAAGTCCTTTCATTATTCTTGTGACTAGCTGGACGTGTGCGTGTCCGGGTACAGGCATATGAAACTACCGATTTGCCCGGCAAATGGCAAGGGAGAGGCAAAACTCTCTTATGTCTCGCCGGTGGTGCATGGGAAATAGCATAATGGCTAGATTGGTTTCCGCCCTAAGAGTCGCTATGCTGATCACCTAGAGGAAAAATTTTAGGCAATGGAGTCAAGCATGTTACGCCAGATCATTCTTCAATCCTGTTTAGCGGGCGCCCTGGTTGCCCTCTGCACCAGCCAAAGCCTCTGGGCCCAAGACGAGGCGCTGGCGCAGTCGGTCAAGCAAGCCATGCCGGCGCTCTCCAGTCTCTATCTCGAGCTGCACCAAGCTCCCGAGCTTTCTTATCATGAGCAGCAGAGTGGCGCGAGGATGGCGGCCGAGTTTGAGGCCTTAGGTATAGAGGTGACTCGGGGTTTTGGCGGCCATGGCGTAGTTGGCATCTACCGCAACGGTAAGGGGCCCACTGTGATGATCCGCGCCGATACCGATGCCCTGCCGATTGTCGAGGAGACGGGTAAAGCCTACGCCTCTAAGGTCACCACTCTTGATGCCCAGGGCAATCAGGTGGGGGTGATGCACGCCTGTGGCCATGATGTGCACATGACCAATCTGGTGGGCACGGCGCAGCAGTTGATTCGGCAGAAAGATAAGTGGCAGGGCACCTTGATGCTGGTGGCTCAACCCGCCGAAGAGGTGGGGGGCGGTGCCAAGGCGATGCTCAAACAGGGGCTGTTTAGCCAGTTCCCGACACCCGATCATATTCTTGGGCTGCATGTCAGCGCCTCTGTGCCAGCGGGTAAGGTGGCCATCGCCCCGGGCTATGCCCTGGCGAACGTGGATTCGGTGGATATCAGCGTGAAGGGGCGCGGCGGTCATGGCGCCTATCCTCATACGACGGTTGACCCTGTGGTGTTAGCGGCGCGCATAGTGCTTGCTTTACAGACAATCGTCAGCCGGGAGGTCTCGCCATTATCGCCCAATGTGATCACCGTGGGCTCGATTCACGGCGGCTCGAAACACAACATCATAGGCAACGAGGTGAAGCTGCAGCTGACGCTGCGCTCCTACGATCCTAAGGTGCGCGAGCAGCAGATAGCCGCCATCGAGCGACTCACTAAGGGGATCGCCATCAGTGCGGGACTGAGCGAGGCCGAGTGGCCTGATGTGTATGTGCATCAGGAGGAGAGCATACCATCGACCTATAACGACCCGGAGCAGACAGCTAAGGTCAGGGCCAGCATCGCCAAGCAGCTGGGAGATGATAATGTCCTGGAGGCATCGCCTGTGATGGCGGGAGAAGATTTTGGTCTGTATGGCTTAACGCCCGCCAAAAGGCCAATCACCCTGTTCTGGCTAGGCGCTGTGCCCGCGGCCGATTATGCGGCCAGTCAGGTATCGGGCGCGAGTCTCCCCTCGCTGCATTCCAGCAAGTTTGCGCCCGATTACCCCGTCGCCATCGAGGCGGGAGTGCAGGCGATGAGCCGTGCGGCCTTAGATCTGTTTAAGGAATAGCGCGTTAACGGGTCGATATTTAAGACCACTAGAAGTGTTTAAGGTAGGGCTGGCATGTGCCAGCCCTTTTTGCTGTAAGGACTTAGTTGCTAAGGAAGGGGAGTTGCTAGGACTGAGTAGTTGCTAGGGCAAGGTTGGGGTGTCGAAGCCGTAGCTGGCCAGAATTTTTTGCCCCTGTGGTGACAGAATAAAGAGCGCCAGATCCGCCGCATGGGGCTGCGCATCCTGAATGACGGTCAGGCCGTAATTAGCACCGACGCTCAGGTTTTCAGGCAGCTGCACTATCTTGAGGGGCTTGACCTCTTTCTGCGCCAGCACGGCGTTGGTGCAGTAGGTGAGGAAGATATCCGCCTGCTTGTTTTCCATCACCCAGCCGTAGGGATTACGGCCTTTAGGTGGCTTAGCACTGTCCGGGCCGCCGGTTAGCTTAAGTGCCTTGGCTTCCAGCTGCTGCTGGGCGCCGGATGAGATGGCCTCGGCGCGCTCGAATACCTTAAAGGCGTAGTCACCGGCGGGGTCTGCCTTAGGGGTCGAGGTGCCAAGACGTATCTTGCTATTGAGTATCTGGGTCAGCAGAGTATCGCTTGAGAGTTCGACCTCAGGCTGCGCCAGGGCGCAGAGCTTGTTGCGGGCAAACATCACCACATCGCCGCTGCGGGAAGCTTGGCTCAAAGTAGTAGGATGCTTCATGTTGGCCGAGGCAAAGAGATCCACCTTCTCACCGGACTCGATACGCGCTCTAAGCAGTCCAGATGGGGCAAACTGAGGGGCGACCTCGCTATGGCCCTTGGCCTGATAGGCGGTAATCACCTCTGTCATGGCGGCCTTGAGGCTGCCCGCGGCGCGAAATTCGATGGGCGCCTCATGGGCCATCACCTGAGCGCTCATGCCTGCGATGAAAAGCGTGCCTAGAAACCACTGATATTTCATGATTAAAATCCCTGTTTGTCATAGATTGGCCTATCAAACCTGAGATTTTGCCCCTGGGCAATAGACGGATTTAGCCGGCAAGTTAACTTGCTACAGGGATCGCTGAATTAAGTGGCGGGCGAGACAAAATGTCGCGCCTTGGATTTGCCAAGTTATGGATGGCGCACTGATGAACAGCCTGCATCAACCACAGCTTAACTTTTTCTTACTCAAACTATCTGCATCAATCATACACTTTAGGCTTATCTATTATTTCATCGGGTAGATTTGCTGCTGAGCTCTCACAATTGACCATCTGTTTTGCATTGTTTTAATGCCTGGATATATTACACCGAAAAAAAATATTTTATTAAAATTCAATTGGTTAATATTATTTTGCGTATTTCTCGCAGGCGTTAATAGAGAGTTGGTATGTTTACAATTTCGACAAGAAAAACACTTTTGGCTTTTATCGGGGTAACACTTGTTACTGGCTGCGCTACAGGCAATACGCCTGAGTCGAAGAAGGCCAATGCCCGTCAGGAGACCCAGGAGGCTTTGACAAGTATCTATGCACAGCATCCGGGGGCTAAGCGCGCGGTGGCGAATTCGATCGCCCACGTGGTCTGTACCGGCAGCAACAGTTATCTGTTTGCGTTATCGACGGGGGGCGGCATCTGTGTACTCAGCGAAGGCGGCAAGAACAGCTACTATCGTTTTGCGACAGGCGGCGTTGGTGCCGGGATCGGCTGGAAACAGGTGGCCTTCGTGCAGGCCTTCATGAAGCCTGATGCGCTGAAAAGATTTAAGGACTCAGGCTATGAGGGCCAGGCCCAGGCGGAGGCCAGTGCCAAATATGAGGAGAGTGGCGATCAGGTGTCGGCCAATCAGTCGGTGGATCTCGACGGGGTAAAAACCTATCAGGTTAACTTGATGGGAGCGGCGGCGCAGGCGACCGTACAAGGCTATAGGTACTGGCCGACCGACTTCAGCGAAGATTTCATGCAAAACCGGCAGTGATCTCTGCCTTGAAAAGACAATCGCCAGCGCGTCTGGCGATTGATGCTAGACTGGAGATTGACGCTAGCCTGAGGATTCGTTAGCGCTTAGTAGAGCATCAGGCCGATCATCCGGCCGAAGAAAAATGCGGTGAGACACAAGAGTCCCAATAACGCCAGAGCGATAAGTGGTTTTAGTAATTCGGGGGTGGCGTCCCATGCCTTGAGTAGTGAGTTCATCCTTGTTTCCTCATGCTAATTTACACATTCCGTTTTGCCCATCCATTAGCCTTCACCGACGCAGTTTAGTCTAGTTAGCTATCGATGCAACAGGCCAAGCTTGGATTGGGTCTTAGTTTGCAGCCAGTCATAGCATAAACGCAGATTGTGACACAATAAAGTCGCAGGCACTGCCTAAGCTATTGCTCAAGCCATTTTTCAGTCATTCAAGCCATTCAAGTCATTGACTGTGTGAGGCAGAAGTCATGTCAGTGGCTGACCTGACTTGGTGCGAAAAAGCTCTCTCTTATCCTTTCTGTCTCACCGCTGGCACGCATTTTCTCAAGTTCGTCGGCCAGGGCGTGAGCCTTACTGCCGGGCATCAACAACAGTCTTCTGTTGGCGATGGAATCGGCTTGGCCGGGATCGTAATCAGGATTGGGTGAGGCCTTAAAATAGCGACTCGCCCGTGAAAACCCCAGATACATGTCGCGTATCGGCTCGCAACATTCTGGGTGAAGCTTGAGCTCGGGATGAGGATGGTGGGCCAGCTCAAACCTTAAAGTGGTCTCATCATAGCTGAAGAAGTCGCCCTTGCGGGCAATCAGTAGCTCAAAGGCCTGGGCGGCATCCATCTCCGGGGGACGACGGGTGATTATGCCCTTAGGAATGCCATCGAGATCATAGCCCCCGGGTGAGATGAGTAGCACATAGGGGGTGCCGACCAACTCGTTAAGGGAGCTGATTTGTGCTAAGTCTTTGTGGCTGATGCCTGTGTAACGTTCATAGAGGCCATTGGCAATGAAGTAGCTGTACTGATTACGCTTTTGTGTAAAACCAAAGCCCGGATAAAAGTCCACCTTGCCCAGACGCATTTCTCTGAGTATCCGCTTCTTGGGAGCCCTGAGCACCTTGAGGGTACAACCGATCCGCTCTGCCGCCTTCTGGTACAGGGCGAGATAGAGCCCCTGGTTATTCGGCTCGGCATGTATGTAAGGCAGGCGCTCGCTGGTGCGATAGCCCATGGTGAGTTCGCAGGAAGCGGTGTTAGCGCTGAGTGTTAGAGAAAATGTGAGTGTGAGTGTAAGCGCGAGTGTATGGGCTAGTGACAAGGAGGGCTTATGAGGGATGCGTGTGAGGCGAGCCTTTTGCCCCGTCAGGCCAGCAGTATTCCCTGGACTTGCCTGTAACATACTTTGTGCTCGCTTGGTTAATCCCATGAACCAATCATCCCTATTACGCATTGAATCCCTTTTTACTGCCAACTTTTATCGATTTGCGTCAAGTTGTGCCCAGTCGCGCCGAGAGTGGCTTAGGCTGAATGACAAATTTAGCTTATCTTGCAAATGGTTAGCTATTTCATTGTCGCCTTGCCACCAATTATCTTAAAAGCGGGTACGCCTCTAATCAAGGTATCGCGGGCAAAACACTGCTCGCAGTTTGGGCAATGGCAGGGCGTGTGCGTATCATCTTCTACGATGCGCTCCTTGAAGCATTTAACCAAGGCACCTTTACCGCCCTTACGATACTTAAACAGCCGGGTCTTACACTGGGCACAGAAAATTTCGACGGTGCGACTGGGCGCTTTCTTGTTGGGGCGGGGCATGGGCTAAAAAGGAGGATGTGAAAAACTAGGTGTAGGATACCAACTAATTGCCAGTGGTTCGAATTTTCCCGTGCGAATCTTCCGTTGGAAAGCGGTCAATTGATTCCTTGTGAAGGTAAACCGAATCTCGCTATAGTAGTGACTTGGTATCAAGGATCGACCTTACTTCATGATAAAAATAATAAAACGAATAACTGTTGCGGGATTGGCCTTACTTTTTCTCGTTTCAATCGCCCTGTACGTCGCGCTGCACCTTAGCTTACCCAAACTCTCTGGCGAGGTTCAAACTAGTCAGATCTCGGCCAAGACCAGCATAGGGCGGGATCGCCTGGGCACAGCGGTGATCCATGCCGAGAATCGTCAGGATGCTGCCTTTGCTCTGGGATTTGCCCATGGTCAGGATAGGTTTTTTCAGATGGATCTGCTCAGGCGCAACTCTGCCGGCGAGTTGGCCGAGCTGTTCGGCAAGCCTGCGGTAAAACTCGATGAATCGCGCCGCTTTCATCAGCTGAGAAAGCGCGCCGACAATATCTATCGCCATCTGCCCACCGCCCAGCAACAGCTGTTGCAGCGCTATGCCGACGGCGTCAATCGCGCGCTCACCGCCCAGTCACTGCCCTCGTTCGAGTATCTGTTGACCCGCGCCAAGCGTGAGCCATGGCAACCCGCCGACAGCCTGCTGGTGATCTACAGCATGTATCTGGATCTGCAGGGCAATGGCCTCAAGCGCGATCTCGCGCTTGATCATATCGAGCGCCGCTTCGGTTCGCAGATGCGCAGTTTTATCACCCAGACCTCAAATTATCAGGCGGCACTGGATAACAGCCTGTTTCCTTCCGATCCACCGACAATTCCAAAGCTGAGTCCAAGCCCAAGTCCAAGCGTCAGTCTACAACAGAGCACGGCCTCGACCCTGGCCCAACGACTGGCGGTGACCATAGAGGAGCCGGTCGAAGTGGGCAGCAACAACTGGGCGGTGACCGGCAAGATGACCCGCACCGGCAGCGCCATGCTGTCAGACGACATGCACCTCTCCTTCGCCGTGCCCATCATCTGGTACCGCGCGCAGCTAAACTATCCCGATGGTGAGGGCAAGGCGGTGCAGGTGACCGGCGTGTCACTGCCCGGCGCACCGGCGATTGTGGTAGGCAGCAATGGCAAGCTGGCCTGGGGCTTTACCAACGCCTATATCGACACCGCCGACTGGGTTGCGCTGGCCGAGGATGAGCCGCTTGAGGTGGTCCACGAGACTATCAAGCTGCCAAAGGGTGAGCAGGACTATGCCATCACGCTGTCGCGCTTCGGTCCGGTTCGCCGCCTGGGGGAACAGGCCTATGCCCTCACCTGGGTAGCCCATCAGGAGTATGCGGTCAACATGGAGCTGATGGCGCTGGAGCAGATAGATAATGTGCCAGAGGCGATGGCTAAGGCCAGCGGTTTCGGTATCCCGGTGCAGAACCTGATGCTGGCCGATGACAAGGGCCACGCCGCCTGGCAACTTGCCGGCGCCGTCCCTGCCCGAACCAATACCAGCGATATCGCCCTGCCAAGTGAGGAGATAGTCTGGGATAAGTGGCAAGAGAGAGACGAGGCGTTGCCGTCGCTACAGGATCCCACGAGCGACAGGTTATGGAGCGCCAATGCCAGGGTGATGTCGACTCAGGAGGCGGAGCGTTACGGCGATGGCGGCTATGCCCTGGGGGCCAGAAGCGCGCAGATCCGCGACCGGCTGCTGGAGCAGGAGCTGTTCGATGAGAGCGATTTCTATCGCATTCAGCTCGATAATCAGGCTCGCTTCTACCGCCCCTGGCAGGCTTATCTGTTGGAGAGCTTGATGCGTGAGCCCAAGCGTTTTGCCAAGGATATAGTGCAGCTGCGTGACTGGCAGGAGTGCGCCTGCGCCGAGTCGGTGGGCTTTACCTTGGTGAAAGCGTTTCGCAGTCAGATATTGGATAGTGCCTTTGCGCCGGTGGAAGCCGAGCTAAATAGCGCCCAGCTGAGTCTCTCTGTGCTCAAGCGCTATCTGGAACCCGCCATCTGGCAACTGCTCAAGCAGCAGCCTGTCGACTGGCTGCCACAAGATGTTATCAGCTGGGATGAGTTGGTGATCGCCAGCTATGTCGCCGCCCGCGACGAACTGCTAGATAAATACAGCGAGGATGGCGAGCTGAGCGCGCTTAATTGGGGCCGGGTGAATACGCTGGCGATACAGCATCCCTTTAGTCGCCAGTTCCCGCTGCTGAGTCGCTGGTTGGATATGCCCAAGGTGGCCGGTTTTGGCGATACCTTCATGCCGGCGGTGCAGCGCAAGAGTTTCGGCGCCTCCCAGCGTTTCATCGTGCAGCCCGGCTATGAAGAGCGGGCCATCATGGCGATCCCCGGCGGCCAGTCTGGCCACCCCTTATCGAAATACTACCGCGCAGGCTTTAGCGAGTATGCCCGCGGCGCGGCGACGCCGCTGCTGCCGGGAGAGATAGAGGCCAAGCTGACTCTGACGCCGAGCCAGGCGCAAGATTGATTCATAGGGTCTCGGCATTAGATGTTTAAGCCAACAAAAAAAGCCACCCTGGGGTGGCTTTTTTTTGATCTAGCTAGAGTCCGAGTTAGCTGGTGGTCAGGCTCACGCCAGCGCCACCTGGGGCTTGTAACGCAAGAGCTCGCCAGGCAGCTTGATCCCTTGTGCTTTGATGGCGTTGACCCGCGCAAGATAAGCGGCGCCATACATCAGGTGCTTGGCCAGATCCACCGCGTGACGTTTACTGTAGTCATCCAGATAGCTGCCCTTGGCCCACTGGTTGAAGGCGCCCAGCGCGGGGCCAGCCCAGATCTGATAGTCCATCTCGCGGCCCTGTTCGCCGGTGTTTGACCAGCGGCTCGACAGCCCCAGGTACCAGCGGAAGATCAGTGCCATCTTACGCTTGGGGTTACCCTCGGCACGCTCAATTTGCTTAGGGTCGCGCTCGTTGAAGTGGGCGACTGTGCCGGCCCAGATCTCATCCAGGCTGGCGCGAAACACCTGTTTCTCCAACTTGTCGCGCTCATCGACAGGTATCGCCTCTATCGAATCGTAGCGGCTGTAGATCTCATACAGCTTATTGGCGCGCATGGGGAAAAGGGTGCCGCGCTTGACCACCTGCAGCTTAACGCCCATCTCAAACATGTCGGCGGCCGGCGCCATGGTGACATCGGCCATCTCTGTGGTGGCCAGCAGCTTGCGGGTGTGTTCGCTGGCGCCCGCCTCGAGACAGGACTGGTTGATGGAGCCTGTGACTATGTAGGCCGCGCCCATGTTGAAGGCGGCTAGGGCAGCATCTGGGGTGCCTATGCCGCCGCCACAACCGACGCGCAGTGGCGTGGCATATTGATACCTGTCCTGGATCTCCTCCTTGAGCGCCAAAATGGTCGGTAGCAGGGTCACCAGAGGGCGGTTATCCGTGTGGCCGCCCGAGTCCGCCTCGGCGGTGATATCATCCGCCATGGGCACAGCCTGGGCCATCTCCATCTGATCATGGGTGATCAAGCCCTCGTCCACCAACTTCTGCAGCATCTTTATAGGTGCTGGTTGCATAAACTTCTCGGCCACCTCGGTGCGGCTCACCTTGGCGATCACCTTATTGCCTATGATGATGTGGCCGTTGGCGTCACGGCTCAGGCCAGCGGCGCGGTAGTAGACGATCTGCGGCGTCAGTCCCAGGAAGGCCGAGGCCTCGACCGTGCGGACCTTGTGCTTGAGGAAGAGCTCGACGCTGCCGCGCTCAAGCGCAGGCTCGCTCGGGCTGTGGATCAGGTTAAACATGTAGGGGCCATTAGGTAGCGCGGTTTGGATACGCTCGATCGCCTGCTCGACCCGGCTTGGGATGAGTCCTGCAGCGCCAAAGGAGCAGAGGATCCCCGCCTTGCCCAGAGCGATCACTAGCTCTTCCGACGAGATGCCATTGGCCATGGCGCCAGCATAGTAGGCGTACTTGACGCCGTGCACCCGGCGAAAGTTGCCATCGCCCAGGCTCTCAGTGCCCAGGGCCGGGGTGAACGCGCTGACCGGGTGGCCCGAGGCCTGAGCGCCCGAGCCTTGACTATTGGTCATCAGGCTCGCCTCGGTGGCGATGCCCACGCCCAGGTCACTGTCGTTGACCAGGTAGCAGGCGCGGCTGAAATCTTTAAGCGCAGTCGCCATGGCGGCCGTGTCGAAGCTTATCTTGCTGTCGCTTACCTGCCATGGCCAGGGAGAAAGCTGCTCGTTTGCGGTAGTTGGATTCATTTAAACAAGAACCTTATTTTATGATGGCCGACTTAGGCAGTGCCTTGCACCTCTCCTAAGCCAGCCGCTTTTATTATGATTGTTGGCTGAGCGGGATATCGGTCCGCTCAGTATCCCCTTAATTACTGCGCTTCTTCGATGCAGATTGCGATGTCGGTGATCTCGTAGATCCGCAGGCCATCCTTGCTCAGGCTGGCGTTACCTGTGATCACTCTCTTACCGGCTTCTTCTTTAATCGAGGTGATGCTGACATCCATCGACATCTGCTTGTTCAGTGGGTTGATCTGACCACGATACTTCCACTTGATATTGGAGAGGATCTGACCAAATTTCGGGTTGGTAAACCCGGCGCCCAAGTCTTTGCTGATGGCATAAGTCTGCATGGTTTCTATGATAGCTTCAACGCCTAATGAACCAGGCATCACAGGATCCTGATGGAAGTGGAACTGGAAGAACCAGTCACTCGGATCTATGGTGCGCTCGGCGTAGAGATAGCCCAGGCCGTGGGTGCCGCCGTTATCGACAATCTCGACGCTGTCGATAAAGTTCAGCTGACCGCCTGCCAAACGATAGTGGGGCTGACCTGTCGGCGCATTGAAGTGACGACTCTGTTTATCCAGCAGGTTGACCCTTATGTCCGGCGCTATTCCCTTGGCCTGATGCCAAGGCTGAGTGACCTTACCATTGTCCAGCCCCAGCTGATCTTTAAGCGCCTCGGCCTTGAAGTAACCGAATACCGCTGTGCCGCGATAGAAGGGCTCGCCATCCGTGCTCAGCTCGAAGCTGAAGCTCTGAATAATATTGGTGCCCGCCATCACGGTAGAGAGCAGGCGCGAGTCGTTGACGATCGTCTTGCCGCGCAGATCCACCTGACGCAGCAGTTCGCCGCTGCCATCTAGGTTACGGAAGAAGAGCTCCAGGCCAGGGAAGCCGAGTGTGGTGCCCATGTAGCCTGAGATAAAGCCGTTTGGCTGCAGGGCGATCTCCATCATCACAGAGTAGGGCATCAGCGCCTGATGGCTGTTGTTATCGAAATACCAGGCATCCTTGGGGACCTCATATTCGGCAATACAGCTGGCAGGGCGCTTGAAGTCGCCGCGCTGGCCGTTAACCTCTATCACACGCGTGGTGAGCTGCAGATCACCACAAGGAGTGCGCGGCGGGATCATGCCGCGGTAGATGGCAAACTCTGGACCGAAGCATTTTTCGATATCGCCGGTGGCAAACTCGAACAGATGATATGGCGTAAAAGGCACAGTGTCGGGTACCCGGTTCGGGTAGTCAGGGATGACAGGCGCCTCCACATGCGTTAGCGGAATTACCCCCTTGTTGGGTGCGGCGTTAAGATCGGGGATCTGAGCCATTAGAGGTGCATTGGCTGATGCGCCTTGAACCTTTTTGGCTTGTGTCGCCTCGGCTGGCTTTTCGTTGGTAGATTTAGTGTCTAGATCTGGATAGCGGGTGCACTCAGATTCCTCTTTGATCATGACCCCTAGGTTTTGGAAGTCGACCACCACCTTGCCATTTAGCAAAATATCGATATTCGCCTTGGCGTAAGGGCGCGGGCTGAAGCCTATCTCGGTCACCTCCATGCGGTAGGTGAGGCGGGCCGATTGCGGGATCACCTGGCCGCGACAACGCACCTTCTGCGAGGCATTCTCCAGAGGCTGGAAACGACCATTTTGGGTCTGGGTGTGCATGCCAAGGTGCAGCATGTAGAACTGTAGCAACTGGCCACAACCCTCGGCCATGAGGGAGCCGGCCATCACCTGATCGTCCTTGAAGTGGCAAGGGAAATACCAGTGGTTAGGCTCGAGCTGTTTGTGGCCCTCTACCAGGCCAAGGCCCCAGGCGCCGCCGTTTCTCTCTACCTTGCTGACCTCTTCGATCATCAAGAACTTCTCCGAGGCAAAGCAGAGTGAGGGTTGCGCCGGGCCTGCGTGGGATGGACCGAAACAGCCTTGAATATCGGCCGACAACAGCTTGTGGATGTCGCCATAGCTGAATTGGCTGCGCGGACAGTCCAGGAGTGGATTAAAGGTCTGCTTGGTGGCGCGACTGCGAGCCAGCAGCTCCTCTTCGGTGCGGATCACTCCTTTGCCGTCAGCCAGTTCGGCGTCGGTGAAGAAACCGGCGCAGCCGCCATCCATCTTGAGGATCATGGTATCGCCGACGAAACATTCGTAGGAGAAGAAGAACAGCAGGGTATCGCCATTGCGGGCGAAGTTGTTGATCTTAATCTCATACCTTAGGGTATCGCCGCCCCGGGGGAGATCCCCTAAGAAGGTGAGGGTACAGTCAAGCAGGCGATAGACTCGCTCGCCCTTGTTCTCGAAGTCTATGCCCAGGTAGCTAATTAGCATGAGGTCACACTGACCCGATTCCACCGCGACCGCCCAAGGGATCTGACCATCGACCAGGTAGGGAGCATCCACTGGAATGTCGTATTCCGTGGTCATGGTGCTGGGCTTATATTCGCCCAGTTTGGCATCAAGCTCTGTGACCCGTGATACCAGCAGATAATCTGTGGTGGGCAGGCGCACCCGGCGTGAATAACTGTCGATGACGTCATACTCTGGGCCGAATACTTTGGCAATATCGCCCTCGGCGTATTCCACCAGATCATGATAGTCCCAGATGCAGGGCTTGTGGGCCGGAACTGGCGCGCGGTATGGCGCGACCAGATCGTGCCTTGGTCTGAGCGGCATCTGGGTGACGCTTGAGGCCGCAGCTGACGCCGATGGGCTACCTATGGCTTGGGCCAGTTGCTGCTTAAGCAGCAGGTCGGCCACTTTCAGGCCTGATTCACGGCTCTTGAGGAAAGCGAGATGGGCCTGACGGGCCTTTTGTTGATTGTCATGAAAGGCGCTGAGATCAGAGTTGCTGATCGGTGAGCCTGGTGGCTGAGCTGAATGCTGGGTCATAGTGGGTAAGTTACCTGTTGCATCGCCTGTCATCGACGACGTGGCAAACTGTGATGCTTGAGTCGTGTTCGAATTAACCGGGCCTAAATAGCTTATAAGCTTGGCCACTTTTTTCGGTTTAGTCTGACCTTGTCCATTGGCCGCGGCCAACTTGTCTTGCAGCGCTGACAGTTGCGTCAGCGGCTGAGTCAGTATGTGTTCTATGATGCCGCGTCCACCCAGGGTGACCCGCTTGATCAGGCTACGTCCCTCATGGGTGGTGAGATCCTGGTCTAGCCTTTGGGTCAGCGCGCTGCGTTGGGCATGAGTTTGAGTAAGGTGCACCAAGGCGCTCTGATCTTCGCTGAAGTTGGCGACCAGGGCATTGTCCGCGTTTTCTTGTGTCATGCGCAGCAGTGTGGCGATAAGGCTGGTCATGCCGGCGGCGGCAAAGCTGTGGCCCAGTTGTTGGTCGCTCTGCACCAGACGAGCCTGTGCCGTAGGCAGCTGCGCTATCAGCTGTTGGGGCTGATGCAGGCTGCAAGGCGCCACATTCATCTCGACCAGTGAGATCTGATCGGCATCTGTGCCATTGAGAGTCAATAGCTCATCGCACAGGCGCGCTAACTGATGCTGAGGACCAAAGTTGAGGCTCTCTATCTTGCCATAGGCGCTAGCGCCACGCTGGCTTTGGTGGGATGAGGTTTCCAGCACCAGGGCGCCGGCGCCTTCTGCCAGTCGCCAGCCGTTAGGATGGCTCTGACTGGCCACGGGAGCGATAGCATTTTTCAGCATCACCTGCTCCAGGCTGCCACAGAGATCGACCGCGGCGATCACCACGGCATCAAGCTGCTCCTGCACCATGATATTTTCCGCCACATCCAGGGCGCGGCCCACAGATTGCTCGCCAGCGGAGATGGTGAAGGCCGGACCGCTGAAGTCCCATAGGGAGGCGATACGCGAGGCCATGATGTTGCCGATAAAGCTGGTGTATTGGTTTAGCTTGGCGGCGTCGAGCACGCTGTCCATGGCTAAGGCCTCAAGCTCACGATACTGGCTGTCGCTCAGGCTGGCGCCCATGGCATCCAGACTCTGTTTGAGCTGAGTGTGCAGGTTTACCCGGCCGCGGAACTGGTGCAGTTCCAGCTCTGTCTCCATGGCGACCAAGACGGCCACTTTTTGCCCTGGCTGTAACGCTGCGTCGCGTATGGCTTCGTCGGCGACTTTCATCAGCATCAGCTGTTGGCCGATAAGGCGATCGTCTTCATTGGGGGGGAGTTTAAAGCGCAGAAAATCCAGCTCGAAGCTATCTACATAGGCGCCTTGGGGGGCCGAGTTCAGGCCAAATTGCGCTAGCAGTTCTGGGTGTTGATCTAACCCTTTCCAGCGCGCTGGTGGCAGGGGCACAAAGGCCTCTTGCTCTTGGCGAATACAGGTGTCGAGTGCGTTAATGCTGTCAAGAGGGCCGAGATGCGCCGCAATACCACTGATCACAAATTGCGGTGTCGAGCCGTTGTGACAAGGCGCAGTTAACTGCGGCGATGTCGCTGTGGTTGAAGGCTCGCACTCGGTGGGCGTATAGGATTCTAATAACAGATGAGCATTACAGCCGCCGAAGCCAAATACCGACACCCCGGCTAATCGCGCCGCGTTATCGACCTTAACCGGCCAAGGGGTCACCTGACTGGGCAGGGTATGAGCGCCAAATAGGCCGTTTGGCGATTCGATGGCCTCACTGAGGTTGATGCTTGGGGGCAGCTGGCCCTGATTCATGGCAAAGATCATCTTCATGATCCCCGGCATGCCCGCGGCGGTAAGTAAATGCCCTAAGTTGGACTTGGCCGAGCCTATTATGGGCGCGCTCGCACCTTCGAGCCTAGGGGCAAAAAATTGCTCCATAGAGGCCAGTTCTACCTTGTCACCCAGCGGAGTGCCTGTGGCGTGGCATTCGATCACTTCGATATGTTTAGGATCGACGCCACTGTGGCGATAGGCACGCTCGAAGGCCTTGACCTGCCCCTTACTGTTGGGGCTGAGCACAAACTGTCCCTTGCCGTCATTAGACAGGCCGATGCCGCTGACGATGGCGTAGATCTTATCATTATCACGCTCGGCGTCTTCGAGGCGTTTGAGTGCCAGTACCCCGGCGCCTTCTCCGGCAAACAGCCCCTTGGTATTACGATCGAAGGGGGCCGAGAAGCCATGCTCTGGGTAGGCGTGGAAGATGGAGAAGCCCATGTTAATAAAGAAAGGGTCGGCGCCGGAGACTGCGCCTGCCAACATGAGATCGGCCTTGCCTGTGTTGAGATAGTCACAGGCCAGTTTCAGCGAATAGACAGAGCTGGCGCAGGCGGCATCCAGGCTAAGTTGAACGCGCCCAAGGCCAAGGGCATCGGCCACTAGCTTAGAGGCATTGTGGGCGATGGCACCATTGGCAACGTCTACGGTGTTGGCTGCGGGTCGATGGGCGTTGTAGTCGCTCAGGCTGAAGTCTGGGCAGGCCAGCTTCTGCTTAAGGGCTTTTTCTACCGCCTTATGGTAGAGGGGCAGAAACAACTCATTCGATTTGGCCGTAGGGAAAGAGAGGGTGCCCATGATGATGCCGCAGCGTGATAGCTGAGGAGAGTCCAGGGCAATGCCCGCATCGAGCAGGGCATTGCGACTGGTGTCCAGCGCCCACAGCAGGCTATCGTCCATCCCCTTAAGTTGTTCGGGCGGCAGTTTATAGCCATAGGGATTAAAGTGAAAATCTTCAATATACCCGCCCTTATCGCAGTAGAAGCGATCGGCCTCGCCCTGTTCGCCACGATAGTCGGCTAAGTGGGCGCCGAGCTTGTCATCGCTGAGTTGGGTGCGAGAGTCGCGTTTGTCGAGCAGGTTTTGCCAAAACTGCTTAGGGGTCTTGGCATCCGGGTAGAGGTTTGCCAGACCCACGATGGCAATCTTGCCATGACCTGGGGTCTTTGGGGGCACTTGTTTGGCAGAAGGCGCTTCATTTGAAGGCATTAGACTTCCTCTTGAAATAGGGTATTGGCGAGCGGGGGCTCACCTTGAGCGCTGCGCTGTTGCAGCTTAGCCAGTTCACGCTTGAGTCCAAGTTGCAGCACGGTGAGGCTGACGGGGACTCTGTGGCTGATCAGTGTGCCCAAGGCTTTGAGCAGGGTGATCGCCTCGTTTGCGCCGCGGGCATTGACCGGCACGCTGACGTGGGGTGTCTCGCTGGCTTTTAGAATTTTATCTATCAGGGTGCAGTTTTGTCTGTCGGCACCGACCTCGACAAATAGCGCAGCACCCTGATGGGTTGCGCTCTGGATGAGCGACTCAAAATCGAGGCGATGGCAGAAGGTCTTGGCTATCGAGGTCGCGATAGCTTCGGCACTCAGGGCCTGACTCTCGTTGACGGCGCCATCTTGGCCATCGATGAGGCTGGCGGCGCTGATAAATTTGACCGGATGCTCGGCGGCCTCGGCCATGAGAGTCTGATGATAGAAGGCCTGCACCTGCGACTGCAGGCTTAAGGCCGGTGGCGTATGCATGGCAGTCACGCGATTGGCGGCTATGCCACGCTTACTCCGTTCCTGTAACAGTGCCTGGCAACTGGCCTGACAGCCAGCGATCACGCAAGTATCCCCTTGGGTGATGGCAAGATAGGCTCTGGGGTAACGCTCCAGCAAAGGCTGAATATCATCGCCTTGGCATCGCACCAGAAAACTGTTCCATTCGAGAGGGTCGTTCTCTGACAGTTGCCAGTGACGACGAACCGCCTTGAGCGGACCTGAGATCTCCTCGGTAAACAGGGGATCGCTCAGGGTCTTATCGATCAAGCTATGGGGATCTTGCCACACATCCAGGCTTGCCCACATGGCGGCTTCACCCATGGAGTAACCCAGGGCAAAGTGAGGCTGCACTGCAAATTCATCCACCAAGAGCTTGGTCATCAGGTAGCTGGCGCCCACACCGGCAATGGCCATCTTGCTTAGAGGCATCTGCTGAGAGTCGGCCTTCTCTTCTTGATAGATCATATCGGCCTGCAGCATCGCCTTGAGATCTCCTTGCTGCTGCAAGCGGCTAAACAGGGCCGGAAAGTAGCTGTGCAGCTCATGCAGCATATCTGGGTAGATGGTGCCAACGCCGGGATAAACGAAGGCCAGCTTGGCCTGACCCAGCGGCGCGGCGCTGAAATAGCTACCCGATGGCGTGCGGTATTCCCCTTTCTCCTTACAGACCTTGGCCAGCGCCTGGCTCATGGCGGTGATCTCCTGCCCAAGCGCCTCGATACTTATGGCCTGTAAACAGATCACAAAACGTGTCGGGCCGCTGGTGACAAAGGCATCGAGATTTTGCTGCATCAGCTCAATGATCGCCATCTCCCGCGCTAAGGGCTCGCTCTGTGATAAGGCGAGCTTATCCAAGGCTGCCGCCAGGGCCCAGAGACCTTGGTTGAGCGCGGCTTCACTGCTACCGGGTAGCAGAAAGAACAGCTGGCTGGCCGATAGTAGCGAACGCGCCTTGAGCCGGCCTGTGCCTTGTGTCAGCACCATGGCCAGATGAGTTTGCGCTTTCCCTTGCTGAGGCTGGGTATTCTCCAGGGTAAGCGTCGCCACTCGCCCTTGATAGGGCTCGGTAAACCAATAGTGACGCCGACTCTCTGAACGCCTAATGGTTCGCTGTGCAATATCAGCGATCAGGCGACACAAGGCGTCGAAGCCCTTGTTCATGTCATTGATATGCGCTCTACACTGAACACTATCCGGTTGGCGTTTGGCCTGTGCCAGCGCGCCTTGCAGTGCACTGCTCTGGTTTTGACCATATTGCAGCGCCGCCAGATGGGCATGAGGGTGCAGCTTGTGCTGCGCCGCCTTGAGCGCTGGCATCAGCAGCAATGTTTGCTGGGCGCCTTGCAGGCAAACCAGATCGCCTGTGGCGACCCAGCTCACTGCCTGCTCTAGCGTCTGAGCCAGCTTATTCTCAGTAAGGTCAGTCTCAGTTTGGTCAACTTGCAGCTCTCGAACTGGCTGATTGGCTAAGGTATCGGGCAAAGCGGCATCTTTTGGCAACAGCAAGAGGGCTACCCGCAGTGGGGTAGCGCCTTCGCTGTTAGCGTTAGCATTGCTTACCTTTTGGCCAAACTCCTGGGTCACTGCGTCGCCTCCTCGTTGGCCGTTTCACCGCGCGCGCCGTGTGGCACGAAGGCGGCATTGAGGGTTGAGCTGATGGTGATCCTGGCCCCTTTCATCAGGGCGCTCAGGCGGCCATCTTGATGGTAAAGCGCCACATCGGCCGTCAGGCTTCTGCGATTGCTCTTGACCACGTTCAGCTCGATATAGCCGGTTTCGCCGCCGTGCATCGGCTGCACACTGATGAACTCGTCGATGGCCGATGGCAAACTGGCCGCCCCATAGCTGAGCCTTGCCCAGACCAACATGGCTTGGAGCAAGAGATCCTCGGCAAAAGGCTGACAGCCTGCGCTGCTTAGGCTAGGTACAAACTCGCCGCAGTCGGCTTCGTGCACCTGGGGCAGGCTAACAGAGGCGATAAGCCCCTGCTCATCGAACTTAAGTACCTTCTCCAATCCCTGCAGTCTTGGCCCATGAAACAGGGTGCCGTCACTGTAGAGCGTGCTGGCATCGGTGACCGCCTCGCCATTGTACTGCCCCTCGAAGGCCTTGATTGGCGCCGAGCTGTCCTTGCTATCCATCAAACAAAGGCTCGCCTGGTACTGCGGCCGTCCCTCGCTGCTTATTAAGGCTTGAATGGCCGTCAGGCTATCGCCCGTATATTCAGGGGTTAGCGTAAGCACTAAGGTTTGCGGCGCTTCGGTGTCGAAAATAATGCCTTTGAGCAGCTTATAGCTGCGCACCTTTACCGGAGCGCCAATGTGCGCCCGAGCGGCTTCACGCATCCATTGGATAGCACAAACCGTCGGTAATACCGGGTTACCGCCGATCACATGGTCTGAGACAAAGGCCATGGTCGCGGGCGTTAACTGGCGCGTTAAGGTGACAGGCGGCAGCGGATGCTGTGCGACGTGCACCTCATCCGCATCAGGCTTTTTTACTGAGTTTGCCTCATCGGCTTTAGCTGTGTTGCCTTGCATATCACTGCCTACCAGCAGCTGCGCGCCACTTGGGCTTAGCAACTTGGTGGCAAACAGCTCGGCACCCGCCTGCAGTGGGATCACATAGACGCCGCGATCGACAAACATCTTCTTCAGCGCAGGATTGACCATGCCGCCATCCCAAGGGCCCCAGTTAAAGCTCATCACCTTGGTCTGCTCGTTTAACTGAGTCAGTTGCAGTGCCGCCTTGTTGAGGATCTCGTTCGCCATGGCGTAGTCACTCTGACCTGTGTTGCCATAGAAACCCGCTGCCGAAGAGAAGAGGGCAACCAGTTTCAGCTGGGTCATATCAAGTACAGAGAGCAGAGCTTGTAAGCCTCTGACCTTAGTGCCATAAACACGCGCTAGCTCGTCGAGCTGCTTGTCTTGAATATGCTTATCGGCCAATACACCTGCGCCGTGGATAAGGCCAGTGATAGGGCTTATCTGGGTGATGATCCCCAGCGCATGGGTGATAGACTCGCTGTTGGTCACATCCATGGCGAGATATTCGGCCGATGCACCTACCGCCTCGAAGGCTTTCAGGGCGGCGTCAATCTCAAGGCTGCTCTTGATCGGCCAGATTAAGGCATCTATCTGCTTAGGCGTTGGCTTGTCACCGCTAGCCATAATATGGGCGATAGCAGCCTGCTTGAGTTGATCGACAGACTTACCTTGTGCCCAGCTTGGTCTTTCTGTCGCCGAGAGATGTTGGCTGCGACCTGCTAGGATAAAGTGCGACTGGCAGCGCTTGGCCAGCGCTAAGGCACATTCGAAGGTCACCCCTTTTGCACCCCCGGTCACCAGTATTTTATCTGTACTGTCTAGGTTGGCGGCTTGGGTCTGCATCGCTGCCTGTCCTGGCTGTAAAGCGTGGCGGGACAATTGTCCGTCGGTATCGACACTTATCCCCACCTCGCTAAGCTGGCTCTGGGCATCGAATAACTCAGCCGCTATGGCATCGCCCAGCTGAGCGGCGCTCATCGTTGGGGCGAGATCCAGCGCGCGGCAGAACACCTCAGGCCACTCGTGGCTTAGTGTCTTAGTCAGGCCAGACAGTGCTGCCTGATTGAGCTCACTCTTGGCCAGCAGTTCAGGTGATAGGTAGCCGAAACCGCCATCGATACGGCTGACGCTGAAGAAACAGCGGCGTCCAGTTTGTTGACTCAGTTGACCATGCAGGTGCTTAGCCCACAGGAAGGCTGAGCTGAGATGGTTAAAGCCTGTCTCGGTTAGCGAAAGCGCTGGCGTAGCCCCAGTGTCAGCCATGGGCTGCAGGTGAACAAAGCCTGTGATAGCGCCATGCTCGGCCAGGATCTCAGCCATGCTCTCTTGAATGTCGGCTTCGCTTAACCCTTTTGGCTGCACGCTAGACACGGCGCTGCTCAGCGGTGACTGTGGCATCCCCTGAGGAAGTCGCACCACCACGACATTGAGTCCTTTGTTGCTGAGTTTCTCGGCCAGTACCCCGGCATTGTGACCATCATCTTGGATCACCAGGGTAGCATTGGCGGCGAAACCCTCGGCATCTGGCTTCGCCGCTTCAAGCTTTTTTAGCGCCACCTCGCTGTGAGGCGGTAATTCGACTAAAGGTTGGGCGGAGATGGCTTGCACCTGGGGAACCGTAGCGCTCTCATCTTGCTTGCCCGTCGTTTCTGCCATAGCGCCCGCGGCAGCTTGTTGACCATGAGAGCCTGCGGCGGCTTGTTGAACAGGAGCGCCTGCGGCCGGCAGCTTGCTATTCATGTAAGCGACGATTTCACACAGGGTGCGGCACTCGGCCAGATCTTCTGGGTTGAGATCCGGGAGTCCCGGTAGCTCATCCTGCACTGTGCCTAAGATCTCGACCCGTTTAATTGAGTCGATACCAAGGTCGGCTTCCATATCCATCTCAAGGGCGAGCATCTCAGTTGGGTAACCTGTCTTGTCGGCGACCACGCTCAGCATGGTCACTTGGACTTGTGTCGAAGATAAACCGCTAGTAGCTGTGTTTTGAACCTCTGGGGTAGCAACAGCGCCTGTGGCGACTTCTGAAATGAGAGTGCCTGCGGCGGGTAGTTTACTGTTCATATAGCTAACGATCTCACCCAGGGTGCGGCACTCGGCCAGATCTTCTGGGCTGAGGTCTGGCAGTCCTGGCAGTTCGTCTTGAACCGTGCCTAAGATCTCGACCCGCTTGATAGAGTCGATGCCTAGGTCGGCTTCCATATCCATCTCGAGGGCCAGCATCTCAGTTGGGTAACCTGTCTTATCAGCCACCACGCTCAGCATGGTCTGCTGCACCTGTGTTGATGACAAGCCCGCTTGAGTTTGTGCTGTCGGTTGTTGGCTGGTCATAGCGCCTGCGGCTTGCTGAACATGAGCGCCTGCGGCTTGTTGACTATGAGCATCTGCGGCGGGCAGCTTGCTGTTCATATAGCTAACAATTTCACCCAGGGTGCGGCACTCGGCCAGATCTTCCGGGCTAAGGTCAGGCAGTCCTGGCAGTTCGTCTTGAACCGTGCCTAAGATCTCCACCCGCTTGATAGAGTCGATGCCTAGGTCGGCTTCCATATCCATCTCGAGGGCCAGCATCTCCGTTGGGTAACCTGTCTTATCGGCCACCACGCTCAGCATGGTTTCTTGGACTTGTGTCGATGACAAGCCTGTGGCGGCTTGTTGAATTGCGCCAGCGGCGGTTTCTGAAATGTGAGTGCCAGCGGCGGGGAGCTTGCTGTTCATGTAGGCGACGATCTCACCCAGGGTGCGGCACTCGGCCAGATCTTCTGGGCTGAGTTCAGGCAGTCCTGGCAGCTCATCCTGCACTGTGCCTAAGATCTCGACGCGCTTGATAGAATCGATGCCAAGGTCGGCTTCCATGTCCATCTCAAGGGCGAGCATCTCGGTTGGGTAACCTGTCTTATCGGCCACCACGTTCAGCATGGTTTCTTGGACTTGCGTCGATGACAAGCCTGTGCCGGCTTGTTGAATTGCGCCCGCGGCGGTTTCTGAAATGTGAGCGCCTGCGACGGACAGTTTACTGTTCATATAGTCGACGATTTCACCTAGGGTGCGGCACTCGGCCAGATCTTCTGGGCTGAGTTCGGGTAGGTTTGGCAGCTCATCTTGTACTGTGCCTAAGATCTCCACCCGCTTGATAGAATCGATGCCAAGGTCGGCTTCCATATCCATCTCAAGGGCCAGCATCTCGGTTGGGTAACCGGTTTTATCGGCTACAACGTTTAGCATGGTCTGCTGCACCTGTTCACTGCCCAGGTTAACACTTGGCGCCATGCTCACAGGCTCAATGGCAGGTGATTGCGCAGGTGCCATTGGCTGAGGGGCGATAGGCTGCACAGTTTGCTGCACTTTAGCTGGTGTAGCCACTGGCGGATTAACCGTCGCTTGTACCTGAGGTGCTGGCGTAACTGCAGGCGCGGCCGTGGGCACAGTGGCTTTTACTGGGTTTGGCGCCGGCGTCGATGCTGGTGTGAATGCAACCTGGCTAGGCGTGCTCGCCTGCTCAGCCACAGCTCCTTGGCTGAGCAGGCTTAAGGCGCTTTGATGGCTTTGGGCCTGCAGCTCAAGGAACTGGGTATGGCTCTGTAGTGTCTGGGCCTGGTGTTGGTGGAACTGCTCCATTGAACGTTGCAGACTCTCTGGGATCGCCACACCGGCAGCGGCCATTTGAGCTTGCGCCGTCATCAGCTGAGTGAAGGTGTCACCATATTGCTGAGGAATGGCGAGGAACTGCTGATGCAGTTGGGCCGTTTGTTGCTGCGCCGCGAAGAATTGGCTCAGGGCATCGCCATTGCCAGCTTGTAGCTGACTGCTTGCTTGGGTGTGGCTCTCGACGGCTGTATGGGCTGGAGAGACCTGCTGTGCTGGGACTGATTTTTCCACTATCTTCTCTACTTCTACAATTTTTTCCACTTCGACCAGTTTTTCCACTTCCACGATCTTCTCTTCAATCAGGGTATTGGAAGAAATAGTGCCTGCATTGAGGGACTTTTCCATCTTGGCTTTGGTCGCCGGACTAATATAGTTGGTCGCGTTGAGGGTGATGTTCATTGGCGATGCTGGCTCAATCGGCGCCGGCTCGGCGCAATAGGGATCCAGTTGCTCGAGCGCTATGCCGTTGACGGCCAGCTGAATCGCCGCCTGGCGAAGTTGCAGGTCGCTGTCGCCCTTAGGGTTAGGGTTTATGCTGATGGTACTTATGGAGTCAAGCTGCTCGCTCAAGGTACCCTCGACCAATTTTTGTAGAATATTCTTAGGGCCAAATTCGACAAATATCCGCGCGCCATCGTCATACATCGCCTTTAACTGCTCGCTAAAGCGCACCGATTGCAGCATGTGCTGCTTAAACTCACTCTTGATGGTCTTGGCGACATTGGCATAGCGACCACCGCTGGCATTGGCATACACAGGGCGCTGCGGCTTAGTAAACTTCACCTTATCGATCGCCTTGGCAAAAGGTGCTTGTGCATGCCCCACGAGTGGGGTGTGGAAAGCGCCGGAAACAGGCAGGGCAATCGCCTTAAAGCCGAGTTCGCTCAGGGCGCTGGCAGCTTGCGCCGTGGCCTGGGTTGGACCGGCGATGACCAGCTGAGTCGGTGCGTTGTAGTTGGCGACCTTAACCCCCTCAAAGGCGGTAAGGGTTGATTCCAGTCGAGTCAGATCTTCGGCGGTTTTGGTGATGATGGCATACATGGCACCGCGATCGGCACCCTCGGCACTCTCGACACTTGGGCTGGCCATGGCATCGCCACGGGCAAATGTCAGCTGGTAGTAGTCTTCCAGGCTGATCACGCCGCCAGCGCACAGGGCGCTAAGTTCACCAAAGCTATGACCGGCGACCATATCGGCTTCAAAGCCCGCGGCGCTCAGCAGAGCATATTGCCCCATGGAGATGGCGCCGATGGCGCTCTGGGCATTAGCGGTATTGGTCAGTAGTGCCTCTTGTGCCTTGCGCTCCTCAGTCGTGAAGACTGGCACCGGGTACACAAGTTGCGACAACGGCGTCTTATCCTGGCTGGCAAACACCTTGTCGGCCAGTACAAATTGCTCGCGCATCTCAGGGAAGTGGCAGGCAAGCTCAAGCCCCATATTAAGGTATTGGGCCCCTTGACCGGCAAACAGGGCGGCAACCTTAGCCTCTGTTGGCGCGGCGCTGCGGTAATATATGCCTCCCGGTAGTGACCATTGCGCCTGGTCATCGCCTTGTAATTTGGCCTCGGCCTGACTCAATAGTTTATTGAGTTCATCTCTGTTTCGTGCAACCAGACCCAGTCGCGGCGCATCGGCCGTCAGGGCGCGCAGCGGGTGTTGCTTGGCCAGGATTTCCAGAGACTCACTTGCGTTTGTCGTTAACAGCTGGCGCAGGTTTTTGAGCAGGTCAGCCTTATCGGCGCCGCTGATCAGCAAGCTTTGAGGCACGGCGCGCTGGCGGAATTGGGTCAGCTTGCCCTGATCTCGGCTATGTTCGCGCTGGTACTCTTCGAGCACAAAGTGGAAGTTGGTGCCACCAAAACCGAAAGAGCTGATCCCGGCGCGGCGTGGCGTGCCATCGGGACGCGGCAGCCAAGGGCGGGTCTCGGTATTGAGGTAAAAGGGCGACTGCTCAATATTTAGCTTAGGGTTAGGCAGATTCACATTGATAGTGGGCGGTAACACCTTGTGGTGTAGCGCCAGCGCCGCCTTGATAAGGCCAGCGGTACCGGCGGTGGACTTAGTGTGACCTATCTGAGATTTCACCGACCCCAGGGCAATATGTTGTTTGCTGTCGCAGCCTTCGCTAAACACAGAGGTCAGGCCGTTAAATTCGGCCACATCGCCAGCGGCGGTACCAGTGCCGTGAGCCTCGACAAGGCCGAGAGTGTGCGGCGCAAATCCCGCATCATCATAGGCGCGTTTCAATGCCTTGGCCTGGCCTTCTGGGCGCGGCGCATAGATAGATTTAAACTTACCGTCCGATGAGGCGCCAACGCCTTTGATCACTGCATAGATGCGATCGCCGTCACGCTCGGCATCTTCCAGACGCTTAAGCGCCACCATGCCAATCCCTTCGCCTATCATCATTCCTTTTGAATCGACATCAAATGGTTGCACGGTTTCGTTGGTGGTAAAGGCGGGGGTCTTGGAGAAACTCATGTACATAGAGGGTGAGTTATCTGTGCAGACGCCGCCGGTGATCATCATCTCAGAGCGGCCTTCTACCAGCTCGCTGAGCGCCATACGCATGGCGGCCAGAGAGCCGGCGCAGGCAGCGTCGACGACGCAGTTCATGCCGCCTAAGTCGAAGCGGTTAGCGATACGTCCGGCGATCACATTACCCAGCGAGCCGGGGAAAGAGTTCTCTTCCCAGTGGATATATTGATCCTGGAACTTCTTTATCAGCATCTCGCTGTCGGCGTCGCTGATGCCGCTGTGTTTAAACACCTTCTTAAGCACAGGATATTGCAATCTGGCGTTGAGGCTGTGGCTGATCTTTTGACCACCGCCCACCCCTAAGGTGATACCTATCTTATTTCTGTCATAGTCGCCAGGCAGATTAGCGTCGGCGAGCACCTCTTTGGCCACAATGAGAGACAACAGCTGCGAGGTGTCGGTGAGCTCCAAAATGTTGGGCGGCAGACCAAACTCCATAGGGTTGAAGTTAACCTCAGGCATGAAACCACCGCGTTTACAGTAGCTCTTATCGGGCGTGGATTTGTCGGCATCATAGTAATCTTCTGCCTGCCAGTGGGTGTCTGGCACCTCGGTAATGGCATCTATCTTGTCGCAGATAATATCCCAAAATTTGTTGAGATAGCGCGAGTTGGCAAAGATGCTGGCCATGCCAACAATGGCAACGGGCATATCTTTTAGACGCTTATTGAGTCGCTTGTCTTCGCTGTGCGTCGAGCTTGTTGTATCGGTTTGGCTCATTATGAGTCTCCGTTAACCACCTGAAGCTCAGGTGTTTGAATGTCAGCGCCGGGTGTTAGCTGTGCCATGGTGGCACCGGGGAAGCGCTGTAAAAATGTGTGGTAGTTGCGCACCAATAACTTACGCAGATGAAAGGGGCCAAAGCCCAGTACATGGGTAATGTAGCGCTTGGTGGCCTGGGTATTACCGTCTTGATAGATATCTAAGTAGATCCAGTCACTATGGGGATCTATGCCCAGCAATACAGAATTTGGTTGTGCGTCTGTGAGCTGAGGCGGTAGCGTGAGCGAGGCCACTTGCAACACGCTATCGCCATCTGCCTGCGGCAGGGCTAAGGTGCGAGCCAGTGTCTCTGGGTTTAAGGTATAGGTGACTATGTCACTGCCCTGGGCGATGGGTAGCTGGTTAAAATAGTGATCGGGCACCTGAGGTGGCTCGATACTGCCGATGCGCGACACGCCGTAGCGTTTGAGGCAGCGGGCGAGCCCTGAACGTGACACATTGGGGTTGATAAACTCCTGAGTCACCTTCAGCAGTCTGTCCAGCGGCATCTTAAGCTGGTAGCGCAGGCCGACCACCACATACTCCTGCATAGGGGTCAGTGTGGTGTTGAGGTGGTGGGGCGTGTTGGGTGTGTCGTTAATCGAGTCACGCCTGCGCCATTTGCGCACCGTCGCCTCGCTGATGTTGAGCACCTTTGCCAGCTGACTCACAGGCAGATCTGAGTCCTGAATAAAGCGCCTCATCTCAGGCGTGGTGGTGGCATTCTTGTGCCTATATTCACTGGCGCTGAGTTTTCGCGCCGCGGTTTGCGTGTCCCGGTGCTGCGTCTTGTGGTTAGGCTTTTCGCGCATAGATATTATCGGTTTCCATCAATAATCTACTGGGACAAATCATAAAATGGCCGCTGCTACCGAGGATGAATTCCCCTAGGTATTTTCACCTCTGGCCGTTTGTTCTATCGCTAATAGAGCAGCAGACTACAGTAGCTTGAGGGCCAATACAATCACCTGGGACTTAAAAGTCTTCGGCACCGGCCATTTTAGCTTACATATGTTCGCTGTTTGTGACAGGCGTTAGCTAAATTAACCCTGTGAGTTAAAGCGTGATCTCGATCAAAAGCAAGGCAGGTTGACAGGCCTATACTGATTGTTAATAGACCGATCACAACACATTGTTTTTGTTTGCAGCAAACACGATTTTAGTGGCAGGGAAAGAGGTCGTGGTGCTGTTACCTATTGATATAACAGATCAAAGGAGGCCGATATGGCTGAGTTTACCACGGAGCAGATCCGGAATCTGGCGGTGCTCGGACACACAGGGGCGGGCAAATCCACTCTGCTCGAGGCATTGCTGTTCCAGGGCGAGGCGATCGCCCAAAAAGGCAGGGTGGACAAGGGCACAAATCATGCTGATTTCACTGCCCAAGAAAAAGACCACAGACATAGCCTAGAACCTTCCTTCCTCAATCTCGATTTCGACAATCATCATATCAATTTCATCGACACCCCGGGTCTGCCCGATTTCTTCGGCCGTGCGCTATTGCCGCTTAGTGGCGTGGAGTCTGTGCTCTTGGTGATCAATGCCGCCACCGGCATAGAAACCATCACCCAGCGCGCCTTCGAGGCGGCCAGGGCACAGGGTAAGGTGGTGCTGATCGCGATTAACCATATCGACGGCAATGGCGCCAATCTGCCTGGGCTACTCGATGAGATCCAAACCAAGTTTGGTCATCGCTGCCTGCCGGTGAATCTGCCTAACGCCGCCCTGGATGACGTGATCGACTGTTATCTGCATCCGCAGCCTGAGTTGCAGGGCGAGGCCCTGTTCCACGATGTAGCCAGCGCCCGCGATGAGCTGGTGGATACTGTGCTCGAGGAAGATGATGAGCTTATGGCGCTGTATCTGGAGCAGGGGGAAAACCTTACGCCCGAGCAGCTGCATGCACCGCTGGAAACCGCGCTGCGCATGGGCCATCTGGTGCCCGTCTGTTTCACCAGCGCCGAGCAGCAAGTCGGCATAAGCGCGCTGTTAGAGCTGATTATTAAACTCAGTCCCAATCCGTTAGAGGCCAACCCGCCCCAGTTCATCAAGGGGCAGGGTGAGTCGGCCCTGCCGGTGGATGTGACTCAGTCCAGCGAAGATCACGCTCTGGCCTATGTCTTTAGGGTGGCCATTGATCCCTTCTTCGGCCGTATGGGAGTGTTTAGGGTCTATCAGGGCACCATCTCTCTGGGGATGAAACTGTTTATCGGCGATGGTCGCAAACCCATCAAGGTGGGCAACCTGTTTAAGCTGCAGGGGGACAAGCAGATCAGCGTGACCTCGGCGGTGCCCGGCGATATCTGCGCCATCTCTAAGGTGGACGAGCTGACCGTGGGCGCCGTGCTTCACGATAGTCACGACGAAGATGAGTTCCACCTGCCTGAGCTGGTGCTGCCACAACCTATCTTCGGTCTGGCGGTGTCGGCGAAGCGCCGCGGCGACGAGCAGAAGATTGCCGAGGTGCTTAATAAGCTGGTGGTGGAAGATCCTAGCCTGCACATCGCCAAGAACGAGGCGGAGGGGCAGACGATTCTACAAGGTCAGGGAGACTTGCATCTGCAGATCGCGCTGGAGAAGGCCCATGACCTGTTTAACGTGGATATGGAAACCGATGTGCCCGCGGTGGCGTATCGCGAAACCATTACCCGCAGCGCCACTGCGCGTTACCGTCACAAGAAACAGTCTGGCGGTGCCGGCCAGTTTGGTGAGGTGGAGCTCACTGTCGAGCCGCTGCCGAGAGGCGCAGGGTTTGAGTTTGTCAGCAAGGTGGTGGGCGGCTCTGTGCCGAGCCAATACATTCCTGCCGTCGAGAAAGGGGTGAAAGAGGCGATGAACGGCGGCGCCGTGGCGGGCTTCCCGATGCAGGATGTGCGCGTCTCCCTGCTGGACGGTAAGCACCATAGTGTCGACTCGAAGGAGATCGCCTTCGTGATGGCGGGTAAGAAGGCCTTCCTCGATGCCGTGCAGGAAGCCAACCCTGTGATCCTGGAGCCGATCGTTGAGATGCAGGTGCAGGTGGCCCAGGAGCATGTGGGTGACATTACCGGGGATATCAGCGCCAATCGCGGCATCATCTGCGGCACCCAGGCCCAGGGCAATGGCAAGGTGGAAGTAGAGGTCGAGGCGCCGCTGGCGACCGTCGACGATTACTCGACCCGGCTGAAATCCTTAACCGGCGGCGACGGTCAGTTTGCCATGACCTTTAGCCGCTATGATGTGGTGCCGGATCATGTGCAGAAGGCATTGGTCTCGGCGGCAAAGGCCCACTAAAACTCGATCAGGCATTAGTGTTATTTACTGCTTTTGAAACATGAGTCATTGAAAAATGCGCCTTGATGATTGAATCAAGAAAGTGAGTCGCGAAAAGGAGAACTAAGTTCTCCTTTTTTCTTGTGCCAGCGCTGAGTTGCATTAGCTAAATGCCCCGACGCTTATTGCACTCGCAGAGTCTTAGGATTAGCTTGGTCGCATCATAAATTAATCTAGCAGCGAAAATGAGGAGCGGGCATAGATGAAGGTGGTCAGTCGCGACAACAGTGAGCACTATCTTTGGGGCGAACAGGATATGGAAGGCAAAGCCTGTGATGGCTGGCATCTGGTGAAGCGTCCTGCGCTGAGCGTGATTCAGGAGCGGGTACCTGTGGGCAGGGGCGAGCAGCGTCACTACCACAAGGTGGCGGAGCAGTTTTTCTTCATCCTGTCGGGCACGGCACTGCTTGAGGTGGAGGGTATCGAGCATAGACTCACTGCTCACCAGGGGATGCATGTGGCGCCGGGTCAGGCTCACTGCCTGCGCAACGGCGGCGAGCAGGTGCTGGAATTTCTGGTGACCTCTACACCGCCAAGCCATGGTGACAGGGAAAAGGCTTAGGAAAAGGTTTAAGTAAGTTAAGAGTAAGGGGAAAAAAGCGGGTCACACTTTCGTTTGTTTCCTTTTAAGACAACTAGTTATAGTCTAAAGTTTTAGTGTTTAGCGCGGCATTTGAGCAATTATTGGAGGCGTCGACATGGATGGAGCGAGACCTTGGTTAGCGGGCATGCTAGGCCTTGTCCTGGTGTGTATGGCACCAATTTCAGCGATAGCCGAAACTCTAGCTCCTGGGAGTTTGCTTGCAGAGGCTAGGGTTGCCGAGACTGCGGTTATAAAAAGTAGCGACGCCCTGGAGGCACGCGAGATAGTGCGCCGCGCCGACGAGCAGATGCGCGGTAAGTCCAGCTATGTGGTGGCGACCATGAATATCGTGCGTCCGGACTGGACGCGCTCCATGAGCATGAAGAGCTGGACCAAGGGACAGGAGCTGTCGCTGGTACTGGTGACGGCGCCAGCGAAGGACAAGGGCAGCGTGTCTCTCAAACGCTACCGTGAGATGTGGAACTGGGTGCCCGCCATCGAGCGCATCATCAAGATAGCCCCCTCCATGTTGAGCCAGTCCTGGATGGGCTCAGACTTCACCAATGACGACCTTATCAATCAGTCCTCCATAGTGGTCGATTATCGACATCAGCTGGTGCAGCACGAATCGATAGAGGGGGATGACTGCTTCGTCATCGATGCCTTTGCCAAACCAGATGCTCCTGTGGTCTGGAGCCGTATTCGTCTGTGGATCTCGAGTCGCGATTATTTGCAGCGTAAAGTGGAATTTTTCGACGAGTTCGATGAGCTGGTAAACACCCTGACCACCTCGGGTATTCAGGAGATGGGCGGGCGCATGTTGGCCACCCAAATGGTGATGATCCCGGCCGATAAACCTGGGCAGCACACCGAGCTTATCACCCATGAGGCAGCATTTGATTTTGAGATAGGTGATGATTTCTTCTCTCAGCAGCAGATGAAGGCGCTGCGGGATTAACACAGAGATAAATCTAAGACGCTAAGCATTAGATACAAGAATAGAGGTGAGGCATGTTGATTAAGCTGGCGTGGCGAAATCTCTGGCGGCAGAAGCGGCGCACCCTGCTGACTGCCTTCGCCCTGGCGCTGGCGCTGTTTCTCTCCCTCTTTATGCGCAGCATGCAGGAGGGCAGTTACGAGCACAATATCGACAACAGTGCCCGCTTCTCCACCGGCCTGATCCAGCTGCAATCTCCAGAGTATGCCACCACTGAGAGCATCGAAGATCTACTGCCCGGCGATGATGACTTTATCGCCCCGGCCAAGGCCTTACCCCACATCAGCTACGCCCTGCCCAGAATCGAATCTTTCCTGTTGGCCTCAAGCGAGGAGCGCTCCAAAGGCGTGCTGGTGTACGGCGTACGCCCCCAGCTGGAGAGCGACTATTCGGGCATAGATGACAAGCTGGTGGCCGGTCGCTACTTAACCCCTGGTGCCAAGGAGGTGCTGCTGGGACAAGGATTGGCGGAGTACCTAAAGCTAGGTGTCGGCGATGAGCTGGTGCTTTATGGTCAGGGCTACCATGGCCAGACGGCGGCCGGAGTCTATCCTATCGCCGGCATACTGCATTTCCCCCTGGCGCAGCTGGACAATCAGTTGGTCTATATGCCCCTAAGCGCGGCCCAAGGCTTGTTTTCAACCGGTGAACAGGTGACCTCCTGGGTGCTGCATAGCGACAACTTAGATGAGGTGGCGCCTCTGACCGAGAGGCTTTCTGCGCTTTATGGTGATAGGGTCAAGGTGCGGGACTGGCAGTCGCTGGCCCCTGAGATGGCGCAGCAGATCGCCCTGGATAGGGCCGGCGGCCTGTTTATGATCTGCCTGCTCTATCTCATCGTCGGCTTCGCCCTGTTTGCCACCATCTTGATGATGACGCTGGAGCGCAGGCGGGAGTTTGGCGTCATGCTGGCGACCGGAATGGCGCGCCTGACCTTACTGCGCCTGGTGATGATCGAATCCTTGTTGATTGCCGCCTTGGGGACGGCCCTGGGGCTTGGAGTCAGCAGCGTGGTGATAGGTTACTTCTATTATCACCCTATCTCTCTGACTGGCGAGACCGCCAAGATGATGCTCGAGATGGGCTGGGAGCCTGTGATGCCCATGAAGGTATCGCTGGCGCTGGTGCGCAATCAGGTGATCATCATCCTCAGCCTGATGGCGCTTTGCCTCTGCTATCCTCTGTGGCGCACCCAGCATCTGGTGGTGGTTGCGGCCCTCAAAGGAGGCGATGATGACCAAGGATAATTCTGGCTGGCATCCGCCCATGTTGACCCTTTTGGCCTGGCGCAATCTGTGGCGTAACCGGCTGCGTACCAGCATCATGGTGTGCGCCATGGTGTTTGGCTTGGTGGGCGTGGTGGTGATGTTAGGCTTCATGACGGGCATGTACGCCAACATGATAGATAACGCTGTCGCCTGGCAGACCAGCCACCTGCAGGTGCATAACAAGGATTATCTGCTCGACCCGGATATCAATAGCCGGATACGCGCGCCTGAGCCCGTGCTGGCTGAGCTTAGTCAGATCTCTGAGGTGCAAGGTGTCTCGGCGCGCTTTGTGGTGCAGGGCATGCTGGCCTCGCCCCGGGCGAGTCGCGGTATTCGCATCAATGGCGTCGATCCGGCCGCCGAGGCTAGGGTGACGCCCATCGCCGACAATATCACCCAGGGCGGCTGGCTCGAGGCCGGTGGACGCCACCCCATAGTGATCTCAGAGAAGACGGCGAGCCGCCTCAAGTTGAGGCTGGGCTCCAAGGTGGTGCTCACCTTCAGCAACGCCGACAAGGCGGTAAGTGGCGCGGCGTTTCGGGTGGCGGGCCTCTATCGCTCGCCCTCCAGCACCTTTGATGAGGCCAACGCCTATGTGCGCCGCGCCGATCTGACCGCGTTGGCGGGGCTGGATGGCGTGCATGAGATCGCCATTCGCCTGACGAAGAGCGACAGTCTGGACAATAGCCGCGCCAGGGAGCTTGCCAGGAGGTTGTCGAGTGTGCTGGCGCCCCAGGACAGGGTGCGCGACTGGCAAGAGATCCAGCCCATGTTGGCCACCATTATCGCTCAGATGAACACCAGCAACGCAGTGATCTTACTGATATTCATCTCGGCGCTGGGGCTGGGGATCGCCAACATCATGTTGATGGCGGTGTTTGAGCGTACGCGGGAGTTTGGTGTGCTGATGGCCATCGGCATGGTGAAGCGCAAGATAATGGGGTTGATCCTGCTGGAGTCTCTGCTGCTTGGGCTGACGGGGGCGCTACTTGGCCTCTTGCTCAGCATGTTGGTGATCGCGCTGTTGGCAAATACAGGCATCCCCCTTGGTAACATGGCCGATGGACTCGGCGCCTTCGGGGTATCGACCACCCTATATCCCCAGGTCACCCTGGGCCAGTATCTCTCGACCCTGGCGATGGTGGTGATTGTAAGCCTGCTGGCGGCCCTCTATCCGGCGCGGCAGATAGTCAAGCAGCGTCCGGTAGACGCCATGTCGCAGAAGCATTAGGCCAAAGGAGTCAGATATTTAATGACCATAGCGATTCAAGCATTAACTAAGATCTATAACCCCGAGAGTGACTTTCCGGTGGCGGCGGTAAAGTCTCTGGACCTCAATATAGCCCAGGGGGAGTTTGTCGCCATCATGGGCCCCTCCGGCTCAGGCAAGACCACGCTGCTTAACATGATAGGCGGCATCGACAGTCCGAGTAGCGGCGCCGTATTTATCGACGGCGAGGATATCACCCACCTGAGCGAGCAGGCGCTAATCGCCTTTCGCCGCGACCATGTGGGTTTTATCTTTCAAGACTATAGCCTGCTGCCGGTGCTGACGGCGCTAGAGAATGTCGAGTTTGTCATGCAGTTGCAGGGCCACAGCGAGGCCGAGTGTCGCGAGCGGGCCATGGCGCTGCTTACCCAGGTAGGGCTGACAGCCCAGAAGGATAAGATCCCCGCCAAGTTGTCGGGCGGGCAACAGCAGAGGGTGGCCGTAGCGCGGGCACTGGCTCCCAGGCCGAGATTTGTGATGGCCGATGAGCCCACCGCTAACCTGGATGCCAAGAGCACCGCCGAGCTGCTGGATATTATGCAGTCGCTCAATGAGCAGGAGGGCACCACCTTTATCTTTTCGACCCATGATCCCAGGGTGATCGCCAGGGCCAAGCGGGTGATAGTGTTTGAAGATGGCCGCCTGGTCGAGGATCGCCGTCAATGAATCGGGCGGCTGAGTGCTTATGCTAAAGCTAGGGTTAAGGCCAATGTTGACTGCCACCGTCTGCCTTTGGGCGGCTCAGTTGAGTCTTAGCGCTTTGGCTTCGCCCATTCCAGGCGTTACGCCAGATCAGCCCTGGCAGGTCAAGGGCTATGTGAGTTATCTCGGCTCTGTCATTGCCCCCGCTGAGGGCGAGCAGCTTTGGGACAGCCTGCTGCATAATCGTATCGACGCCGAGTATCGCTGGCAGACGCTTAGGGTGAATGTCGGCCTGCGTAATCGCCTCATGGTCGGGGACAGCAGCAGGCTGCAGGGTTATGGCGAGCTGGTTGCCTGGGATCCCGGCTACTGGGATCTGTCGGCCAACTGGCTCGATAGCGACGGCTGGATCGGCAACAGCCAGTTAGATCGCGCTTATTTAAGCTGGGAGTTTGCTGATAACTGGGAGCTGGTCGCCGGGCGCTTTAGAGTCAACTGGGCCATGAGCACCCTGTGGAATCCCAACGATATCTTTAATGCCTACTCTATTTATGATGTCGATTATGCCGAGCGTCGCGGGGTCGATGCCCTTAAGCTTAGCCGCCAACTGGGTTACGCCAGCCAGCTGGAGTTTGTCTATAGCCAGGGGGCGGATAGCGCAATAAACGACGGTGTATCAATAAGCCGAACGAATCGTCAGTACGCCGGGCGCTATCTTGGGCATAACTTTTTTGGCTGTGACTTGGGGTATGACTTGGGCTGGGATTGGCAGCTGATACTCGGCGAGACCCGAGATGACAGGGTGTTTGGCGGCGGATTTGCTGGTGATATTTGGGGGGCTGGGCTGCGTGGCGAGGTGACCCATTTCGATCCGTTATATACATCGTCTGTGGCGCCTGTCGATGCCGAGTCTAGGACTACTCAGTCGTTCGCAAGCGCGACACAGACGATTACGGCCACCACTGTCGCGACCCTGGAGATGGATTACAGCTTCGCCACTGATGCCAACTGGCGCGTACTGGGCGCCGCCCTCTATATCTCGTCGCCCCTGAGCGTCGACAGCGCCTTGATCTACCTGAATCTGCCGCTCTCGGCCCGTACCTTGAGCTTCACCACCTGGACCTATTATCTGGATCTGGGTTTTGATCTGACGCCGCTCAGCCGTCTCAGTGCCAATGCCAGCTACTATGATGATGACTCCTTTTTTGTCGGCTTAACCTACCAGTATTCGCTGGCGGATGACTGGCAACTTAGCCTGATCGCGCAGCGCTTCGACGGCTCGAACACCAGCCTGTTCGGCCAGTCGGCTTCCACCCTGGGCTATCTGCAGCTTAAGTGGAGCTTTTAGTTGGCCTGTCTAATTCTATGCTTAAGGCCTTGCTTGAACGACTCCCTTTGAACGGCGCCGCTTGAAAGGCTCAGCTTAAAAGGCATGTGTGGTACTCCAAAGCCTGAGATGCTAGGCTTGGGCCTCTTATCTTTTCTCCTCCTCTGCTGGACATTAAGCGCAGGAAATTAATCGAGTTGAACATGGCCGCTGGCGACGCTATCCCCCTACATCTTTATCTTTGCCCCTTGAACCTGCCGGGACTCAGTAGTGACCAGCAAGCGCATTTGCTCGATACCTTACCTTTGGATGAGCAGCAGAAAGTGATGCGTTATCGAATGGCGCCGGCGAGGGAGAAGGGGCTCCTGGTCAGGTGCTATCTGCGCGCGCTGCTGTCAAAAGCTCACAGCCTGCTAAATGCGAACATAGATGGCGCTATTGCCCCGAGTGAGTGGCGCTTCGATTACCTGGATAAGGGTAAGCCTGTGCTCAGCAAAGCTTTTTTTGCGCGCAGCCAGCTGGTGTTTAACCTTAGCCACAGTGGCGACTATATGTTGCTGGCTATCGCTAAATCGCCGCGGCTGGAACTCGGGGTCGATATCGAGCGTCTGAGGCAGAACACCAACATTCATGCCATCCTGAATCATTACTTTACCCGCCAGGAACGAGATGCCCTGTTGGCGCTGCCGAGCGCGCGTCAGCGTCAGCGTTTCTTCGATCTCTGGGCGTTGAAGGAGTCCTATATCAAGGCTAAGGGGCTTGGGCTGGCACTCTCGCTCAAATCTTTCTATTTCGAGTTGAGTGAGATTCAGCATCAGGCGCTAAATTTTAAAGACCTGGATGCCAGGCAAGCCCGGCTCGAGCAGGCGGCGCGCCTGTTTTTAGTAAGAGAAGACTCTCAGCAAGAAGCTTTTGGACAGGAGAGATCTGAGCAAGCAGACGTAAAGGATGACCTACAACAGGCTCAACCGGCTGCGGGCTGGCAGAGTATGCTGTGGCAACTGGGTGATGAGTATCGCTTCGCGCTGAGCCTCTCCTCGGCGCAGCCGTTAGATTTACGCTGTGAGATGGTGAGTGCACAGGCCTTGTTGCCTGAGTGATAAGCCTTACCAGGCCAAAGGCTTCACCCGAGCGAAAGATTGCAACTGAACCAAAAGCTCGCAGGATATTTACCGCTAAAAAAAGCGGGAAGACTGAGGTTTTCACCTGTGATATTCCCGCAAAATCTGTTGTTACTCAGGGAGTATTGGCACCTATCGCCCGTCTAGGGCGATAGGACAAAGGGCTTAGTAGTTTGCCTGGAAGGTCAACCAGAGTTTGTCCGTGTCGTTAGAGAAGGCATATCCAGCATCGGCACCGCTGAAGCTGGCGTATTTCACCCCTAGGCTATAGTGTTTGGCGAAAGGATAGGTGGCCGATACGCCCCATTCCTTACCCATATCCACGTCACCGTAGTCTGAATCAAACTTGTGGTACTTGGCCAGTAGCTTGAGTCCGGCGAGTTTGGCGGTCAGGATCACGTGAGTATCTACGATACCGTTTTCCCAGTTACCCTTGCCGCCGAAGAGGAACTTATCTGTCCAGCCGTTAAAGGCGTGTAGTGTGGCCAGTGGCGTGATAAAGCCCGCTTTGCCATCGTCAGACCCCAATACTTCGTAGCCGACTTTCGCGCCGAAGGCATCAAAGTTCACCCCGGCACCCAGCTTATAGTAAGGCGCAGAGTAGCTGACAGGGTTGTCGCCGCCTTCAGACTGCTGGGCGTACTCCGCCTCGTAGTTAAACTTGAGTTTTTCCAGCTTGATATCGCCTGTGGCGCGCAGACCATAGGTATCGGTGGAGAAGGCGGCCACATTGACGTTGTCGATGAGATAGGCGTAACCGCTGAGCTTAACGAAGTCTAACCCTTTGTAGTTAACGTTAACCAGGTGGGTCTTATTCTTGTGCTCATCCTTACCCGACCCTTCCGGGAAGATACGATTAACGTTATTCACATAGGCGTAGTAAGCAGTAAGCCCCTCTACCGCAGTGTTCTTTACCGAGAAGGCATCATAGGTCTGTTCGTTTTGACGGAAGCCAACACCACCGACGAAACGTTGGTTGTCGAGCAGGATGCGCTGACGGCCATATTGGGCCAAAGTGTTAGCCGGGCCGCGGTAACCGATAAAGGCCTGATTGATTTGTGTATATTCATAGTCGGCAATCAGTGGCTCATCGTCGGTAGAGCGCACGTCGTCCACTTCAGCCAGGGCAAATAGCTTGTAGATGTCGCCGGTTTGATAGGTCAGGCGGGTACGCAGCGTGGTTTGATTTTGCTGGTCGACATCGGCCAGATCCACATCTTCATAGCGTAGGCGAAACTGCACTTTGACTTGAGAGTCGTCGATAAAGGCTTTCTTGAGGGGATCGACGTTCTCTGTTGCAAGGGCAGAGGCGGACAAGCTGGCAAGCACGGCGAGGCTGAGGGCGTGAAGTTTCATTAATTGTGATCCTTTTGTTTGGTCATTGCTCAAGAGCTGTTATAGGGCTGCAAAAGGATCGGTTTGTTGATCTAAAACAATGTTGCACAGTGATTGATTTTTTGTGTCAAGATTTGTGATAAAGATCATAAGCTTATACTAAATTAGAGGTATCTCTAAAGTGGTATTTTTAGGGAGTGCTAAATAATATTTTTTGCATGCATTGAAGTGAGATGAATTGAGATGAGGTGGCACGTGAGGTGAGCGTAGCGCTTTTGTTACTTCATTGGGGCTCTATAACAAAAAGCCCGCTTAATGCGGGCTCAATCTTTTTCCATCAGTTTACTGGCGTGCCAGTCGATGGTTTTCGGGTGGATTTTCGAAGTCGCTGCGATAGGGGTTGATATCTAGGCCGCCGCGGCGGGTGTAGCGTGCGTAGACGGTCAGCTTGGCGCAGTGACACAGGCGCTTGAGGTCGACGAAGATACGCTCGACACACTGCTCGTGAAACTCATTGTGTTGCCTGAAGGAGATGAGGTAACGCAGCAATTTCTCACGATCTATCTTTGGGCCCTGGTAGCGGATCATCACGCTGCCCCAGTCGGGCTGAGAGGTGATCAGGCAGTTAGACTTCAACAGGTTAGAGGTGAGTGTCTCGGCCACCACGCTCTTGTCATCTGTGCTATCGATAAGGTAGTCGCTTGTGAATTCGTAGCTGTCAATCTCGATATCCAGATCGTCGATGCAGGTGCCAGGCAACTCAACTACACGCTGGTGGGCAAACTGCTTTGGCTCGATGATCTTCACCACTACCTCACCGCCGGCGCAGGCAGACAGATCTTTGGCCAGGGTCTGCTGAACCTGCTCGATGGAGTCGAAACGGGTCTGGTTGAAGCTGTTGAGATAGAGCTTGAAAGACTTGGACTCGATCAGGTTGTCGCTGTTGAAGTCGAGGATAAACTCGGCGATGGCCACCATGGGCTTGCCTTTGGCGTTTAACCAGGAGAGTTCATAGCCGGTCCAGATGTCGGCGCCATGGAAGGGCAGGGTATCGCCTAAGGCGATGGCATCCCGATTGAGCTGGCGTGGTACGCCTTGTAGCAGGGAGGCATCGTATTGGGCTTGATAGCCAGTCGATTTACCTAAGGTCAGTTTGGACAACGCGGGGGCGTCGCGATAAGGGTCATGAACCTGTGTCATCAATCGTTTTTCCATGTCAAAATAGGCGCACATTATACTTAAAATTCGGGTAACTGCTAAGTGTCTTCTTTGCCTGCACTGGATCAATTTTTTACGCTTTATCATCAAGCCTATAGCGATAAACTGGGGGAATCGCCCCGTTATTTTCCGCTGGGGGAGGTCTCTCCCTGTGTCTTAGACTGTGATCAGGAGATAGTCGAAGTCTCGCCCGAGCGGTCGGTGCAGTGGCAGGCAGTAAGACGCGACAGCCAGGGGCTGTTCGATAACATAGAGCATGCCCTCTCCATCACACTGCATTCAAGCATACAGGCCTTCTACGGGCGCTATTTTTCGGCGCCGCTGATGTTTGACTCAGACTTTGGTGAGGGTGAGCTGTTGCAGCCTTGGAACCAACAAGATTTCGAATATCTGCAGCAAAACCTTATCGGCCACCTGATGATGAAGCAGAAGTTGAAACAGCCTGCGACCTGGTTTATCGGCGTGCTGGGGGAAGGTGACGAGATGCTGGTGGTGAATAACGAGAATGGCAGCGTCTGGATAGAGATCCCAGGCGAGCAGCCCCATAGGCAATTGGCAGATAGCCTGGAGGATTTTATCGCCTCTCTTCGCCCGCGAGTCTGCCCGCCGCAGAAACCGGTCGAAGTCGCTATGCCCGAGACAGATCACCCCGGGATTTGGCAGCGACTCAAGACCATGTGGCGGCACTTACGCTCAGGGAGATAGTCGGCGTGTTAAAAGATAATTAGCTCGCGAGAAGAGAGTGAGCGCGAACCGCCATTAGAGGTGATCCCAGGAGATGTTGGAGACGATGCGGCAGTTGTCGCACCTGAAGTGGAAAAGATCCAGCAAAGGGGTTTCCAATAGCCAGTGGCTGTTGCCGCAGCGTGGACAGGGCCTTTGCTGCTCGGCGGCCAGGCTCTCGCCGCCCACGCGGTAGAGATAGTAGTAGGTGGGGATCTTGGTGAGGTATTCGATGCGTCCACGCAGATCCCAGCCGCGGCGAAACAGATCGCTGTCACACTGGCTCAATTCATCTAAGGCGGCGAACTCCGCCTTGGTGGCCGCCGCCATCTGCAGCTCATCGCAGGCCTGCCATTCGGTTTGCCACTTGAGCACCCGCTTGTGATCGCCGTTGAAGGTCGCAGGGATATGATACAGGGGAATGGGCTGCAGGGTATCGCCGTTTCGTAGTGGCGAGCACATGTGTACATAGCTGGTGTAGAGCAGTTGCCAGCTGGGGGGCTCTGTGCTGCTGACTTCAGAGTTGATGTCCTGGCCGATATATTTTTCCCTCGGATGTAGCAGCTTGGCCTGGGTGAGTTCCTCGAGGGCATAATTGACCCAGGGGCTGTTGAAACGTTTGGCCAAGCTACTCTTTTCTGGCAGCAGCAGGCGCACCCTGAACTCCCCTTCGTTGAAGGCCACGGCAAATTCACGGCCCAGTACCTGGCCATTGGCCCGGTAGGCTTCCAGCAGACCATTAATCGCGCGTTCGGCGGCCGTGATGGTGGTGTTGTCAAAACACTCGAATCTGAGTTCCACCACGTGCATCAGTGAGCGTCCTTGTCGTTCAATTTGGCTTCGAGTTCGCTGATACGCTGAACCAAGGCCTGTTGATTGGCTGTGAGCCTGGCAACCTGCTCAGCCAGCTGGTCCAGCGTCGGCGTAGCGTCGTCGCTCTGAACGTTTGATGCTGGCGCGCTCGAGGTTACCACTATCGCCGCCTGCTCATCGGCTGACATAGATTTAAAGCGTTGTAATCCTTGAACCAGGATAGGCATGGGAAGCGAGTTGCCCAGACTTGCCTTGATCAATGCCAGGCTGGGAGGCTTACCCGCCAGACTCAATTTACGTGCGGCGACCAGCACCTGTTCGAGTGGACTCATGATTGGTGAAATTCCTTACTTTTTAGCCTGACAGACATACTCTTGAACCTTGGGTTTTATCTAAGATATTGAAAGTTATAGATATATCTGTTTGGCATAAGCTTTGCTTTACCTGAATCCAGTTATAATAGATAAACAGGACGTGAAAGTGAAAACAAAATTAATAACAGCATTGGTCTTCGGCGCTACCAGTTTAGTGCTATCTGGGTGTGTATTGAATGTGGGTGAAGGTGACAAGGGCTGGAGTACGGGCAATTCTTGGGAGCGCGTACAGGAGCAAAATCGTGTGAACCTGTCTAAGTTATCTTTGGGGATGACGCGCGATCAGGTGATGACACTTATGGGCACCGCCGATTTTAACGAGGCCTATACCAAGCAAGACAAGACGATCAACGTACTCTACTATCGTACCCAGCGTACGCGGGAAGATGGCACCACCACCAAGGATGAATGTACGCCTATCGTGATCACAGATAATCGCGTCGTGGGGTGGGGGGAGAAGGCCTACCACAACATGTAATGTGATAATCTTTCGCCAAAAGGCAAGCCAACTCGGCTTGCCTTTTTCGTTTGAGCCATTCGTAAGTCTTTTGTGTGTAAGCCTCGCCTCTAGGAACGAAGCTGGGCGTCGAGATGGTCGATCACCTCTGTCCACATGGCATCTTCTGCTAAGGCTTCGGCTAAAAAGTGCCTCTGGGCCTGGGTCCAAAAGGGGGCCTCGGCGATATGGATCTCCGCGGCGATGGAATGCTGCTTGATGAAAGCCTCAACGGCATCGGGTTCACTCGGCAGGCCGAGTTGGTCAAATAGGGTGGCTAGATCCGGTTGTGTGATGTCCATCTTATCCCTCGCTTGTTGATGATGAGGTGCTTCTATTTAGTATGCGATAAATTGATAAAGTTTCGAATCGATTAAAGTTTGCACTTTTTTACAAGCTTGTTACATTGGACCATGTTGATCTGGATCAAGGAATAACAGCAATGATGACAACAGCTACCCCACCTGTTAACGAAACCTATAAAGCTGTCTATTTAACCGCCGAAGACCTACGCGTCGCCGCCTCGATTCTCTATAACGCCTACCATGACGACCCCTTCTTTATTGCTGCCCTGCATAAGGGAGACAAGGCGCAATATGAGCAGAAGCTACGCGGTGCCATTCGCGAGGAGTTGCACACCCTGTGGCAAGAGGAGCAGGCATTGATCGGCCTATTTGAGGAGGAGCGTCTGATTGGCTTGGCCTGTATCGTGACCCAGCAGGTGCCATTGGGGGAGGCCAGATACTGGCATTGGCGCCTGAAGATGTTGCTGAGCGCCGGCTGGCAATCGACCCAGGCACTGATGAAGAAAGAATCTTCGATTCTAGAGCATCTACCCAGCACTCAATGCGGCATATTGCAGTTCATTGCAGTCACACCGATCGAGCAGCATAAGGGGTTAGGTAGACGTTTGATCCAGGCTGTGATGAGCTGGTGTGACGAGCAACCAGAGCTCGAAGGGGTGGGGGTTTATGTGACCCAAGATGATCATGCCCATCTGTTTTCCTCCATGGATTTTGCGCCCATCGAACGCCTCGTCATAGGCGGGGTGCCGGGCGAGCTGCTGTTCTATCGGAGCCCTGAGATTGAGTAAGCGCTACACCAACTTCAAAGACTTCTATCCCTTCTATCTGTCGCAACATAGGGATCCCAGATGCCGCGCCCTGCACTATGTGGGTAGCCTGTCGGTGATCGCGCTCCTGGTGGTGGCCATAGTGCTAGCCAAGTATTGGCTGCTCTGGCTGCTGCCTGTTCTGGGTTATGGCGCAGCCTGGATAGGGCATTTCGTGTTTGAGCGAAACCGGCCCGCAACCTTCGAGTACCCCTTATACAGCTTCTTTGCCGACTGGGTTATGTTGGCTCAGTGGCTAACGGGCCGTCGATGATGGCATAACCACTAGTTATCTGGATATTGAGCGCCTACACACTATGGTCTCGGTTATTAAGAGCCTAGTTACTAGAGATTTAGCCGATAATCGTTTGATAAGCTCCCACTTGATAGCTTCTCAGCTAATAATTTCTCACCTAATAATTTCTCACCTAATAATTTCTCACCTAATAATTTTTATCTAATAAATCTGGCCTAGCTATTAATTGCTTAGCTGACCATTAGCTTTCAGAGTCGGCTAGGCCTCGGCTTATTGAACCTTTGACTTGCAAGCAATGAATGACGAGCGCAGCGGTTAATAAACTTAGCTAAGAATGAGGCGACTCACAATTTGCTAGGTAGCTTGTGAGAGATCGCTTACAAACATGTGAGCCTTTCTCCTGAAATCACACCTGTTTTTTCCTGCGGATATTTGAATGTCATTAATGTTCAATAAGTTAACCCAAACTTTGTCGGTGGTTGAAATTTAATCGATTTACAATTGTTTCTGATGGCGTACATTCTGGCGCTGCGCTAAGTATACTGAACTCAAGTTAAGAAGCTTACTTAATCAATGCGGATGGTAAAGGATAGCTAAGGAATAGCTAAGGCGAAGGAAAGCCAAGCTAAGGATAGCAAGATTGTCGAGGACGCGAGAATCTTACCATCAGGAATGAGAGCAGGATGCTTTAGGACAATAGGCGGTAGGGATTAACGCAAAATGGACTTGAGTGATTGTCACTCAACGGATTGTGGGTGAAACCAAGGACTGTTTATCAAGGAATTGCTTACCAGGGAACAGGGAACAGGTAAGAGTAAGCATTAAAGGATAGTGGCAGGAAGCGTTGGAGCCCATAGGATGTGGGAGCGTGGTTGAATGAGTCGACCACCCAGGGAAGAATAAGACAGGATGTCTCAGGAATTGGAGACGGCAGGACGCTGATGTGATCAGGATGATGCAGGGAGCACGGCGATAGCAGGATAGCTAACACAAGAGTATAGAAAGGCGCACTTATAGTGCGCCTTTTCTTTTTTTGCTCAATTTTTTTAGCCTATTTTTTAGCTATCGAATCTAGAGATCTGGGAGCACTGACTGTAAGGTTTTACTGGAGTTGGCCTTAGCTCACAGAAAGTGCCCGCCGCCGTGTGAGACATCTCTTACATTGATGTGCGAGATAAAGCTGATCACATGCTATCTATATCTGTAACAGTATTTATTTGTCATTAAATTCATGTGGTTATGGGTTTTTTATAAGATGGCAATAATGTGACTCTTTAAGCAGAATTTTTTCCATCCCTGTTAATGGGCGACAGGGTCGCTAGAATTAACAGTGTTCAAGGATGAATGTGCAAGGAAAGGTCAGGATGACCTACACATTATCAGGATGATGATGGCAAGGATGGTACAAGGATGGCAACTCACGGAAGAGTCGACAACTAGGGAAGGCCAAACACTCACGGATGATGGATTTCTGTCTAGGATGGCAGATGACAAGGAGTGTAGGAAAGGAATCCCAAGGAAGAGACTGGACATGCTTAGGGATTAAGCAAACTTGGTAAATGGATGACCAAGCTCAGGGACAGTACCTTAGTATGGAAGTGCTAAAAGGTACAAGGAATAGATGGACCAAGGAAGATGCAAGGAGCATAAATTCGCAAGGATGGAGCAGGGAGCACTAAAATAGCTGGATTGCTTAGCGAAAAGATAGAAGGCGCGACTCTTAATTGAGCCGCGCTTTTTCTTTATCTGGGTTTTAGAACAATAGCTCTGTTGTAATAGCAGGTGCCTTGAGTTAGGCATGGCTGCCTGTTGAGCAATAACGTGAGTAAGCATTGGAATGCGAGGTAGCCGTCGATGCGTGCTTGATGGCTTATTTGCAGCCACCAGAGTTACAACCGCCGCGACTGCCACAACTGCCGCCGACCGAACCTTTTGCCTCTGGGGCTTGCAACCATTCGGGTTCGGGAAAGATAGGCCAATGAATCTTCTCTATCTTCTTACCATGCATCCAGATATGGGCGCGGTATTGATTGATACCGTCTGTGCTGAACTCCATCAAGAACTTGGCTTTCCAAGTCAGTCCGCTAGTGCCCCCCACGCTGGGCCTAGCCGATTCCATGGCGATAGCCAGGAGCTGCACTCGCTGTTTCTTGCATTCACTGCTGGCAAATACCCGGCTCAGCTCGGCCATCTGGCGTAATTGCCAGAAGAAGGCGGCAATGATCACCAGCGCGGCGATCATTAAAAAGTCTGTCATCATGCTTTGGTCACCCTAAAGAGTCCACCTATGGCATTGGCGAGGGCTTGGCTGCGCTCGCTGTCTCTTAATGCCATCAAGAGTTGAGTTCGTATCGCTGGAATTGCCACAATATCAGCAAAGATCTGGTTAAAGAAGCCCTGGGGTTGTTTTGCTAAGGCCTCGAGATAGATCTTGCGAGTCCGATCGTCTTTTAATGCGGTCCAATTTCGGCCCGCTATGGTGATCAAGGCGTTGTCATCCAGCGCATCTTGCTCATCCAGGTACTGTATCGCTTGCTGTGTAAGGGCTGGCGCTGAGGCTAGGGCGCGCAGATAGTAGAGTCTCTGTTCGGGACTGGCCTGATAAAACGCGCTTAACAGCCGCTCGGCTAAAGGCGCCTCGAGTGTGATGTGCTCCAGCTGTTGGCACAGGGCTATCTTGACTTCGTCCGCGCTGTGTTCAAAGGCGTTAAGCAGCTGCTCACAGTGGTCGAGCGCCGCGCTGCGCACGCAGATATCCGCTAATCCCTGTAACCCCACATCTTGCCAACGCTCAGATGAAACTTGTCCCGATAGGTATTGATAGGCAAATTCATATTGCGCCGAGGCGGGTAGGCCCAGCTGTTTACGCACCAAGGCGTTGAACAGCGCCAGTTTCTCCGCACTCGGTTTAAAGGCGAAGGGGTGGTTGGCGAGCTTGTCCTGCTGATCTTGTGAGAGCGCCTGGGTCGGGTCGCTGCCCAGGGCCTCAATCACCATGCGGATAAACTGTGTTCTCGGCGCCGGCGAGAGCAGGCCGCGTTCATCCAGAGGTAACTTGAGGAACCAGATGAAGTGTTGGTTAGACTTGTCCCAGAATACGATGGCAAATTGCGCATGACCCTGTATTGGCGAAGGATAAGGCGCTTGGAGGGCCTCAATTTGGGAGAAGGCCATCATGTCGATATGCTGTACCCGGCGGCCGAGATCATAGACCTGGAACTGGGTATTAGCAGTGGTGAGAAATTGAGTCAGGGTCGTAATTTCAGTCATTTGAATGCCGTTTTACTTACAGGGAACAGATTAAATGGCGCTTATTATAGGGAGAAGTCAGGTGAGATGGTACAATTTCGGCCGAATTAGCTCGCAGGCCTAGGCGCCACGGCGAAAGATATCATTGAGGAAAGTGTGTCTCTCTATACCGAAAAACAGCTAAGGCTTATCGAAGCCGAATTGAAACGACTGCAACTGTGGCAAGACCAGCCGCCTTCAGCGGAGGCGATGGCCGACCCGACCCCCTTTGCCTGCGAGTCCATGGCCTTTGAGCAGTGGCTACAGTTTATCTTTCTGCCCAAGATGGGCGAGATCATTGCGGTCAATGGCACGCTACCCAGTCAGATAGCTTTAGGCCCCATGGCTGAGTATGTGTGGCAGGGTCGGGGCGAGATGCGAGTATTAATCACCATTATTAATCAATTAGATGAGCATTTGAGTGGATCTAAATAACCCTGAAACCATGGAAAATCTTAACGAGCAACTAGCTGGAGACGATGACAGCCTTGCCGTAGAAGCGGCACCGACAATCGAGATTCTCTATGAAGATGACGATCTTGTCGCCATCCATAAGCCCGCTGGTCTGCTGGTGCACCGCAGTTATCTGGCGCGGCGGGAAAAATATTTCGCCATGCAGATGACGCGGGATTTGGTGGGCTGTCACGTGTTTCCCGTCCACCGTCTCGACAGGCCGACTTCGGGTGTACTGCTGTTTGCCAAGAGCAGTGAGATGGCGAATCAGTTGTGTGAACAGTTCGCCAGCAAGTCGGTGCAAAAGCATTATGTTGCCCTGGTCAGGGGGAACATGCACGAGCCCGGGCTGCTGGATTACCCTTTGAAGCAGGAGCTCGATGAGCTGGGTGACAAGAATGTCGACCCCAATAAGGCGGCGCAGGAGGCGCAGACCAGTTATCAGCCCTTACTCAATTGTGAGATCCCTTATCCTTCTGGCCGCTATGCCACCAGTCGCTATGCCTTGGTTCAGCTAACTCCCCATACGGGGCGCAAGCATCAGTTGCGTCGGCATATGGCCCATCTGCGCCATCCCATCATTGGTGATACCACCCATGGTGACGGCAAGCAGAACCGTTTCATGCGCGTGTATAGTGGTATCAATCGTTTATGGCTGATCGCCAAGAAACTCGAGTTCAATCATCCACGAAGCGGCAAGCGAATTGCGGTGGAGACTGAGCTAGAGGCCGAATGGTTATCGCTATTTGAACTGCTGGGTTGGGATGATAAGCAGCTGAGTGGAGAAGATGCGTTTCTTATCTGTGAGGCTTAACGGCTCAAGTATAATCGCAGACACCTAGAGACATTCTTGTCGCCTAACCCAACCGGCCCGTGACTCGATACCTTAAGGTCCGGGCTTTAGGCGTTACTTGACCAGCGCGCAGGCCGATTTAATCGCTGTGAGGGGCGATAGCCTCTCTTCGGGGAGGTCAATTTCTGATGGGGGATGCGGGTTGAGCGAGAGGGACTGAACGGTTCTGAAATAACACATGCGCCTGATATGCGCGCTGCGGTGAACATGCTTTAGATGTTTCTGTCGGCTCGAGTGTCGCATCGAATTGATCCTTGAAACTCAATAACCTAGTGTAGCTATCAAGCTTTCAATAAAGTATGTTTAGAGTATAAGTAATTAATGCGCTAAGGGCTAAGTAAAACATGAGAAAAGTGAATCTGGTATATGGAACTGTCTATGGCAATGCACAGTTTGTTGCCGAGACCCTGCAAGAAGAGCTGATGGCCAAAGATATCCAGGTCACTCTGATGACGCCAGAGACCCTCAACGGCTTCGTACCGCCCGAGGATGAGTTGCTGCTGGTGGTCACCTCTACCACGGGGCAGGGCGATCTGCCCGATGATATCAGCCCCTGGTTTGAGACCCTCAGAGGTGAGGCGCCTTACCTGCCAAAATTGGAATATGGTGTTGTAGCGTTGGGGGACTCGAGCTACGAGACCTTCTGTTTTGCCGGTATACGTTTCGATGAGTTGTTAACTGAGCTTGGCGGCACGCGCATAGGCGAACTGCTTAAGATAGATGCCTGTGAGACGATGGAGCCGGAAGTAGAAGCAAAAGCATGGTTAACCCAATGGACCCAACTTATCAACGACCACGCGGCCGACTGAGCCGGATCAGTCGTCAATGGTTTAAGTTTGCCCAGCGGCTGAGCCAGGCCCTGCTGTTGCCTATCGCCATCTTGCCCGCGGCGGGGGTAATGATTGGCCTGGCGACCAACCCCATTCCTTTTATTTCGGCGGATCTCGCCACACTCATGTGGACCGTGGGTAACCTGGTTTTTTCCATGATGCCCATGCTGTTTGCGGTCACCATCGCCATAGGTTTCTGTCGAGATCAGGGGATCGCCGCCTTCAGTGCGGTTTTCGGCTATGGGGTCTTCTTCTCTAGCCTGTCGGCGCTGGCGAAGATCTATCATTTGCCGACCGAGATGATCTTGGGGCAGGCCACCATAGACACAGGCATTGCCGGTGGCATGATGGTAGGGGCGTTCACTTGTCTGGCGGTTAAGCACAGCGAGCGTATACGCCTGCCGGCGGTATTTTCCTTCTTCGAAGGGCGCCGCTCGGCGCCACTATTAATGCTGCCAATGGCTATCTTGCTGGCCTACCTGTTTCTGCTCCTGTGGCCTTTGCTATCCATATGGATCGAGCAGATCTCTAACTGGGCCGTCTATCAGGAGCCCGCCTCGGCCTTTGCCGTATATGGCATGGTGGAACGCTTACTGATCCCGCTTGGGCTGCATCATATCTGGAATGCGCCCTTTTACCTTGAGATGGGGCAGTATTTCAATGGCGATGAATGGGTCAGAGGCGAAGTGGCCCGCTATCTGGCCGGCGACCCACAGGCAGGTAATCTGGCTGGTGGTTATCTAATAAAGATGTGGGGCCTGCCGGCGGCCGCGCTGGCTATTTGGCGCTGTGCCGATAAACATGAGCGCAACCGGGTCGCCGGGATCATGCTGTCGGCAGCTACTGCCTGTTGGCTGACCGGGGTCACCGAGCCCATCGAATTTGCCTTCATGTTTGTCGCCCCGCTGCTGTTTATTCTGCATGCCCTGATGACGGGGATCGCCTATGCAGTGACGATTTCGCTCGATATCCACCATAGCGTAGTGTTTTCCCATGGCTTAGTCGATTTCAGTCTATTGCTGGGACAGTCCAGAAATGTAGAATGGTTTTTGATCCTTGGCCCCATCACGGCGGTTATCTATTATCTGGTGTTTCGCGGCGCCATCTTGGCGTTTAACCTCAAGACGCCGGGACGCATGGAGGCGGGCAGCGGCCAGCGGGCCGGGCTGATCTCTATGATCACCGCGTTGGGCGGACAGGATAATATCAATGAGTTAACCGCCTGCCTGACGCGACTGCGTATCAGCGTGAAACATGCCGAGCTGGTGGATAAGCCCCAGCTCAACAAGCTGGGCGCCAAGGGCGTGGTATTGGTTGGCAACGGCGTTCAGTTGGTTTATGGCACGAAAGCGGAGAGTATCAGGCGCTTATTGCAGCGCTATCTAGATAGGCACAAATCGTGAAATTGAAAGGTTAGACATTTAGAGGTAGAGAAGATGCAACAGAGAGTATTAATCACAGATTGTGCCGACGCACCAGGACTTATCACTAAGATCACGGGTGTCTGTTATGCCCACGGGCTCAATATCGTTAAGAATAGTGAATTTGTCGACAATGCTCAGGGGCGGTTCTTCATGCGCACCGAATTGGAGGGGGTGTTCGATGAGGCAAAGTTCTTGGCCGATATCGATGAGGTGCTGCCTGAACAGCGTCATCGTAAGCTGGTGGTCAAGGGCAAGAAGCGTGTGGTGGTGATGGTGACCAAGGAGGCCCATTGCCTCGGGGATATTCTGATGAAGGCCTATTATGGTGGCCTGGATGTGGAGATCGCCGCTATCGTCGGTAACTACGACACCCTCAAGCCGCTTGCCGATAAGTTTGAGGTGCCTTTCTATTGTGTCTCTCATGAGGGTAAGACGCGTCATGAGCATGAGCAGGAGATGTTAGCCGTGATTGCGCAACATGACCCTGATTATCTTGTGCTGGCGAAATTTATGCGGGTGCTGACCCCAGAGTTTGTTGAGCAATATCCAAGCCGTATCATCAATATCCATCACTCGTTTTTGCCAGCCTTCATCGGCGCCTCGCCCTATCGTCAGGCGTGGGAGCGTGGGGTGAAGATCATTGGCGCCACGGCCCACTTTGTAAACAACTGCCTGGATGAAGGGCCAATTATCAAGCAAGATGTGATCCCTGTGGATCACAGTTACAGCGCCGAGGAGCTGGCCAGGTGTGGCCGGGATGTGGAGAAGAGTGTGCTGAGTAAGGCGTTGCAATTGGTGTTGCAGGAAGAGGTGATCGTCTACGGTAATAAGACTGTGGTCTTCTAGCTTGCAATTATGGAGCACTCCATTTTTCCATGACCAATAAAAAAGAGCCTATAGGCTCTTTTTTATTGGTTTTTAAGCTGCAGGTCAGCTTAATGCCCAAGCTTATTAACTTAGAAGTTAACGGCTAAAGTCTCTTCGTCACCATAGTTCATGGCGAGATCTTTAATAGTCACTGTACCTAAGCTGTAGCGTTCAATCTTAGCGGCAGTGCGATCGGCGCCTTTGCTCAGGGCGAATTGATGGAAGCTCTGATCATTGCAAACTAGGCGTGGGAAGACGCGCTGTTTGTTGATGCGATACTCTTTCATCGTACCGTTAAATTCAATAATGCTGTTGCTTGCGCCGGCTTTGCATACGGCAACTAAGGTTTTTTCCATCTGAGGCGACATGGCGGCTTGAGAAGAAAAAGCCAGTGGGGCTAATGCGATGGCGGCAATCGTTAGTAACTTTCTCATTTTGTGCTCCTAGCATATTTCTGTTGGGATCGACTATGAGTAAAGCCCTTTATTTAGCGAAAAGCTGTTAGCTATTTGTCGCGAAATGTATCGGTATGTGAGGAGTGGATCAGGCTATGTCTGGGAGTAACAGAATATGTCTGGATATCCCTTTAGAGGTAAAAAAGCCAGGTGAATACCTGGCTTTTTAAGATTGGGGTGTGACAGGGATTAATCGACGATGCGTAGTAACTCGTTGATACCTACCTTGCCGCGGGTCTTGGCATCGACCTTCTTCACTATGATGGCGGCATATAAGTTATACTTGCCACACTGAGAGGGCAGGGTACCTGATACGACAACCGAACCCGCTGGCACACGGCCATAGTGGATCTCGCCGGTTTCACGGTCATAGATGCGGGTGCTCTGGCCTATGTATACCCCCATAGAGATAACACTGCCTTCTTCGACCACTACGCCTTCGACGATCTCTGAGCGCGCACCGATGAAGCAGTTGTCTTCGATGATGGTAGGGCCCGCCTGCAGCGGCTCTAACACGCCGCCGATGCCGACACCGCCTGAAAGGTGCACGTTCTTACCAATCTGGGCGCAAGAACCTACGGTCGCCCAGGTGTCTACCATGGTACCTTCGTCGACATAGGCGCCGAGGTTAACGTAAGACGGCATGAGCACTGTGTTCTTGCCGATGAAAGAGCCTTTACGCACCGCGGCAGGTGGTACCACGCGGATCGCTTCCTGCTTGAAACGTGCCTCGTCATAGTCGGCAAATTTCATCGGTACTTTGTCGAAGAATTTGGTTTCCGCGCCGTCGATCACCTGGTTGTCGAAGATGCGGAAAGAGAGTAATACGGCTTTCTTTAGCCACTGATGTACATGCCATTGGCCGTCGATCTTCTCGGCGACGCGCGCTTCACCTGTGTCTAGCATGGCGATGGCTTTCTCAACGTCGGCGCGAACACTCGGCTCGACCGTGGTAGGGGTGATTTCTGCGCGAGCTTCAAAAGCTGCTTCTATACGTTGGCGTAAAGCCTCCATTAACGTCTCCCAATTATCATAAATTTGTCTGTTGATTAAACTTGGTTTTGCGTATCGAGCGCCTTGACCAGTGCTTCACTGAGCGCCTCTTGTTGTGTCTCGTTCAGTTGCTGCCCATCTTGTGTCTGCAACATAAAGAAATCTTCGGCGCGCTCGCCTATGGTGGTGATCTTCGCCGCTAACAGGGTGATCTCACAACGATAGAAGATGTCACCCACCTTGGCCAATAATCCTGGGCTGTCCAGGGCGATCAGCTCCATCATGCTGGTGCCTTGTTTGCGCGCCGGCAGGAAGCTTACCAGGGTCGGTACCCTGAAAGGTTTCATCTTACGCGGCAGCTTCTTAAATTTCGGCAATTTCGCCGTGTCATTGCTTAAGGCTTTCACCAGTGCCTTCTTGATCCCCTGGATGCGGGAGATCTGCGACACCGGGCTGCCATCTTGCTCTAAAATGACAAAAGAATCCAGTGCGTAGCCATCTTTTGAGGTCATGATGCTGGCGTCATGGACATTGATATTCTTGTTATCCAGTACGGCCATCACTGTGGCAAACAGCTTAGGCTTATCCTGACTGTAGACAAACAGCTCGGTGCCGCCGCGGGTGGTGTGCTTGGAGATCAACACCAAGGCCTCATCGTGCTTGTGTTTGAGTATCGCCTCGGCGTGCCAGGCCACCTGATTGGGCTGATGACGCAGGAAATAGTCGGCCTTGAATCGCTGCCACAGGGTATCAAGACTCTTCTCCTTGATCCCGCGGCGCAGCAGCTCCTTCTTCGCCTTGCCTTGATGCTCGCGCACGCGGGCGCGAATATCCACCGGCTTCTCCTTGCCCCGGGCAAGCACCCTTTGGGTGGAGAAGTAGAGATCCCGCAGCAGCGAGCCCTTCCAGTTGTTCCAGGTCTTCTCGTTGGTGGCGCAGATATCGGCGACCGTGAGGCAGTAGAGGTAGCTAAGATGCACGGCGTCGCGCACCCTGTCGGCAAACTCGGCCACCACATCGGGATCCGAGATATCCCGGCGCTGGGCGGTGACCGACATCACCAGGTGGTTTTCCACTAACCAGCTCACCAGGCGACCATCATGCTTGTTGAGGCCGTGCAGATCGCAAAACTCTTGGGCATCCACGGCGCCGAGTTTACTGTGATCGCCGCCGCGTCCCTTGCCGATATCGTGGAAGATGGCCGCAAGCACCAGCAGCCCCTTCTTCGGCAGCTGATTGATCAGTATGGAGCCTAAGGGGAACTCATCCTTTTGCTCCGTCTGTGAGAATCTGTCGATGTTGAGCAGCAGTCTGTGGGTATGCTCGTCGACCGTGTAGGCGTGGAAGAGGTCGAACTGCATCTGCCCCTCGATGTTGCGCCAGGCAGGCAGGTAGGCCGACAGTATGCCGTGGCGGTGCATCAGGGAGAGAGAGGCTATGCCCCTTGGGTGTCGCAAGATCTCCAGGAACACCTTGCGGCAGTCCTCATTTTCCATCAGCGGCGTCTGCTGGGCGCGACGGGCGCGCCTTAGGCTGCGCAGGGTAGGGGCGTAGATCCCCTTGATGTTAGAGTTGCGCGCCGTGTGCAGGAAGAGGCGCATGATCTCTACCGGGTCATGGAACAGATCCGCCTGCAGGGATTCGATAAAGCTGCCGCGGCGTTGGTAATCCTCGTCTATGGGCTGGATCTCCAGCTCCTTGGTGTGGCCCAGGGTGGCGCGCTTAAAGAGTTGCAATAGCATCTGGTTGAGCTCCATCACCCGGCGCACCGTGCGATAGTAGCGCTTCATCATCTGCTCGACGGCAAGTTGGGTCTCATCCTTGTAGCCGAGCAGCTCCGCCACCTGACGCTGTAGGTCGAACAGCAGGCGGTTCTCGTCGCGCCCCGAGATCAGGTGCAGGGCAAAGCGCAGCTGCCACAGATAACCCTGACACTCCAGCAGCTCCTCGAGTTCATCCTGCTCCAGAAAGCCGTGGGCGACCAGCTCTTCGGCGCAGCTGGCATCGAAGTAGCGCATCGCGACCCAGGTAATGGTCTGAATGTCTCTCAGACCGCCCGGGCAGGATTTGAGATTAGGCTCGAGATCGAAGGCGCTGGCCTTGGCATGGCGCGTCACCTGCTCATCGCGCTTGGCGACAAAGAAGTCGCTGGCGGGCCAGAAATCGCCTTCACGCACCTTGTCATACAGAGTATTAAACATCGCCTGGGGGCCGCAGAGTAATCTGGCTTCCAGCAGGTTGGTGGCGATGGTGATGTCGGCCTTGCCCTGAGCTATGGTCTCATCAATTGTTCTGACGCTGTGACCCACCTCGAGGCCAGCATCCCAGAGGAAGGCGATAAACTGACTGAGTTTAGCTTCGTCGTTGGATTCGAGCGACCCTTGGATAAGAAACAGCAGGTCCACATCGGATTGGGGATGCAGTTCCCCCCGACCATAGCCGCCGACGGCGATTAGCGCCACGGGCGTGGTATCGAGCTGATGGGCTTGCCACTGGGCAATAAGGAGTTCATCGACGAAACGGCAGCGTTGGCTGACCAGGGCGGTCACAGATTCGCCGGCGCTGAAACGTTCTAGGAGTTCTTGATTTTGTTGTTTTAGGGCGTTCTTAGCTGTTAGCGCAGTGTTCATTGCAGTCCTTAACCTCAGAGCGAGCATAGCAGGCCGGATGGCCTGCTATGGGAGTAAACCACAATTTAGCTGCGTGTGCGATTAGTGGTTGATGATGCGGGGGAAGTTTTCTTCTTCGCGCAGGGTCAGCACCTCTACACCCGTTGGGGTGATCAGCAAAGTGTGTTCCCACTGAGCCGAGTTTTTACCGTCAGAGGTGGTCACAGTCCAGTTGTCGTCTTTGTCCAGTACGCTGGTGTGACGACCGGCGTTGATCATCGGCTCTATGGTGAAACACATGCCAGGACGCAGTAGCGTCTTGTCATTGTTCTTGTAGTGCATCACCTGTGGCTCCTCGTGGAAGCCAGCGCCGATGCCGTGGCCACAGTAGTCGGTGACGATACTGTATTTTTCCAAGCCGGTTTTCTTGCTCTTGATATATTTCTCGATGATGGTGCCGATCTCGCCCAGTTTCATGCCTGGACGCACCTTCTTGATCGCCTCATACAGGCTCTCCTGAGCCACGCGGCACAGGCGCTTATCTTTGGCGCTAACATCACCGATAAGGAACATCTTAGAGGTGTCGCCATGGTAACCATCTTTGATCACTGTGATGTCGATATTGATAATGTCGCCATCTTTCAGGGCGCGATCGCTTGGAATGCCGTGGCAGATCACTTCGTTGATGGAAGTACAGATAGATTTAGGAAAGCCATGGTAATCCAGCGGGGCCGAAATTGCGCCTTGCTCTTCGGTATATTTTGCACAGATATCATTGAGTTCGTTTGTGGTTACCCCGGCCTTAACATGGGGGGCAATCATCTCTAATACCTCGGCGGCCAGCTTGCCTGCCGCGCGCATTTTTTCGATCTCTTCGGCTGTTTTTATCACTATACTCATTAAGCTTTCTCTGTTGTGTCGGTAGTCGAATTTGGGGCGCCTCAAGGCGCTAAAAATTTGTGTTGGCGCCGATATTATGGTATAAAGCGCGCCGTTATGTTTGACTCTTGCCGATGAGGTTCATTATGACCCCATCTTTGAGCGAATGTGGCGGCCATTATACATGGCTATGACTAAATACTAAATCACACACGTATCGACACGTTCTTCGGGGTGCCTATTTAGGTCGGAGATATGGGATGCGTGGAGGTCTAACCCCCAATTTTTTAAGGTAAAAAAATGACTACAGTTTCAATGCGCGACATGCTTCAGGCCGGTGTTCACTTCGGTCACCAAACTCGTTACTGGAACCCTAAGATGAAGCCTTTCATCTTCGGCGCTCGTAACGGTGTACACATCATTAACCTAGAGCACACTGTGCCTATGTTCAATGAAGCACTAGCGTTCATCAGCAACGTAGCATCTAAGAAAGGTAAAGTACTTTTCGTTGGTACTAAGCGCGCTGCAAGCGAAGCGATCAAAGAAGCTGCTATTTCTTGTGATCAATACTACGTTGACAACCGTTGGTTGGGCGGCATGCTGACTAACTGGAAAACAGTTCGTCAATCAATCAAGCGTCTAAAAGATCTTGAGAGCCAGTCTGTAGACGGTACTTTCGACAAGCTGACCAAGAAAGAAGCGCTAATGCGTACTCGTGAGCTTGAGAAGCTAGAAAAGTCTCTTGGTGGTATCAAGAACATGGGCGGCCTACCTGACGTTATCTTCGTTATCGGTGCTGACCATGAGCATATCGCTATTAAAGAAGCTAACAACCTAGGTATCCCAGTTGTTGCTGTTGTTGATACTAACTCTTCTCCAGACGGCATCAACTACATCGTTCCTGGTAACGATGACGCTATGCGTGCAATTCGTCTGTATGCTGAGTCAGTAGCAGCGGCTGCTAAAGCAGGTCGTGGTCAAGACCTAGCGGTACAAGCTGAGCAAGACGGTTTCGTAGAAGCTGAATAATAAAGGCGGGATGAATTTCATCGCCCTTATTAACCAAGATAGATAATTGGTGAACAGGGGCCCTAAGGCCCCTGTTTTTTCACATTTGATTTGTAGAGTTACCTATAGAGGATTTAACAATGGCAATTACTGCTGCCCAAGTTAAAGAACTACGCGAGCGTACTGGCGCTGGCATGATGGATTGTAAGAAAGCGCTAACTGAAACCAATGGTGACATTGAGCTAGCGATTGAAAACATGCGTAAGAGCGGTGCTGCAAAGGCTGCTAAGAAAGCAGGTAACATCGCTGCTGAAGGTACTATCCTGATCAAGCAAGGCGAAGGTTTCTCAGTACTTCTAGAAGTTAACTGTCAAACTGACTTCGTTGCAAAAGACTCTAACTTCCTGGCTTTCGCTAACGAAGTTCTGGATGTTGCTGCAGCTGGCAAAGTATCTATTGCCGACCTACAAGCTCAGTTCGAAGAAACTCGTGTTGCGCTAGTTGCTAAAATCGGTGAAAACATCAACGTTCGTCGCGTTGAGTACATCGATGGTGCTAGCCAAGCTTCTTACCGTCACGGCGACCGTATCGGTGTTGTTGTAACTGGTGAAGCTGACGAAGAGACTCTGAAGCACGTTGCTATGCACGTTGCTGCTTCTAAGCCAGAATACGTTAACCCATCAGACGTACCAGCTGAAGTTGTTGAGAAAGAGAAAGCCGTTCAGATCGAAATCGCGATGAACGAAGGCAAGCCTCAAGAGATCGCTGAGAAGATGGTTGCTGGCCGTATGAAGAAGTTCACCGGTGAGGTTTCTCTGACTGGTCAAGCTTTCATCATGGAGCCTAAGAAGACTGTTGGCGAAATCCTTAAAGAGAAAGGCGCTACAGTAACTAACTTCATTCGTCTAGAAGTTGGTGAAGGTATCGAGAAGAAAGAAGAAGATTTTGCCGCTGAAGTAGCAGCGCAAATCGCCGCTTCTAAGGCGTAATCGCCAGTTGTAAGATACCCTAAAAACCGCAGCATTCGCTGCGGTTTTATTATGCCAATTAGATTGCTGCACAGCGCTTTTTTTTCTATATAATTGGCACGTTACCCATCGGCATTTATCAGGATAAACAACTATGAGCACAAATCCAAAACCTGCTTTTCGACGTATTCTTCTCAAACTGAGTGGCGAGGCCCTGATGGGCGAAGAGGGCTTTGGCATCGATCCCAAGGTGCTAGATCGCATGGCACAAGAGATTAAAGAGCTGGTTGAGCTTGGTATTCAGGTAGGTGTTGTGATTGGTGGCGGTAACCTATTCCGTGGTGAAGGCCTGGCACAAGCCGGTATGAACCGTGTGGTGGGCGACCATATGGGCATGTTGGCAACCGTAATGAATGGTCTGGCGATGCGCGATGCGCTGCACAGAGCCTATGTGAATGCCCGCCTGATGTCGGCCATCCCCTTGAAAGGCGTCTGTGACGACTACAACTGGGCCGAAGCGATTAGCCTGCTTAAATCTGGCCGCGTGGTGATCTTCGCCGCCGGTACGGGTAATCCTTTCTGTACCACAGACTCTGCCGCCTGCCTGCGCGGTATCGAGATCGAAGCCGAAGTGGTACTCAAGGGCACTAAGGTAGATGGTGTTTACTCAGATGACCCAGTCAAGAACCCAGAAGCGGTAAAATATGACGAGATGGGTTATGGCGAAGTCCTGGAAAAAGAATTGAAAGTGATGGATCTTGCGGCATTTACCCTTGCAAGAGATCACGATATGCCTATCTTAGTGTTTAATATGAACAAGCCTGGTGCGCTACGACGTGTTATCATGGGCGACCATGAAGGTACGCTTATTAGAAGTAGCCGTAAGACTGCCGAATAAATAACCCGATACGAACGAATTTAAGGATATTTAACGTGATTAACGAAATCAAAGAAGATGCAAAGAGCCGTATGGCGAAGTGTGTTGAAGCGACTAAGAATCAAATGGCTAAAGTACGTACCGGTCGTGCTCACCCAAGTCTGCTTGATTCGATCAAGGTGCCTTACTATGGTACGCCAACTCCGCTTAAGCAGGTAGGTAACGTATCTATTGAAGATTCTCGTACTCTGGCAATCACTGTCTTTGATACCACTATGATTGCAGCGGTTGAGAAGGCGATCATGAGTTCAGATCTGGGCCTAAACCCTATGTCTGCCGGTACGACTATCCGTATTCCACTACCAGCACTGACCGAAGAGCGTCGTAAGGACCTGATCAAGGTCGTTCGTGCCGAGGCTGAAAACGGTCGTATCGCCGTACGTAACGTACGTCGTGACGCTAACTCTGACGTGAAAGCGCTAGAGAAAGAGAAAGAGTGTACCGAGGATGATGTACGCCGTACTGAAGATGAGATTCAGAAGTTTACTGACGCTCACATCAAGCAGATCGATGAGATCTTGACGGCAAAAGAAGCAGAGTTGATGGAAGTCTAATCTCCCTGTTTCGTTACTAGAGTTCGCACGCCGTGTAGGGGTATACTACACGGCGTTTGCTATTTTTAAGGGTTGTAATAGATGTCAATCGAATCTCAATCTGGCTCTGAGTTATCTAATGAAGCACTCGCAGAGCTGGTAAAACAGTCTATTCCCAAGCACGTGGCGATCATCATGGATGGCAACGGGCGCTGGGCACAGGCACAGGGCAAGCCCCGTGTAGTGGGCCATAAGGCCGGTGTAAAGACTGTTCGTCGCGCGGTGAGTATGGCGCGTGAGATGGGGATAGGTTCGTTAACCCTGTTTGCGTTTTCCAGTGAAAACTGGCGCAGACCCGAGAAAGAAGTCAGCCTCTTGATGGAGCTGTTTTTCACCGTTTTACAACGAGAAATAAAACTGCTGGATAAAAACGGGGTAAGGCTCAACATCATAGGGGACATCAGTCGTTTTTCTGCCCGCTTACAAAAGCAGATCGCCGCGGCGATGGAGAAGACGGCCAACAACGATGGTTTGATCCTCAATGTGGCGGCCAACTACGGCGGTCGCTGGGACATAGTGCAGGCGGCGCAAACCTTAGCCAAAAAGGTGGAATCTGGCGAAATGACCAGCAGTCAGTTCACCGAGGAGGCGCTAAGTCAGCATTTAAGCATGCAAAATCAACCGGAAGTTGATTTAATGATTCGCACCGGTGGCGATTTTCGCATTAGTAACTTTGTGTTATGGCAAGCGGCTTACGCAGAGTTAGTGTTTACTGATGTGTTGTGGCCAGATTTTGATGAACAGGCCTTTAAAGATGCGGTAGCCGTATTTGCTACCCGGCAGCGCCGTTTTGGATTGACGGGTTCTCAAATTGAGACTTTGCAGGCTGAGTAATAAATTTAAGAGGGAAAGTTTTGCTAAAACATAGAATAATAACAGCAGTATGGTTGATCCCATTGGTGATGGGAGCCATTTTCTTTTTCCCTGTGGAGTATTTTTCATGGGCTTTGGTGGCTGTGTTCCTGATCGCCGCCAAAGAGTGGGGACGCATCATAGACAAGCGCTGTAATGTGACCCAGTGGAGTTTCACCCTGACCATAGGCATCTTGCTGGTGGCGTTAAACCTCCTGGTGCCCACCGAAGAGGTTTGGTTTAAGGGACAGCTACATCCTGTCTATCTGGCTATCACACTGATTGGCGCCATGTGGTGGGCCATCTCGTTACTCCTGGTACTCAGCTACCCTAAAAGCGCTGCCCTCTGGGGTAAGAGCCACATGCTGAAATCCATGTTTGGTCAGCTGACCTTAGTGCCCTGTTTTACCGCCTTGATCGCGCTAAAGGCCCTGAGCACAGCGAGCATGCCATACTATGGCGGCGCCTTAGTGTTCCTGGTGATGCTGACCGTGTGGGCGACCGATTCTGGCGCCTATTTTGCCGGTAAGGCCCTGGGCAAGCACAAGCTGATGCCTAACGTGAGCCCGGCGAAAACCGTCGAGGGGCTACTCGGTGGCCTGGTGACTACCATGGTGGTCGTGGCGGGCGTGATGATGGTCTCGCCAGAGCAGGAGCTGGGACTCGTGATCGGCGTGACCCTGTTTGTCGCTCTGGTCTCGGCCCTTGGGGATCTATCGGAAAGTATGTTTAAGCGTGTGGCCGACATTAAAGATTCGGGCACCATATTGCCGGGTCATGGCGGGGTGCTTGATCGCATAGATAGCCTGACGGCGGCGCTGCCCATCTTTACCCTAATTTATATCGCATTTTGGATGTAACCATGCAGAAAATGGTGATTCTAGGCGCCACAGGTTCTATCGGCGCCAGTACCCTGAGCGTTATCGAGCAAAATCCTGAGGCCTACAAAGCCTTTGCCCTGGTCGCCCATAAGAGTGTCGATAAGATGCTCGACCTGTGTATCAAGTACAATCCATCGATAGCTCACATGGTCGACCCACAGGCGGCGGCCGAGTTGCAGCGGCGTTTGCCGGCGCACTTGGCGATTGCCGTCTCTTCGGGCGAAGATGAGCTGGCGGCCATCGTCGCGCTGCCCGAGGTGGATTGCGTCATGGCGGCCATCGTCGGTGCGGCTGGCCTGCCAGCAACGTTGGCGGCGGTTAAGGCGGGTAAGCGGGTGCTGCTGGCCAATAAAGAGTCGCTGGTGATGTCGGGTCGTCTGTTTATCGATGCGATGCAGGGCTCAAACGCCAAGGTGTTACCTGTAGACAGTGAGCACAACGCCATCTTCCAGTGTCTGCCAGAGCCTGCCCAGCAAGCCATTGGTGCCTGCGATCTGGCCGGTGCCGGTATCTCTCATATTCTGTTGACCGGATCGGGCGGACCTTTTCTCACCTCAGATCTCGATAGTTTGAGTCAGATGACGCCGGATCAGGCCTGCAAACATCCTAACTGGTCGATGGGGCGTAAGATCTCGGTCGATTCTGCCAGCATGATGAACAAGGGGCTCGAGTATATCGAGGCCCGTTGGCTGTTTAATGCCACGAAAGAGCAACTCAAGGTGGTAGTGCATCCCCAGAGCGTGATCCACTCTATGGTGCAGTATAAGGACGGCAGCGTGCTGGCCCAGATGGGCAACCCAGACATGCGCACCCCCATCGCGCACTGCATGGCCTATCCACAAAGAATTTCGGCGGGCGTTGAACCTTTAGATTTTTTCAAAGTCGGACAGTTAAGCTTTCTTGAACCCGACTTTAATCGCTTCCCCTGTCTGAAGTTGGCCATAGATGCCTGCGAGCAGGGACAGGAAGCCACCACGGTATTGAACGCGGCCAACGAAGTGTCGGTCGAGGCCTTCCTGGCAGGATTGATACGTTTTACCGATATCGCACGGGTAAACGAGTATTGCCTGAGTCATGTCGAGCAGCGTAGCTTAGACACCATAGAAGATATTTTGGCGCTGGACGGCCTGGCACGGCGTGCAGCGCAGGAGCGGGTCGCCAAGCTGTAAGGCTCGCGCCAGCTCGTTTTAAGGCTTTCGTGGCTTACGTAAGCAAAGATAACCAGAGATAAGGAGAGGAATGCTAGACTTTTTGTGGAACTTGGGCTCATTCATTATCGCCCTTGGAATTCTCATCACGGCCCATGAATATGGTCACTTCTGGGTGGCCAGACGCTGCGGCGTGAAAGTTGAGCGTTTCTCTATCGGTTTCGGTAAGGCCATTTGGCGCAAGATTGGTGCCGATGGTACCGAGTACGTGGTGGCCATGATCCCCCTTGGCGGCTACGTGAAGATGCTCGACGAACGGGTCGATACCGTTGCCGACGAGCTAAAGCCCCAGGCCTTCAACCGTAAATCTGTCTGGCAGCGCATCGCCATCGTCGGTGCCGGCCCCATGGCCAACTTCGTGTTTGCCATTTTCGCCCTCTACATCATGTACCTTATCGGCGTGCCCTCGATTAAACCTGTGATCGAATCGACACAGTCCGGTTCGCCGGCGGCGGTGATTCAGGTCAAGAAGCCGATGCAGGTGATTGCCGTTGGCGATCGCAGCGTGCGTAACTGGGAAGAGGTGACCTACGCCTTGGTCGGTCACATAGGCGATGATGCCATCGACGTCACCCTGGCGCCTTTGTCGGGCGTGATGGGCGAGGAGCGCACCTATAAGTTAGATACCCGCAAGTGGAAGTTTAATCCTGAGACTGAGTCGCCCATTACTTCACTGGGCCTTAATGTCTTTAGGCCAGCCGTCACGCCTAAGCTGGGTTTTGTCGATGAAGGTGGCGCCGCCTATGCCGCGGGTTTGCGCCTAGGTGACACCTTAGTCGCCGTCGATAACAAATCTTATGGTGATTGGGATCAGTTTGCCGCCAAGATCAAGGCATCGGCCGATAAGCCGCTCAGCGTGACCATCAGACGCGACGGGGAGCAGCTCAAGTTTAATGTTACTCCCAAGGCGCGCACTATTGACGGCGGTAAGGTTGAGGGCGTGATTGGCGTGGCACCGACCCAGGCGCCTTGGCCCGATGAGATGCGCCTGCAACTGGAATACGGTGTCGGCGAGTCCCTCATGGTCGCCGCCGATAAAACATGGCAACTTGTATCGGTCAGCATTAAGATGATCGGCAAGCTCTTTACCGGTGACGTATCGGTGAAGAACCTGAGCGGCCCTATCTCTATCGCTCAGGGCGCGGGAAACAGCGCCAACTATGGTTTAGTTTACTTTTTGGGATTCCTGGCATTAATCAGCGTGAATTTAGGCATTATTAATTTATTGCCTTTACCCGTGCTTGATGGCGGGCATCTGTTATATTACTTCATCGAAGTGATCACAGGCAGGCCTGTACCGGAAAAGGTGCAGGAAATTGGATTCAGATTTGGGGCAGCCTTGCTGCTAATATTGATGAGTATCGCCCTTTTCAATGATTTTTCCCGACTCTGAGCAAGGACACACACATAATTAGAAGTGCTCTATGAGATTGAATAAAATTTTTGCCTCGATGTTATTAGTCGGTGCGTCTTTATCAGGGAAGGGTTGGGCCGATACATTCCAGCCTTTTGAAGTGACCGACATCCAGGTTAAGGGATTGCAGCGTGTTGCACTGGGTGCGGCGCTGTTGAATATTCCTATCAAGGTGGGAGACACGGTCGACGAACTGCGTCTGCAGCAGGCGATCAAGAGCCTGTATTCCTCGACCAACTTCGAGCATATCGAAGTGAGCCGCGATGGCAGCGTCTTGGTGGTGACGGTCAAAGAAAGGCCTACCATCAGCACAGTGACCTTCGAAGGCAACAAGGACATTAAAGACGAGCAGCTGCAAGAGAGTCTCGACGGCAGTGGCGTCAAGGCCGGTGAGTCGCTGGATCGCACCATGCTCAGCGGCATCGAGAAGAGTCTGCAGGATTTCTACTATGGCGTGGGTAAGTATGGCGCCAAGGTTGAGGCTCAGGTGATCAACCTGCCGCGTAACCGTGTCGAGTTGAAGTTTAAGTTTACCGAAGGTTTGGCGGCAGAGATTCGTCAGATCAACGTGGTGGGCAACACTGTCTTTAGCGACGCCGAACTGATCGGCATGCTGGAACTGAAAGACTATGTGGCCTGGTGGGATCTCTTCGGCGAGCGCCGCTACCAGAAGCAGAAGCTGCAGGCCGATCTTGAAACCATCAAGACCTTCTACCATAACCGTGGTTATATCCGTTTCGAGGTGACCTCGACTCAGGTGGCGATGACCCCTGACCGTAAGGGTCTCTACATCACCATCAACGTCGATGAGGGTGAGCAGTATAAGGTTAAAGAAGTTAACCTGACTGGCGACCTCATGGGCCGCGAAGAGGTGATGCAGGCGATTCTGCCGATCAAGGTAGGCGATACCTATAACGGCGCAGACGTGACCTTTACTGAAGAGATGTATGGCAAGTATTTGGGCCGTTTCGGCTATGCCTACCCTGAGGTGAAGACCTATCCTGAGATCGATGATGAGACCAAAGAGGTCGCCCTCAACGTCAACATCAAGCCGGGTAAGCGCGTCTATGTGCGTAGCATTAACTTTACCGGTAACCAGGTCACTAAAGATGAGGTGATGCGCCGCGAGCTGCGTCAGATGGAAGGCGCCTGGCTGAACTCGGCCCAGGTCGAGCAATCGAAAGCGCGTCTTAACCGCCTGGGGTACTTCGAAACCGTCGATACCCAGACGGTTCAGGTGCCAGGCACAGACGATCTGGTCGACGTCGATTTTACCGTGAAGGAGCAGCCATCAGGCTCGTTCAACGCGGGTGTGGGTTATGGTACCGAGTCGGGCCTGAGCCTGCAGTTTGGTGTGCAGCAGAGCAACTTCCTGGGTACGGGTAACCAGGCGGGTATCAACCTTAACACCAACAAGTACTCGAAGAACGTCAACATCAACTACACAGATCCATACTTCACCAAAGATGGCGTGAGCCTGGGTGGTAGCATCTACTGGAACGAGTTTGACGCTCAGGAAGCGAACCTCGAACGCTATAAGAACAGTTCTTACGGTATTGCGGTCAACTCTGGCTTCCCGATCAACGAATACAACCGTATCAACGGTGGTATCGGCTATCGCCACAACAGCATCTCGGAGATCTCGGCCTATGAGCAGGCCCTGCGTTTCTACAACATCTATCGTGATGCCAACGACCCTAACGCCGACCTGTCGTTCGATAACTTCGAGCTGACCCTCGGCTGGTATCGCAGCACGCTTAACCGCGGCACCTTCCCAACCGATGGTTCGTCGCAGCGCTTGAGCGGTAAGATGACGGTGCCAGGTTCGGATCTGCAGTACTTTAAGACAGATTTCGATACCAGCTTCTACTGGCCAATCAACCGCAGCCACAGCTTCGTGCTCCTGACCAAGGCGCGTCTGGGTTATGGTAACGGTTATGGCCAGTACAACGACAATGACCAGATCTTACCTTTCTGGGAGAACTATTACTCAGGTGGTAGCAGCTCGCTGCGTGGCTTCAAGTCTAACTCTGTGGGCCCACGCTCATTCTACCTGTATCGTGGTAGTGAGCCGTGCTCGCCAGATCCAGCAGGGGATACTTGTACCTTGCCAGGGGATCCTAACCGTGTCACTGTGAGCGGTGGTCGCTCTATCGGTGGTAACGCCATCGCTACGGCGAGTGTCGAGATGATAGTGCCAACCCCATTCCTGGATGAGGCCTACACTAACTCGGTTCGTACCAGCTTCTTCGTCGATGCGGGTAACGTTTGGGATACCGAGTTCGACTATGACGCCTATCGCTTCCTGCCGGCTGAGCAGTTTGACAAGTTGTCTGACTATTCAGACCCAGGACGTATCCGCGCCTCGGCGGGGATGAGCGTACAATGGTTGTCGCCAATGGGACCTATGGTATTTAGTCTTGCATGGCCAATCAAAAAATATGAAGATGATGACACAGAGATCTTCTCGTTCAACATTGGTAAAACTTTCTAAAGTAGAACTAATTTAAATAAAAAGTCATCGGCAAGTTTTGCTGATTATAAGGAGTTTATTTTGAATAAGATGTTTAATCGCGCAATGATGGTGTTGGTTTTGTTAGGTGCACCTATCGCGGCACAAGCTGAAAAGATCGCCGTTGTCGATATGCAGGCGGTATTTGAGCAGCTACCACAGCGCGAAGAAGTCAGCAAAACACTGAAAACCGAATTCGGCGATCGTGTGGCTGGCGTACAGAAGATGCAGGAAGAGCTTCGCGGCATGCTAGAGAAGCAGCAACGCGACGCGGCCCTGATGAGCGAAACTCAGAAGACTGAGATGCTGCGCAAGATGGAGTCTCTCAAGGCTGAGCTACAGCTCAAGGGTAAGGCGCTGGATGAAGATATGCGTCGTCGTAACGGTGAGGAGCAAAACAAGCTATTGGTTAAGGTTCAAAAAGCCATCAGTGCTATCGCCGAGAAAGAGAAGTATGACGTAGTGCTACAGCGCGGCGCCGTGATCTACGTGAAGCCGACATCAGACATCAGCAGCAAAGTGGTTGAAGCTCTGAGCAAAGGCTAAGCATTGATGACAAGTTATACCCTAAGTGAGATCGCCGCCCATCTGAATGCCGAGGTCAAGGGTGACGAGACGGTGACTATTCACCGTGTCGCCACGCTGGAGAAGGCTCAGGCGGGGGAGATCTCCTTTCTGGCGAATCCCAAATACCAGAGTCAGTTAGAAGGCACGGCAGCCTCTGCCGTGTTGCTCTCGCCCAAGATGGCCGAACATTACAGTGGCAACGCCATAGTGTTGGCCGACCCCTATGTGGGGTTTGCAAGAGTCGCTCAGCTGCTCGACACCACGCCTAAGGCCGCCGAGGCTATTCACCTCAGTGCGGTTATCGACCCTAGTGCCCAGTTGGGTGAAGGCGTCGCCATAGGTGCCAATGCGGTGATCGGCGCTAACGTCATCTTAGGTGAGAATGTTCAGATAGGTCCCGGCTGTGTGCTTGGTCAGGATGTTATCGTCGGTTCAAACTCCATCCTGTGGGCCAACGTGACCCTATACCATGACGTGCAGCTGGGTACAGATTGTATCGTGCACTCGGGCACAGTGATCGGCTCTGATGGTTTTGGTTATGCCAATGAGCGTGGTCAATGGATCAAGATCCCACAAACCGGTGGGGTGCGTATCGGTAACCGTGTCGAGATCGGTGCCTGCACCAGTATCGACCGCGGCGCCCTGGATCACACAGAGATCCACGATGGCGTTATTATCGACAATCAGGTGCAACTTGCACACAACGTGGTGGTGGGTGAAAACACCGCGCTGGCTGGTAGCTCTACCTTTGCCGGCAGTTGTACCATAGGTAAATACTGTATCATAGGCGGCAGCAGCGCTGTGGCAGGGCATCTGTCGATTGCCGACGGTACCCATATCTCGGGTGGCACCAATGTGACGAGTGTTATTCGCGAGCCTGGTGTATACTCTTCTGCCACCGTTGCGATGGAAAACAAGTTGTGGCGACGTAATACCGTCAGATTCCGACAACTTGATGAACTGTTCCAACGCGTCAAACAGCTTGAAAAAAACGTTAAATCAGATGATTAACTGCCCGAGGGCAGCTAAGGAAGTTATTGAGTGTCAAATCAATTAAATACGATGGATATCAAAGAGATCCTAAAGTTCCTACCTCACAGGTATCCGTTTTTATTGATCGATAGAGTCCTCGACTTTACGCCAGGTGAAACACTGCATGCGATCAAGAATGTCACCATCAACGAGCCATTCTTCCAGGGCCATTTCCCTGTAGCTCCTGTGATGCCAGGTGTATTGATCCTAGAGGCCATGGCCCAGGCGACCGGTCTGTTAGCGTTTAAAACCATGAGCGATGAGCCATCTAACGATGCCTTATACTATTTTGCCGGTATCGATAACGCTCGCTTCAAGCGTGTGGTCGAGCCAGGCGACCAACTTCATTTCGAAGTTAAGATGATTAAAGAACGCCGCGGGATTGGCGTCTTCACAGGTGAAGCTAAGGTTGATGGCGAACTAGTTTGTTCGGCAGAGATCATGTGTGCCCGCAGAGAGATTGCCAAGTGATTGATAAGTTAGCATTTGTACACCCAGATGCCAAAATCGGTAACAATGTTACCATAGGCCCATGGACCTACATCGGCCCAGATGTCGAGATCGGCGACGACTGCCATCTGAGCTCTCATGTGGTGGTCAAGGGGCCTACGGTTATCGGCAAGGGTAACCGTATTTTTCAGTTCGCCTCAGTAGGGGAAGACTGCCAGGATAAGAAATATGCTGGCGAGCCAACCCGGCTGATCATCGGCGACAACAATGTGATCCGCGAATCTGTCACCATACATCGCGGCACGGTGCAGGATAACAGTGAGACCCGTATCGGCTCCAACAACCTGTTTATGGCTTACGTGCACATCGCCCACGACTGTGTGGTGGGGAACAATGTGATCATGGCCAACAACGCCTCTATCGCCGGCCACGTCCATGTGGGAGACTGGGCGATCCTAGGCGGCATGACGGGTGTGCATCAGTTTGTGCATATCGGTGCCCATGCCTTTACCGCTGGTTATTCACTGATCTTGCAAGATGTGCCGCCATTTGTGATGGCGTCGGGTCAGCCCGCTATCCCAAGAGGACTGAACAGCGAAGGCATGAAACGCCGCGGCTTCTCCAAGGAGAGCCAACTGGCGGTGCGCCGCGCCTACAAGACCTTGTATCGTAAGGGCTTGACCATAGAAGAAGCGGTTGTCGCCTTGGGTGAGGATGCCGAGGACGAGCAGGTTAAGCTGCTGATGGACTTTGTGGTCAACTCGAGCCGAGGCATTATTCGTTAATCGGTTTCTTTAATCGGTTTAGCTAATTGGTTTAGCTATCGAAGAAAAGCTCGTGTTCACGGGCTTTTTTATTTTCAGTAAGCAAGTAACAGAAGATGAATCAGAGCAATCAAAAAGTATTCGCCATGGTGGCGGGTGAGCTGTCCGGTGATATTCTCGGTGCCGGCCTGATCAAGGCCTTGAAACAGCAATACCCGGATGCCCGCTTCGTCGGTATCGGCGGCCCGCAGATGGATGCCCTGGGGTTTGAGTCCCTGTTCTCTTTCGAAGAGCTCGCCGTAATGGGGCTGGTCGAGGTGCTATCGCGCCTGCCACGCCTGCTTAAGGTGCGTAAAACGCTGATCGACGAGTTGACCGCCCTAAAGCCAGATTGCTTTATCGGTATCGATGCCCCCGATTTCAACATCGGCCTGGAACTGAAGCTTAAGGCGCAGGGGCTCAAGACGGTTCACTATGTCAGCCCTTCTGTGTGGGCCTGGCGCCCCAAGCGGATCTTCAAGATCGCCAAGGCGACCAACATGGTGCTGTCGCTACTGCCCTTCGAGAAGGCCTTCTACGATAAGCATAATGTGCCTTGTACCTTCGTCGGTCACACACTCGCGGACGATATTCCGCTGGTGAGCGATAAGCTAAGTGCCCGCGAGACCCTGGGGTTAGATCCCCACGCCGAATACCTCGCCATTTTACCCGGTTCACGGGGCGGCGAACTTAAGCAGCTGGCCGAGCCTTTCGTGCAGGCGGCGGTTAAATTACGCCAGCGTTACCCGGACCTTAAGTTTGTCACTCCGCTGGTTAATGCCAAGCGCCGGGCCCAGTTTGAACAGGCCCTCAAGACCCATGCGCCGGATCTCGACATACACCTGGTCGAGGGACAGTCTCGCACCGTGATGGCCGCGGCCGACGCTATCTTGTTGGCGTCGGGCACCGCGACCCTGGAAGCCATGCTGGTGAAACGCCCCATGGTGGTGGCCTACCGGGTATCGCCGATCACCTACCGTATCGCCAAGGGAATGATGCAGATATCTCATTACTCCTTGCCTAATTTGCTGGCAGGCAGGGAGATCATCCCTGAGCTGATCCAGGCTGACTGTACACCGGATAAGATAGTCGACGCCGTGTCCAATCAGCTCGATGGCGATCATCAGCCGCTGATGGAGACCTTTATGACGCTGCATCAACAGCTAAGGTGCAATGCCAGCGCGCGCGCGGCCCAGGCGGTTATTGAGCTGGTGGAGACAAAATAGTGGCTATTTATAAACAAATTACCGCCGAACAGGTCGAGGCACTGTGCTGCGGCTTCTACGCTGGCGTCGATGAAGTGGGCCGTGGCCCCTTGGTGGGCGATGTGGTGACCGCCGCCGTGGTGCTGGACCCGAACAATCCTATTGAGGGGTTAAATGACTCCAAGAAGCTGTCGGAGAAGAAACGCGACGCTCTCTATGAGGAGATCCTCGCCAAGGCGCTGGATGTCAGCGTCGGACGCTGCTCGCCGCTGGAGATCGATGAGCTCAACATATTGCACGCGACCATGCTGGCGATGCAGCGCGCCGTCGCCGGACTGCGCGCCCGACCAGACAGAGTATTGATCGACGGCAATCGGGTACCGGACTTTACCGATGAGACCCTGGAGGGGCATGCGGTGATCAAGGGCGATGGCCTGATCCCGGCCATCAGCGCCGCCTCTATCGTTGCCAAGGTAGTGCGCGACAGAGAGATGGAAGCCTTGGATGAGCGTTATCCCGAGTATGGCTTCGCCAAGCATAAGGGCTACCCCACCAAGGCCCATTTCGAGGCGCTTGAGGCCCATGGCGTGCTGGCCGAGCACCGCAAGAGTTTCAGGCCGGTCAAGGAGCGCCTGGGCACCTGTTAAACAGTCTGCAGTGGGCGCCAGTGACTGGTGCCCTGTGTGTGACTCTGGTACTCTTTCAAGGCGACTCTTTCACGGGAATAGTTCGCCGTATAAATATTAGAAAATTAGCTAACTAAATCAGAACCTCCTTATGTCAGAACCTCGTTTCGTGCACCTGCGCGTACATAGTGATTTTTCCATGTCTGATGGCCTCGCCAAGGTCAAGCCCATTCTCGCCAAGGCCAGTGAAGATCAGATGGCTGCACTGGCCCTGACCGACAACACCAACCTCTGCGGTCTGGTGAAGTTTTATGGAGGCTGTCACGGTGCGGGGATCAAGCCCATCGTAGGTTGTGACTTCTTCATGCTGGTGCCGGGTTTCGAGGATGAATTCTGCTCCCTGACTGTGCTGGCGATGAACAACGAGGGATATAAGAACCTTACCCTGCTGATCAGCGATGCCTACCTGCGCGGCCATGTGAAAGACAGGGCGGTGATCGACCAGGCCTGGCTGGAGCGCTACAGCGAAGGGCTGATCCTGCTCTCTGGCGCCAAAGATGGCGACGTGGGCAAGGCGCTGCTCAAGGGGAACCAGGGCCAGGTGGACTCTCTAGTCGCCTTCTATCAGACCCACTTCCCCGACCGTTATTATCTTGAGCTTATCCGCACCGGGCGCCCCGACGAGGAGCGTTATCTGCATATGGCAGTTGAGCTGGCAGGCGAGAAAGACCTGCCCGTGGTCGCCACCAACCAGGTGGTGTTCATACAGCCTGAGCAGTTCGAGGCCCATGAGATCCGCGTGGCCATCTCTGACGGTTTCACCCTGGCCGACCCAAGGCGGCCGCGCCGCTACAGCGAGCAGCAATATTTCCGCAGCCAGGATGAGATGTGTGAGCTGTTTGACGATATCCCAGAGGCGCTGCAAAACAGCGTGGAGATCGCCAAGCGCTGTAACGTCACCGTGAGACTCGGTGAATACTTCCTGCCGAACTTCCCCACCGGCGATCTCTCCATCGAAGATTTTCTGGTCGAGGTCTCCAAGAAGGGCCTGGAGGAGCGTCTCGAGTTCCTCTTTCCCGATGAGGCACAGCGCGCCGAGCGCCGCGGTGAGTATGACGAGCGTCTCGATGTCGAGCTGACGGTAATTAACAACATGGGATTCCCCGGCTACTTCCTCATCGTGATGGAGTTCATCCAGTGGGGTAAAGACAACGGTATCCCTATCGGTCCCGGCCGTGGTTCGGGGGCGGGTTCTCTGGTGGCCTATGCCCTTAAGATCACCGATCTCGACCCGTTGGAATTTGACCTGCTGTTCGAACGTTTCCTTAACCCAGAACGTGTTTCCATGCCCGACTTCGACGTCGACTTCTGCATGGACAGACGCGACGAGGTGATCGATCACGTGGCCGAACTCTATGGTCGCGACGCCGTGTCGCAGATCATCACCTTCGGTACCATGGCGGCTAAGGCCGTGGTGCGTGACGTGGGCCGAGTATTGGGTCACCCCTATGGCTTCGTCGACCGCATCTCTAAGATGATCCCGGCCGAGCCCGGCATGACCCTGGCCAAGGCGTTCGAGGCCGAACCGGCGTTGCCCGAGGCCTATGACGCCGACGAAGAGGTGAAAGATCTCATCGACATGTGCCGGGTACTGGAAGGGGTCACACGTAACGCAGGTAAACATGCCGGGGGCGTGGTGATCGCGCCGACGGTGATCACCGATTTTGCGCCGCTCTACTGTGATGCCGAGGGGCACAACCCGGTTACCCAGTTCGATAAGAACGACGTAGAAACCGCCGGTCTGGTGAAGTTCGACTTCCTGGGTCTGAGGACCCTGACCATCATCGACTGGGCGCTGCAGATGATCAATCCGCATCTTGCGAAGCAGGGCAAAGAGCCTGTGCGTATCGAGGCGATCGTCCTGGATGATCCAGCCTCCTTCCGTTTGTTGCAGCGCTATGAAACCACCGCCGTGTTCCAGCTGGAATCACGCGGCATGAAAGATCTGATTAAGCGCCTACAGCCTGACTGCTTCGAAGATATGATCGCACTGGTGGCCCTGTTCCGTCCCGGGCCGCTGCAATCGGGAATGGTAGATAACTTCATCGAGCGTAAGCACGGCCGTGAAGAGGTTTCTTATCCCGACCAGCAATGGCAACACGAGAGCCTCAAGCCGATTCTGGAGCCCACCTACGGCATTATTCTCTACCAGGAACAGGTGATGCAGATCGCCCAGGTGCTGGCGGGCTACACCCTGGGCGGCGCGGACATGCTGCGTCGTGCTATGGGTAAGAAGAAACCCGAGGAGATGGCCAAGCAGCGTAGCGTCTTCAAAGAAGGCGCGGTGAAGAACGGCGTCGACGGCGAGTTGGCGATGAAGATCTTCGACTTGGTGGAGAAGTTCGCCGGTTACGGCTTCAACAAGTCGCACTCGGCCGCCTACGCCCTGGTGTCCTACCAGACGCTCTGGCTCAAGACCCATTTCCCGGCGCAGTTTATGGCGGCGGTGATGTCGGCGGATATGGACAACACGGACAAGATCGTGACCCTGGTGGATGAGTGTGAGCGCATGGGCTTGCCGCTATTGCCGCCGGACGTCAACAAGGGCTTGTTCCGTTTCACCGTGGATGACGACCTCAACATCGTCTATGGCATCGGCGCCATCAAGGGCGTGGGTGAAGGTCCGGTGGAATCGATTCTGAAGGCGCGCGAGGATGGGCCATTCGTGGACCTGTTCGATTTCTGCGCCCGGGTCGATCTCAAGAAGCTTAACCGCAGAGTTATCGAGAAACTGATCTGCGCCGGCGCCCTGGATAACCTGGGGCCACACCGCGCCGCCATGATGGCGACCCTGCCAGAGGCAATTCGCGCCGCGGATCAGCATGCCAAGGCCGAGGCGATTGGTCAGCACGACATGTTTGGCCTGCTCAACAGCGAGCCGGAAGACAACAAGCAGCAGTTTGTGCAGTGCACGCCCTGGCCCGATAAGGTGTGGCTCGAGGGCGAGCGGGAGACCTTAGGTCTGTACCTCACCGGTCACCCGATTAACCAATACCTCAAGGAGCTCAAGCACTACACCTCGGGCAGACTCAAGGATGTGCATCCCACCGAGCGGGGCAAGACCACCAAGGCCGCCGGTCTCGTGGTGGCGACCCGTGTGATGATGACCAAACGCGGCTCCAAGATGGGTCTGGTCACTCTGGATGATAAGAGTGCTCGCCTGGAGGTGATGCTGTTTACCGAGGCCTTTGAGAAATTTGGTGAGCTGCTGGAGAAAGACAGAATCTTGATCGTCGAAGGAGAGGTGAGTTTCGATGACTTCTCCGGCGGCAATCGCATGACGGCCCGCAACATCATCGACATGGGTGAAGCGCGCAGTCACTTCGCCCACGCGGTCGAGGTGGATCTGGACGGCGCCAGTATCACCCCAGAGTGGCTCGGACAGTTCCAGCAGGCGGTCGAGCCCTGGAAGGCGGGCAGTGTCCCCTTAGTGATCAACTATGCCCAGCCCACCGCCAAGGCCCAGTTCAGGCTGGGGGATGAGTGGCGGGTGAATCCGACCGACGAGCTGATGCTGGCATTGGAAACGCTGACCGGGTCTGACAAGGTAAGGATCCTCTTCTAGATGGCGCCCGACAGCTTCTGTCCATTTGATGCCCTGACCCAGTTGCTGGCGCGGGTGAAGCCTGCGGCCTGCACTAAGCCTGCTATGAAGTTAGTGCTGGCTTACAGTGGCGGTGTCGATTCAGAGGTGCTCGCCCATGGCCTGAGCCGATATGCCAAGCAGCATCCCGAGTTTAATTATCTCTTGGTGCATGTGCATCACGGTCTCAGCGCCAATGCTGATAGCTGGCAGAGCCATTGTGAGCGCCGCGCCCGCGAGTATGGCTTGCCGATCAGCGTAAAGCGGGTGACAGTGGCTAGCGGCGCCCGCATCAGTCTCGAGGCTGCGGCCCGTGAGGCGAGATACGATGCGCTGCGAAGCGAGTTAGCCCCCGGCGATATCCTGCTCACCGCCCATCATCAGGACGATCAGCTCGAGACGCTATTGTTGGCGCTCAAGCGAGGTCTCGGGCCCAAGGGGCTGGCGGCAATGGGAGAGGTGCAGGCCTTTACCCCTGATAACCCACTCCTCAGGCCGCTGCTGACAAGATCCCGCGCCCAGATAGAAGCCTTTGCCAAGGCCGAGGGGCTTAGCCATATCGAGGATGAGAGTAATAAGGACAGTCGTTTCGACCGCAACTTTTTGCGCAATCAGGTGCTGCCGATCCTCACGACGCGCTGGCCAGCCTTTGCCGCCACCGCCAGTCGCAGCGCTCAGCTGTGCGCCGAGCAGCAGGCGCTGCTCGACGAAGAGGTGAGTCTTCGCTTACCTGCCATGCTCCTAAGCGTGCCCCATAGCCAGGCGACCGTGCTGGATCTGAAGGCGCTGGCAGAGCAGCCAGGGCGCTGGCGTGCCCATCTGCTGCGGGGCTTTATCGAGCATCGCGGCTTCCCCTTACCTTCGGCGGCGCAGCTGGGGGATATTTTGGCGCAGCTCGAGGCTAAAGACGACGCTCAGGTGGCGATTCGCATCAGATCTATGGTGCTGAGACGTTTTCAACACGCCCTCTATCTGGACTCTGCAGAGGTCATTCCTAGACATAACCAAGTGCTGCAAGGCCTGGATGAGGATGTGAGATCCCAAGGCTCGACGTTAAGCTGGCCTATTGACAGCCAAAGCCAGCTTGTGGCGAACTGGAGTCTGACGGGGCTTCGGCTACGTCTAGAAAAGGCAGACGAGATGACGCTTCGTTTTGGCGCCTCGGGTAGCCTGCGCTGTCATCCCCATGGTCGGGACAAGGGGCGGGAGCTTAAGAAGTTGTGGCAAGAGTTTGCCGTGCCGCCTTGGGAGCGAGGGCGTATTCCGCTTGTCTTTTCGGGCGAGCAATTAGTTGCTGCTGTGGGACTCTGGGTGGATAAACGCTACCTGGCCACTGAAGGCGAGGGCGGCTGGCAGTTCAGCCTTGTCGAAGTTAATGGCTAATAGCTGATATCTAATCGCTAACATCTAGTATTTAACAGCTAATACCTAATACCTAATACCTAACATCTAATACCTAATACCTAACATCTAATACCAATCTTCCAATACCTAACATTTAGGCGGCAGGATGGCGCTATCCTGCCGGGGAATTTTTTATCGCGACTTATATAAATCGGCGTATATAAATCGGCGCTAAACCTGTTCTAAATCCCTTTTAATCTCAGCTCAATATGGCTCTCTATTCAGGATGCCACTCTAATCGACGCGGTAGCAGCGACGTCCGGCCGCCTTGGCGCGGTAGAGGGCCTTGTCGGCCCTGAGGTACAGGGTCTCGGCGTCATTGCCAAGCTGCCACTGGGCAAGGCCCATGCTGGTCTGCACCTGAAACTTGGTTAGCAGGCTATCGCCTTCCATCATGGCGAGGATCCGCTCACACAGTACGCTGGCCGCCTGGGTATCGCCTTCGATCAGCAGGGTAAATTCGTCGCCGCCGATACGAAAGGCTTGGTCGCTGTCGCGAATCGCTTGCTCAAGTGTGTGACCGAATTGACTCAGCACCTCATCGCCCACCAGGTGGCCATACTTGTCATTCAGGCTCTTGAAGTTATCGAGATCCAGCACCACTAAGGTGATCGCATCCCCATGGCGCTGGGCGCGGGCCAGTACCTGCTTGAGGCTCTGCTCATAGTAGCGGCGGTTGCCCAGATGGGTGAGTGAGTCATGCATCGCCTGTTTTGCCATCTGCTGGTAGGCGATGGCGTTTACCAAAGGGCTCAGCAGCAGTGACTGCAACTGATACAGCAGCTCTGTCTGTGGCTTGATCAGCGGCGCCGACAGACGATAGGCGATGCTGATGCTCACCCCATCATGGCTAAGGTTTTGTTTTATTAGTAAACCTTGCTCACCGCCCCAGCTTAGCTGATACTCTTTATAGCACAGGGTGATCCCCTGCACTGGCAAGTGTTGTCCCATGAGTTTGCCGTAGCAGGCAAATACCGTCCGTGGATCTAGGCTCTCATGCAGCTGCTGCATGACGGTGACCAGATTAGGCGCACCGACAGTATTGTGATGGTGATCTGGCTGATAGCGATATTCGTCAAACGAAAATTCTGTCGCTAAGGCAAAGTCCATAATCTTTACTCCACAATGTAACGGACCCGAGATAAGTTATATAAAGCAAAAAACGTGCCTAATACTAAATAATGAGTTTGTCTATATATGTCATTGAGTTAGTCTGGGAAGGGGGCCTAGTCGGTGACGGTATTTTGACTTGGGCAGGAAACTTGACGCTGGTGATCGCGTCCAGGCCCATTGGGGCACACAGTTTTGGGCATACAGTTTTGGGAAGAGCGTATTTGAGGGCAGGCAGAGGAGAGCGCAGCGGTAATGGAACACAGCATACTGATTAAGATCCTGTTGATGTTGATGATGGCCATAGTGGCGATCGCCCTCTTTAGGCGGGCGGGCCTGCCGGCTATCTTGGCCTATCTGATCACCGGGGTGATCAGCGGCCCTTCTGTGTTCAACTGGTTCACTCAGCAGCAGATCCACTCGGTGGCCGAGCTGGGGGTAGTACTGCTGATGTTCTCACTAGGTCTCGAATTCTCGCTGCCTAGACTCTGGGCCATGCGCCGCACCGTATTTGGTCTGGGTAGCGCTCAGGTGTTTGTCACCGCCGTTCTCACCATGTGCATCAGCATGCTGTTGGGGCTTAACCTGAGCGAGTCCATCGTGGTGGGTTCGGCCATCGCTCTCTCTTCTACTGCCATCGTACTCAAGCTGCTCAACGAGCGCGGCTGGCTCAGGCGGCGTCACGGCGAGCTGTCGGTGAGTGTCTTGCTGTTTCAGGATCTGGCCGTGGTGCCCCTGCTGATCCTCATGCCTCTGCTGGCGTCAGACGGTGAGATGCTGAGCTGGCATCAGATCTTGCTCGCCATGGGGGAGGGGGTATTGGCCTTCATCGCTTTGATGGCCGTGGGTAAGTGGGCGCTGCCCAAGGTGTTTGATGAGGTGGCGCGCTCGCGCTCCAACGAGCTGTTTGTCCTCTCTACCCTGGTGGTGGCGCTGGTCACTGGCGCCCTGACCCAGTGGCTGGGACTCTCCATGGCACTGGGCGCCTTTATCGCTGGTATGCTGCTCGGGGAGAGCCAATACAAACGCCAGCTGGAGGCAGATATTCGCCCCTTCAGGGATCTCTTGATGGGACTCTTCTTCATCTCTATCGGCATGCTGCTCGATTTTAGCCTGGTGATCACCTTCTGGTGGCAGGTACTGCTGCTGGTGGTGGCGGTGATTATCGCCAAAGCCTTGATCGTCTTTGGCCTGCTCAGGGCGGCCAAGGAGTCGTTTCGCACCTCTGTCGCTACCGCCATCAGCCTGGCGCAGGTGGGGGAGTTCAGTTTCGTGGTGCTGGCGTTGGCGGTTAACTATCAGCTGCTGGAGATCACCGTCAGCACTAAGCTGGTGATGGTGGCCGTGCTGTCGATGGCGGTGGCTCCCTGGCTGGTGCGCCACAGCGTAGATATCGCCAGACGCCTGCATGGGGTCAAGTCGGTTAAGCAGAGTGCTCATGAGACTATTCCCATCCCGGAGCAGAGTAGCGACCTGGTGTTGATTCTGGGCTATGGTCGGGTGGGGCAGACCATAGCCCGTTTCATGAAGACGGAGGCGATCCCCTATCTGGTGCTCGACCGGGACCCCACCAGGGTGAGCGAGGCGCGCCGGGCGGGAGAGCCAGTCTATTTTGGCGATGTGGCCAAGCGGGCGATCCTCAAGCAGGCGCAGATCAAGCAAGCCAAGCTGATCGTGCTCACCTTTACCAGCAGTCATGTGCTCGATGAGGTCTTGCCCCTGTGCCGTCAGCTGGCGCCCGAGGCCAAGATCTTGGTGAGGACCCGCGACGACGAGGGCATGGAGGCGCTGGAGGAGGCGGGGGCCAGTCAGGTGATCCCGGAAACCCTGGAGGGCAGTCTGATGCTGGTGTCTCAGGTGCTCTATCAGTGCGGCGTGCCCCTGACCCGTATCCTCAAGCGCCTCGAGTATGAGCGGCGCAATCATTATCAATATCTGCACGGCTTCTTCTCCGGTGAGGAGACAGACTTTACTTTAGAGCTGCTGCACGCCGTCGCCCTGCCCAAAGGCGCTCAGGTGGTGGGCCAGCCGCTCTCTGCCATTCCCTGGGACAAGCTCAGGGTGGAGCTCAGGGCGGTACGCCGCAGCGGCGCCGAGGTGGAAAGCCCTGAACTTGACTGGCTGATCCGTCCCGGGGATATCCTCATCATCCTGGGTAAGCCGCGGCGCATCGAGAAGGCCGAGCATTACCTGCTTCAAGGCTAATCGGATAAGAGAGGGTAAAAGCGCTATGGTACGACCAGCCCTGTTAATCGTGCTCTCTCCGCTGCTGCTGATGCAGGCGTTATGGGTCAAGTGGCGCACGCCAAGGCTGCCCGAGCCCGATGGTGAGCGCAGTGGTGAGTTGGGGGAGGGGAAGCCGCTTAGGCTGTTGATTCTAGGGGACTCGGCCGCGGCGGGCATCGGCGTCTCCCACCAAGATAAGGCCCTGAGCGGTCAGCTCACTCGTCTGCTGGCGCCTCACTATCGCCTTAACTGGCATTTACTGGCCAAGTCGGGCATGACCACGGCCCAGACGCTCAAGCTTATCCAGCAGGCACCAAATAGGGTCGATGTCATTCTTATCTCTTTGGGAGTCAACGATCTGCTCTCGCCCATAGACGTGCAGCGCTGGCTCGCCTCGATCGGCGCGCTGATAGGCGGTTTACTTGAGGCTTCACCCGGCGCAAGGGTGCTGCTGACGCCGGTGCCGCCCCTGGGGGACTTTCCGAGATTTACTCAGCCCCTCGCCGGTGTGTTGCGGCGACGGGAGGCGCGCTTCAATCGGGCGCTAGAGCAGTTTTGCCAGGGCCAAGGGGCCTGTCAGCTTCTGCCCCTCATGCTGCCTCTGACGTCAGAAGCCCTGGCCAGCGATGGCTTTCACCCCAGCGCAGCCAGCTATCGTCTGTGGGCGGAATGCGCCAGTCAGGCGATCCTCGCCCGGCACCTTATTGAAGACACCCGTCCAGTCTAGTTAACGCCTTTTGAGAGTCTTTAGCGAATATTGAAGAAGGCCTTGATCTCATCTATTTGACACATGGCATCCTGATAACCCAGGTTGATCAGCGCGCTGCAGTAAGACTGCTCGAACAGCAGATAGGAGACGATACTCGAGTCAGATTGCTGGTTGATGCCGATTAGCCGTAGCAGGGCCTTCACCGCCATCGGCATATCCTGATAGTGCTGGGCGGCGATTAGGCTGAGATCCTCGCTGGGTTTTATCACAAGTGTGTCTATGGTCTTGAGCGACGCCTCATGTCTGCGCTCCTTGGGGATCAGGTTGAGTGTGCTGTTGATCCGCTGCAGGCGTTCGAGATCGCTGTTTAACGTATCGGAGAAGATGGTATCGAGCAGGTGACCGGCTATGGTCGCCGTCTTGGGGTGATGTTCAAACTCCTTATGTACCTGCTTATGGGGGCTCTCCAGGTTGATCACCATGATCTTCTCCGCCCCCAGATGAATCGGGCTGCTCAGGGGCGCCAGCTGATGCACTGAGCCATCGCCATAATAGCCGCGATTGAGCTTCACCGAGGGAAATACCAGGGGGATGGCGGCGCTGGCCAGCAGGTGTTCGGTATGCAGATGAGTGCGCTGGCCGCCACGGCGGGCGCGGTTCCACTCTTCAATCTCCTTGGCGGCCTGGAAGAAGCTCACCGAGCGCGACGAGTTGTAGCAGGAGGTGTCTACGCTCAGGGCATGCAGGGCGCCGTTGGCGATATTGCGATCGATCCGCTCGAAGTTAATCAGGTTGTTCAGCAGGTTTCTCAGGGGCTGGTTGTCGAACAGGCTACCGGCTTCGGTGTTGATCTTCACATCCTGTAGCCCCATCAGCGCCATCTGCGCCAGGTGAGAGAAGATGCCGCCAAAAGAGGAGCGGTAGACCTTGTGGGTGCTAAAGTGGCGCCAGACCCACTCGAGCTTACGTACCCCGAGATGAAAACAGGAGGCATGGGTCGCGATAGAGGTACCGTTGATGGCGCCGGCAGAGGTGCCGCAAATGATCTTAAAGGGCACGCCGTGGTTACGGGGATAGAACTGCACTATCGCCTTGAGTACCCCGACCTGGTAAGCGGCGCGCGCACCGCCGCCCCCTAACACCAATGCTGTCTTATCTGGCAACTGAGTTCCCTCTGAATGAATTCTATTGTGTCGCGCCTGGCGGCAAGTCTTGTGACTGCGCTGGCCTGGACCAGCTTGTCATTTTTATAGGCTTTACTGCTGCAATACCCTTGCTAGCTTTGCCAAGTTCGTCATGTCCGGCTGTTGGTAACGTCCCTTAGCGCTGTCTTGCTTACAATGGCCAAGGCCAATATTGATTAGAATATGTGAGCCGTGGGCCATGTTCAAGCCGGCGTCCCTGGATGATTTTCTCGCCCCTGCGACGCAGCTTCTAGGGCATTTGGGGATTAACAGGCTGCGAATAGGCCTCGATACGTCATCTCTAGCACAAATAATAGGGTGACGACCTAGATAATAAGTCTATATTGACTCAAGCCTCTGTGGCCGCTTTTGGTGTCTCAATGCCGCTATCTACTTGTAATGTAAATGTTAACTGACAAGTTGTCCCTCGGTCATGGGTTTTGGGCCTGTTTGATAATCTCTAAGGTTCGCGTAGACTGGAAATGAGTACATATGAGGGATCAAACATGTTACAGCCACTAAAAATAATAATAGCTGATGATCATCCACTGTTTCGGCAAGCACTCGTAAACACCCTAACCACTCAGTTCGATCAGCCTATGCTGTTTGAGGCGGAAACGGTGACGGCACTGGATGAGATCTTAACCCAGCATCAGGATGCAGACCTGCTCTTATTGGATCTGAATATTCCCAATGCGCATGGATTCAATACCTTAGTCAATATTCGTAACAGCTATCCCCACATAGGGATAGTGGTGATCTCCGGCCAGGAAGATAAAGTCACTGTGGGTAAGGCGATGTCCTTCGGCGCGGCGGGCTTTATTCCCAAGTCCTCGCCGGTCGAGCAGATGGTCAAGGCGATCAATGCCGTGATGGCCGGCCGCCAATGGATGCCGCCGGGGTGTGAGGACCTTAGTGCGGTGACCCTGGACAGCATGAGTAGCAAGATAGCCAGCCTGTCACCGCGTCAGCACAAGATCTTGATGATGTTTGCCGACGGCCTGCTCAACAAGCAGATCGCCTATGAGTTAGGCTTGTCAGAGGCCACTATCAAGGCCCACGCCAGCGCTATTTTCCTCAAGCTTGGGGTACATACCCGCACCCAGGCGGTGATCGCCATGAGTCAGCTCTATCTGGACAAGACGCCGCTGACCGCCGAGGTGGAAGAGGTCTAGTCGTTTAGGGCTTACAGGTTCCTCACATTTAATAAAAACGCCCCGCAGCGGTTTATGTCCGAAGCGGGGCGTTTGCTTTTAATCGGTTAGCGGGTCCATAAAGTGGGGGCTCGGCTGGGCCGAATAGTTGTTGTGTAGGCTGTTGGCCAGGGTAGCGCTCATCACGGCGCGCAGGGCGATGGGCTTGATGATCTTACGCAGATAGCCATAACCCAGCTCCTTGGTGCGCTGCACCACCTCCTCGTCTATGGTGGCGGTGATCAGAATCGCCGGAATGGGGCGGCTGGAAAGGGCCTGTAGCTCGGCCATGAGATCCAGGCCGTTTTGGTTGTTATCCAGCTGATAGTCCATCAGCACTATGTCCAGCTTACCGGCAAACTGGCTTACACAGGCCTTGGCCTGCTGCGCCGACGAGGCGGTATGCACCTGACACTTCCAGCCCTTCAATAGCTCCTCCATGCCCGCCAACACGTTGGGGTCGTCATCGACGCACAGCACCTTGACGCCGTTGAGGGTAAGGATATCCGGCTGGCTGGTCTGCTCCTCCACAAGTTTTGGTTGGGCGACATTCAGGCTCAGGCTAAAGATACTGCCCTGATTGACTTTCGATGACAGGGTAAGCCGATGCTGCATCAGCTCCGCCAGCCCCTGGGCGATATTCAGCCCCAGTCCCAGGCCGTTAACGCCCTCATGGCCCGAGTGCTGCAAACGGGTAAATTGTTCGAAGATCACCGCCTGCTTATCGGCGGGGATCCCCGGGCCATCGTCCACCACCTGAATGGCGATGGTGTCGCCGTGGCGGCGACAACCCAGCAATATGCGCCCGCCACCGGCGTAACGAAACGCGTTGCTGATCAGGTTCTGCAGTATGCGTCTGAGCAGCACCTTGTCGCTGCGCACCCAGAGCTTGGTCTTGATACACTTAAACTCAGCCTGTGTGGTGCTGGCCATGGCGCTGAATTCTTCCACCAAGGAGTCGAGCACCTCCTGCAGGGCAAACTCGGTGATCTCGGGCACTACTGTGCCGCCTTCGATGCGCGACACTTCGTTGAGATCCAGCAGCAGCTCGTTGGCCACCTGCAGGGCATTGTCGATATAGCCTATCTGCTGTTTCTGTTTATTGGACAGCTGACCGCCCTGGACGAAGGCGGAGGAGAAGAGGCGCGCCGCCGACAGCGGCTGCAGCAGATCATGGCTACAGGCCTTGAGATACTGACTCTTTTTCTGGTGCGCCTGTTCTACCTTCTGTAGCGCTTCGGCCAGCTCTTCGTTGGACTTGGCCAGCTGCAGGTTGGCCTGTTCGAGTCGCTTGGTGCGCTCAAACACCCTGGCTTCCAGATCCAGGTTTTTCTCTTTCAGTAGTTTCTCGGCCTCGCGGTACATGCTGATGTCGGAGAAGATCATCACGAAACCGCCGCCGGGTATGGGGTTGCCCTGGATGCGAATCGTCTTGCCGTCGGGTTGGATTCGCTCGGTGGCGTGACGACTCCCCTGGCGCAGGAAGTTGAGGCGCCGCTCCACCTGTTCATCCAGGTTGGGAATATAGCCCTTGCCGAACTTGAGGTTGTACTCGATTAGCTGGCGCACCGGGCAGCCGATATAGACCAGGTCGTCCGGGTAGTTAAACAGGCTGAGGTATTGCTGGTTCCAGGCCACCAGGTTGAGGTCTTTGTCGATAACCGAGATCCCTTCGCTGGCGTTCTCGATGGCACTGTGTAGCACGCTGCGGCTGAACTCCTTGCGATGGCTCGAGGCCTCCTCTACCAGCTGGGCCACATCCTCGATGGCGATGTCGCGGCCATGGAGGGCGCAGGAGAGCACCAGGCGCGCCGAGGCCGAGCCCATGACGCTGGCGAGCATGTTTTCGGTAAAGAAGATCAGCGCCTGATTGTGGGCGTTCTTGTCCTGAATTGGCTGGGGCTGACAGGAGAAGAAGGAGTAGAAGCCCTGGGCGGCCTTGTCCTTGCCGACGAAGCGGGCCACCAGTAGCTCTAGCTCGGTCGGGTTCACATGCTTGGGCACCTCGGGCAGCGCCTTGTCGAGCTCCGGGCGCTCAATGAAGTGGCCTATCTGCATCTGCTCGTGCACGCTCTGGCGGGTAAAGGAGGAAACCAGCCAGATCGCCATCACGTTGACAAACAGGCCGACCAGAGTCGCCATTGTGGTCATCGAATAACCGCTGCCGGCGAAGGGGTGGCCGTAGAGGCCCAGCTGCGGCAACAGGTTAAGCACCAGCCAGAGGGCGAAGCCGCTGGAGATCCCAACCAATACGCCGATCAGCGTGACCCGGCGCCAGAGGAAGGCGGCAAACAGCGCTGGGCCTATCTGGGCGATGGCGCCGAAGGCCACCTCACCTAAAGAGGCCAGGGTATCGGGCGGGGCGATCAGGAACATGCCATAGCTCATGAAGATCACCAGTAGCACCAGCGCCTTGCGGATATTAAGCAGGTGCGAGCGGAACTTGTGGAAGTCATTACTCTGTATGTTGTTGATCTTAAATAGGGTCGGGAAGACGATCTCGTTACTCAGCATGGTACTCAGGGCGATGGTGGAGATGATCACCATGGAGCTGGCCGCCGAGATGGCGCCGAGAAAACTAAACAGCCCCAGCCAGATATCGCCGCTGAAGACCGGCAGAAACAGCACATAGGCGTCACTCTGGAGCGAGTCGCCATAGAGGATATTGCCCGCCTGACCCAGTGGCGTGGCGAAGAAGGCAAACACCAGCACATAGAGGGGGAAGGTCCAGCGGCTCCAGAGCACATGCTTTTGTGATTTCAGCTCGACGATCAGTACCTGGAACTGCCTCGGCAGACAGAGAAATGCCGACATCACGATAATCAACAGGCCAAACAGCGAGATGAAGTTGGGGTAGTTAAACTCCGCCTCTAGGGGCTTGATCTCAGTAGCTTGGCGCCAGATATCCATGGGCGAGTCGAATAGGAAGAAGGAGACGAAGATGCCTATGGTGAGGTAGGCGATAAGCTTCACGAAGGACTCGAAGGCGATGGCCAGCATCATGCCCGGGTGGCGCTCGGTCACGTCGATGGCGCGCACCCCGAAGACTATGGTGAAACCGGCGAGGATCAGGCTTACCACCAGGCCCAGCTGCCAGGAGGAGAGCAGGTGATCTTGCCGCAAGATCTCATAGGAGTTGACGATTGCCTTCTGCTGCAGCGCGATATAGGGCAGGGTGCCAAACAGGGCGACGAAGGTGACCACCACCGCCAGCAAGGGCGACTTGCCGAAACGGGCCGCCAGCAGATCGGCAATCGAGGTGATGTTGAGCTTGAGACAGACGCGGATCACTCTTTGGATAAAGGGCCAGGCGAAGATAAACAGCAAGATAGGCGCGATATAAACCGGCAGATAGGCGAAGGAGTTATTGGCGGCCTGTCCGGCGGTGCCGAGAAAGCCCCAGGAGGTACAGTAGACCCCCAGCGACAGGGAGTAGATGATGGTGTGCTGCCCGGCAAACCACTTGCCGCGGTACTTGTCACCCAGAAATGCCATTAAAAACAGCAGGCCGATATAGCTGATGCTGATGGCAACCAATAGCCAGTTTGGGAACATCTGTCACTTATCCTATCTTTTCAGGAGCTTATCTCGCCATCCCGGCTCACTCCTTTTATTTTGTTATTCAAGCCAACATATCACAGTTAAGGTGAAAGTCGGCATTTACAGCCATCGACTTAAGTATTAGTGCTTACTGCCTAATCCTCGGGTATTGCGCCCTATGGCCTACTACCGCTGCATTACTACCTATTCCCAATTGAGGCAAAGGAGGCATTTCTCCATCTTGGAGGCAACCACAAAAGGGGATAATCAAGATGCTCACATCAACAATAAAAAAACTCACACTCGCAACTTCACTCGGTCTGATGGCCAGTTCTGCCATGGCAGGTTATGACTTTAACGTCGGCGACGACGGCAAGCTGTCTTTCGGCGGCTACCTCAAGGTCGATGCCCGCTATGTTAATGGCGATGTCGCCTATCGCGACTTCTGGATTGGCACCGGCACGCCGCTCGAAGAGAGCGCGTCACAGTTCCGTATCTTCGCCAACGAGTCTCGTTTCAACACCAAGTATGTTCACGGCGACGTGATGGGTTTCATCGAGATGGATTTCCTCGGCGGTGGCGGCAACCAGGTGGTGTCTAACTCGGCCCATCCGCGTCTGCGCCACGCCTTCATCAAGTACAAAGACTTAACCGTGGGCCAGACCTGGACCACCTTCATGAACACCAGCGCCATCCCGGAAACCGCCGACTTCGCCGGTGCCACTGTTGGTTTGGCCTTCGTGCGTCAGGGCCAGATCCGTTACGACATGGGCGGCTTCCAGGTCTCTATCGAGAACCCTGAGAGTGACGGTGGCGATACCGCCAACGACGATCTGCCGGATGTGGTAGCCCGTTATAACTTCAAGGGCGACTGGGGTAATGTCTCCATCTCGGCGCTGGGTCGCAGGCTCAACACCCTGGGCGGCAACAGCGAGACCGCCTTCGGTGGCTCGATTGCCGGTCGCATCAACACCTTCGGTAAAGATGATCTGCGCTTCCAGTTCCACCAAGGGGAAGTGGGCCGCTACGTGGGGCTGGGGGTGACTAAAGATCTTATCGGTGAAGAGGTGGAAACCAGCACCTCTTATCTCGCCGCCTACCGCCACTACTGGACAGATACCCTGCGCAGCACCTTCCTCTATGGCCGCATCGAGACCGACAAGTCAGATGCCGATCGCAGCCAGTGGAGCGTCAACCTGTTCCAGAACCTGACACCGGCTCTGGCCGTGGGCATCGAAGTGGGTAACTTCGCCCTGGACGACCAGAAGGTCGATTCTAACTACGCACAGTTCTCAATGCGTTACGCCTTGTAAGTGCTCTTGGGGGAGGGCTTCCTCCCCACTTTTTTTACCCGTTTAACCCTCGTCCTGGCATCCGCCGGGGCGACTCATCGCCGAAACACCCAGGCAGAGCCGTTTAAAGGAGTAGGGTTGTGAAAGATACCATTTTAACTGTCGATCAGATCTCGCTCGCATTTGGTGGGGTAAAGGCCCTGACCGATGTGAGCTTCGAGGTCGAGCGCGGCGCCGTGTTTTCAATTATCGGTCCCAACGGGGCGGGCAAGACCTCGATGCTCAACAGCATCTCGGGTCGCTACCGTCCGCAGAAGGGGACAATTCATTTCGATAATCAGGATGTCACTCATCTCAGACCCAATGCCCGTGCCGATCTCGGCATAGGACGTACCTTTCAAAACCTGGCCCTGTTTGGCCACATGTCGGTGCTGGACAACATCATGGTGGGTCGTCACCACCTGATGAAAAACAACTGGCTCACCGGCCCCCTGTACTGGGCCTCACCGGCGCAGAAAGAGGAGCTGGCCCATCGCCGTCAGGTGGAGGAGATCATCGACTTTCTCGACATCTCCCATGTGCGCAAATCTATCGCTGGCACCCTCTCTTACGGCCTGCGCAAGCGGGTCGAGCTGGCCCGGGCCATGGCGCTCAACCCTAAGCTGATTCTGCTCGACGAGCCGATGGCGGGGATGAACCTGGAAGAGAAGGAGGATATGGCCCGCTATATCCTGGATCTCAACGAGGAGTTTGGCATTACCGTGGTGATGATTGAACACGACATGGGGGTGGTGATGGATATCTCCCATGAGGTGATGGTGCTCGATTTCGGTAAGAAATTGATCTCTGGCCTGCCCGAAGCGGTGATGGCCGACGAGCACGTGAGACAGGCCTATCTGGGCCTTGAAGATGACGAGCAATTACAAGAGGTTGGCTAATGACTCAGGTAAATAATGCGTCGACGGCGCGGGCCTTCGACATGGGTTCACTCGATACCTTTCCCAAGATCCTGCGCCACAATGCGGCCAACTGGGGCAAAGAGATTGCCATGCGCGAGAAGGAGTTTGGCATCTGGACCGAATTCAGCTGGCAAGATTATCACAACCGGGTGAAGTGGATGGCGCTAGCCTTCGACCACCTAGGCATTAAATCACACAGCACCATAGCCCTGCTGGGCGAGAACCGTCCCGAGTGGGTCTGGGGCGAAGTCGCGGCCCATGCACTGGCCTGCTTCTCCTTGGGGATCTATCAAGACTCGCTGCACGAAGAGGTGGCCTACCTGCTCAATCGCAGCGAGGCCCAGGTGATCGTCGCCGAAGATGAGGAGCAGTGTGACAAGCTGCTGGAGCTGGGGGACAGTATCCCTTCGGTGAAATATATCGTTTACTGTGACCCGCGCGGCATGCGCAAGTATGACGACCCACGCCTTATCAGCGTTGAGGAGATCTATCGTCTCGGCCAGGAGGTGGATAACACTCAGCCACGCCACTACGACAACCTGGTGGATGCGGGCAAGGCCGAGAACATCGCCATCTACTGCACCACCTCGGGCACCACCTCTAAGCCTAAGATTGTCTTGTTGCAGGGCAGTAAGTTTATCGACCACTGCTGCTCTTATCTCAGAGCCGATCCTCGCGCGCCGGGGGACAACTATGTCTCGGTACTGCCGCTGCCCTGGATCATGGAGCAGGTCTACGCCGTGGGTCAGGCGCTCATCGCCCGTCAGATCGTCAACTTCGTCGAAGAGCAGGAAACCATGATGGCGGATCTGCGCGAGATAGGCCCTAGCTTCGTCTTGTTAGCGCCTAGAGTGTGGGAAGGGATCCTCGCCGATGTGAAGGCGCGCATGATGGACTCGACCCCGTTCAAGCAGAAGTTATTCGACTTTGCCATGAAGCGCGCCGAGCAGCGACTAGCCGAGGGCAGACGCTCTAAGCTGGCCGACATCATCTTGATGAAGGCGCTGCGCGATCGCCTAGGGTTTTCCTTCCTCAAATCGGCGGCCACAGGCGGCGCGGCCATGGGGCCGGATACCTTCAAGTTCTTCCAGGCGATCGGCGTGCCGCTGCGTCAGCTCTACGGCCAGACCGAGATGTGCGGCGCCTACACCATACACGACGAACATGACGTGGACTACGACACGGTCGGTGTGGCCTTCGATACCGCCGAGCTTAAGGTGATCAACACCGACAGCGAAGGGGTGGGCGAGGTGATCGCCAGAACCGTAGGCATGTTCAACGGCTATCTGGGCGATCAGGCGGCCTATGATGAAGATGTCAAAGATGGCTGGATGCACACGGGGGATGCCGGTTACTTCAAGCCGTCGGGCCACCTGGTGGTGATCGACCGCATCAAAGACCTGGCCAAGACCAGCCAGGGCATTCAGTACTCGCCCCAGTATATCGAGAACAAGCTTAAGTTCTCATCTTTCATCGGTGAGGCAGTGATCTTAGGCAAGGACAAGCCCTACCTGTCGGCCATTCTCTGTATCCGTTTCAGTATCGTCTCCAAGTGGGCCGAGCAGCAGGGACTGGCCTTCACCAACTACACCAACCTGTCGAGCCTGCCCGAAGTGTATCAGCAGCTACAGGCCGAGGTGGAGCGGGTGAACGAGACCCTGCCCGATGCGCAGAAGATCAACAAGTTTATCTTGCTTTACAAGGAGCTGGACGCCGATGACGGCGAGCTGACCCGTACCCGTAAGGTGAGACGTGGGGTGATAGCCGACAAGTATGGCGAGATCATCGAGGCCATCTATGGCGACCAGTCCCATGTGGATATCGACACAGTGATCACCTTCCAGGATGGCACTAAGTCGCGCATCCAAACTCAAGTCAAGGTGGCGACCGTGATCGCCCCGCGTCAGTCCATCGAGGGCGAGGCGAGTCAAAGGAGAGCATCATGAATTTTGAACTCTTAATTCAATTAATTATCAACGGCCTGATCGTCGGCCTGCTGTATGGCGTGGTGGGCATGTGTTTCGTACTGGTGTACAAGTCGACCCAGATCGTTAACTTCGCCCAGGGGGAGTTTTTGCTGGTGGGGGCCTGGGTCTGCTGGGCGTTTTTGACCTATTTCCAGCTGCCCTTTTTCGTCGGCTTCCTCTTCACCCTCTGCTTCATGGCGCTGTTTGGTGTGCTGTTGCAGATGATAGTGCTGCGCCCCATGATAGGCGAGCCGATCATCTCGGTGATCATGGTGACCATAGGACTGTCTATCTTCTTCCAGTCGCTGACCAAGTGGATATTCGGCGTGTCGCCCCAGAGCTACCCTCAGGTGTTCGACACTCAGTCCATCGCCATCTTCGGCCTGAACATAGAGCTGGCTTATTTGATGAGTACTGTGATCGCGATATTGATCATGGCGGGCTTCTTCCTCTTCTTTAAGTATTCCAAGCACGGCCTGGCGATGCGCGCCACCGCCTTCGACCAACAGGTGGCCCAGAGCCTGGGGATCTCGGTCAAGCAGGTGTTTGCCATGAGCTGGGGCATCGCCGCTACAGTATCGGCCACCGCCGGTGTGGTGATCGGCATGGTCAACGGCGTATCTGATTCGCTGTCCACCATAGGCATCAAGGTGTTCCCTGCGGTGATCCTGGGGGGGCTGGACTCCATCGTCGGGGCCATCATCGGCGGCGTGGTGATAGGTGTGCTGGAAAACGTCGCCGAGTTCTTCGATAGCCAGTGGCTGCATATCGGCAACATGTACAACATCGCGCCTTTCTATGTCTTGCTGGTGATCCTCTGGTTCAAGCCCTACGGCCTGTTCGGCACCCGTGATATCGAGCGAATTTAAGGAGCACGGCCATGACACAGCTAATTGCGTTTGACCCTATTGCAGTTCAAGGAGTTTTCTATGTCTAGTTTAGCGATGCGCCCGTGCGGGGATTTTCGCACCAGCTATAAAGCTGACAATACGATTTTTGAAACCAAGACCATACGCCTGGTGACCTTTCTGGTGATCGCGCTAGCCTGCGCAGCGCCCCTGGTATTGGATGGTTATTTTCTGACCCTGTTTATTCAGATTTCATACTTAGGTATCGCCGCCCTGGGGCTGAATATCCTGGTGGGCTTTACCGGGCAGATATCCTTAGGCCACGGCGCCTTCTTCGGCTTCGGCGCCTTCGCCTCGGCTTGGCTCAACACCAGCTTTAACATTCCTGTGGTGTTTTGTATTCCGCTGGCGGGCTTTCTCACAATGGGCGTGGGCATGATGTTCGGTATGCCGGCTGCAAGGATCAAGGGGCTCTATTTGGCGATTGCGACCCTGGCGGCTCAGTTCATCATTCAGGACTTCTTCGGCCGCGCCGAATGGTTTACCGGTGGTGCGTCCGGTGCCATGGCGGCGCCCGTCAGCCTGTTCGGTTTCGATTTCGACACCGACATGAGTTTCTATTTCATCGCCCTGTTTGCCCTGGTGTTCATGTATATCTGGGGCTGTAACCTGATGCGTAGCCGCGACGGCCGCGCCTTCGTTGCGGTGCGCGACCACTATCTATCGGCCGAGATCATGGGGGTCAAGCTCAACAAGTATCGCCTCTTGTCCTTCGGCATCTCCTCTTTCTACGCCGGCATAGGTGGCGCCCTGTACGCCCACTACCTGGGGTATGTCTCCTCCGAGGGCTTTACCATCTTAATGTCGATTCAGTTCCTGGCCATGGTGATCATCGGCGGTCTGGGCTCTATCAAGGGCACCCTGATGGGCGTGGTCTTCATGGTGCTGCTGCCCGAGGTGTTAGAGGGCATGGTGGGACTGATGAAGTATACCGACTACGGCAACCTGCCTATGGTCACCGACGGTCTGGCCTACATCAAGGAGATGGCTATCGGCCTGGTGATCATCCTGTTCCTCATCTTCGAACCCGAGGGACTGGCCCATCGCTGGGGACAAATTAAGAACTATTGGAAATGTTACCCCTTCGCCTATTAAGTCGAGGGCTAATGAAATTGATGTAAAACCGACACAGTTTGAATAGCAATGAGCGTTGATCCTGGCTGTAGCGCTGCGTTAACCGCATTCAATCTATCTGGATCATGTTGAAGGAAGATAACGATGACTAAAAAAATACTACTTAGCACCACGCTTGCTTGTTTCGCCTTCGCCTCGGGCGCTGCCCAAGCCGAAGACACGGTCTTTGTTGGCCACCTGGCCGACATGTCTGGCCCCACGGCCTTCGTGGGTAAGCCATACGCCGACGGTGTGCGTGATGCCCTGGCTTATATCAATGCCCATGGCGGCATCGATGGCACTAAGCTGGAATATGAGACCATAGACTATGCCTACAAGGTGCCTCAGGCGATCGCCTCATACAAGAAGTGGCTGTCGCGCAAGAACATGGTGGCCATGCAGGGTTGGGGCACAGCCGATACCGAGGCGCTGATCTCTTTTGCCGCCAAGGATAAGACGCCTATCTTCTCGGCCTCTTACTCTGGTCATCTGACCGACCCTCAGGGTAAGAACCCGAACACCACTAAGCCGGCGCCATATAACTTCTTCTACGGCGCGTCTTACTCTGACGCCTGTCGCGGCCTGGTGCAGTGGGCCGCCGACGACTGGAAGGCCAAGGGCGGTAAGGGCAAGCCTAAGTTTACCCATATCGGCGCCAACCATCCTTTCCCTAATGCGCCTAAAGAGGCCTGCGCCGAGTATGCAACCGAGCTGGGCTTCGATGTGCAGCCATCTGTAGTGATCTCCATGAAGCCGGGCGACTTTAAGGCCCAGTGTTTGAGTCTTAAGAGCTCAGGTACCAACTATGGTTATATCGGCAACCTCGGGGGCTCGGTGCAGTCGCTGATCAAGTCTTGCGACACTGTCGGCACCGATATCCAGTTCATGTCTAATATCTGGGGTGGCGATAAGTTGGTGTTCAAGGCCGCCGGTGAAGGGGTGAAGAACTATATCTTCCCGACCATGACGCCGTTCTGGACCGACGATGTGCCGGGCATGAAGCTGGTACGTGAGATCTCTAAGATGTCTGACAGCACGGGTAAAGAGGAGCGTCTGCACCACTATATCCGTGGCGTCTGCTCGACCTACTTCATGAAGGAGTCGATGGAGTGGGCCAAGGCGCACGGCGGCATTACGGGTGAGAACGTCAAGAAGGGCATGTATGTGCACAAAGACTGGGTGCCTAAGGGGCTAGAGGGGGTCTGCCTGGCCGCCACCTGGACGCCGGAAGATCATCGCGGCATCAACCAGGTCAACATCTACAAGGGTAACTACAACCATGGCGACATCAAGGTCGAGAAGGTCAATCAGGTGACCCTTGAGCGCCGCGTCGACTGGTTAGGCTACTAATCTCTTTTCCCTGCGCCGGGTAAGCCCGTCTTGCCCGGCCCGCTTCTTGACCTTGGAGTTGTTATGACACAAGCAGTGCAGTTAAAGCCCGAGACGCCACTTCTCGCAATCAACAATATCGAAGTGGTCTATGACGATGTGATCCAGGTGCTACGCGGCGTGAGCATAGAGGTGCCACAGGGCGAGATAGTGACCCTGCTGGGCCCCAACGGCGCCGGTAAGTCCACCACCCTCAAGGCGATCTCCGGCTTGCTAAAGACAGAAAATGGCGAGGTGTCCCGCGGTGACATCCACTTCATGGGCGAGCGTATCGACGTGAAGAACGCCGATGAGGTGGTGCGCTCTGGCCTGTTTCAGGTGATGGAGGGGCGCCGCATCGTCGAGGATATGACGGTGATCGAAAACCTGAAATTAGGGGCCTATACCCGCCGCGACGGTCAGGTGAACCAGGATATCGAGATGGTATTCAACTACTTCCCGCGCCTCAAGGAGCGCACCGGGCTGGCGGGTTACCTGTCGGGCGGTGAGCAGCAGATGCTGGCCATCGGCCGCGCCCTGATGGCCAGACCTAAGATGATCTGCCTGGACGAGCCCTCCATGGGGCTGTCGCCTCTGCTGGTCAAGGAGGTGTTTGGCATCATAGAGAAGATCAACCGCGAGCAGGGTATTACCATGCTGCTGGTGGAGCAGAACGCCAACTACGCCCTCAAGGCGGCTAACTATGGCTACATCATGGAGTCGGGCAAAATCGTGCTCGACGGCACCAAGGCGCAGCTGCTCAACAACGAAGATGTGAAGGAGTTCTACCTGGGGGGCGGCAACGAAACCCGTAAGAGCTTCAAGAACCTAAAGTCGTATAAACGCCGTAAGCGTTGGCTGTAGGGAGGCAATATGGCCGATTATTTCAAACCCGAAGAGGCGCTTGCGCCCGAGCAGCGCGAGCAGCAGCTGATGGCGGCGCTGCCCGAGCAGCTCAGCTTCGCCAAGGCAAACTGCCGTTATTACGCCGAGCGACTGGCAGATATCGAGGTGAGCAGCGTCGATAGCCGCGAGGCGCTGGCGACTCTGCCCATTACCCGCAAGGCGGACCTTATCGCCCTGCAGGCCAAGCAGCCGCCCTTTGCCGGCATGACGCCAAGCAAGCCTAGCGGGCGTATCTTTCAGTCACCCGGGCCCATCTATGACCCCGAGTGTGACGGCCATGACTGGTGGCGCATGGGTCAGGCCTTCTTCGCCGCAGGATTTCGAGCAGGCGACCTGGTGCAGAACTGCCTGGCTTATCACCTGACGCCGGGGGGCTTTATCATGGATTCGGGCGCCAGGGCCTGTGGCTGCACCGTTATCCCGGCAGGGCCTGGGCAGAGCGAGATGCAGCTGGACCTTATCGCCTCGCTTAAACCAAATGGCTACAGCGGCACCCCCTCGTTTCTCAATATCTTGCTGGAGAAGGGCAAGGCCCTGAGTAAGGACATCAGCTCCATCACCAAGGCGCTGGTGTCGGGCGAGGCGTTAACCCCCTCCCTCAAGGCCAGCTTCGAGGCGGCGGATATCGACGTCAAGCAGGCCTATGTCACCGCCGATATTGGCCTCATCGCCTTCGAGAGCGTCTCGGGCGAAGGCCTTGTGGTTGCCGAAGACATCATCGTCGAGATAGTGCGGCCCGGCACCTTAACCCCTGTGCCAGAGGGCGAGGTAGGCGAGGTAGTGGTGACCAGCTTTAACCGCGACTATCCCCTGGTGCGCTTCGCCACCGGCGACCTGTCGGCCATCATGCCGGGCACGAGTGCCTGCGGTCGCACCAATGTGCGTATCAAGGGCTGGCTGGGACGCGCGGATCAGACTACTAAGGTGAAGGGGCTGTTTGTCCATCCCGAGCAGGTGGAGCGGATTCGTCGCCGTCATCCCGGTATCGCTAAGGTGCGCTTAGTGGTCACCCGCCAACAGGAAAACGATCTGATGCGGCTGCTGTGCGAGGTGGATGAGACGATGCGCCCTCAGGTGGATATTGCCGCGGTGCAGGACTCTATTCGCGCCGAGACCCAGCTATCGGGCGAGGTGGCCTTGCTGGCGCCAGGCACCTTGGCGGATGATGGGGTGGTGATTGAGGATCAAAGGTAGCGCTCTGAGATAGCACTCTGGTGTAGTGCTTTTATCCATTAATGTCACTACGCGGATAATTGTTTACTCAAGTTGCAATGCCTAGCCTTGGATGAGGTTGGGCATTGTTGTTTTTGGCTTCTTTTTTGTGTGGGGGAACGTTTGGCTAGTTGGGTATTGGGAGAATTTCTGAAGGTCTATCCTTCATCGCAACCTAGCGCCTGCCCGGCGAGTGCTGTACATGGAAGTACGAATGTCGTGATTCAAGGTGATCGCGTTTGGTGGTATTAGAATTGATTAGGTGTTTGAAAGTCGTACCTTCATGGCTACCTAACGCCTGCCCGGCGAGGGCTGTGCAAGCACGCTTTTGGCACGCTGTAAATATGTCCCTATACGCTCCACGGCGGCGTCCATGCCGCCGAGGGCCAAAAGCGTGCTTACACTGTGTATCTAACGTTTCTTCGATTTGGCGGTGTTGGTGTGTTTAGGGCGTGAAAGCTAACTGATTTTTGCCCCATTGCGTGTTGGCCTTGGAATGAAGATTTGGCATTTCTATAGTTTTCTTGGTTTTCATTTGGCGACATGATCATTAATTAAATGGGTTGAAGGTCGTACCTTTATCGCCTGCCCGGCGGGGGGATGTGCAGTTACGTCTGTGACTCGCTGTGCGCCATCCCTGGCCGCTCTACGGTTTCATCACTGAAACCGAAGGTCACAGCCGTATCTGCACTCGGTATCCAACGTCTCTTCGACTTGGCTTCATTTGACGTGAGTAGGAGGGCGAGATGAGTGTTCGGCAGGTTGCCAAACTCTATTCGCTAGACTGCGCATCTATACAGGGATAATGGGATTTTGCCAAAACGCCCCACTTTCACTTCCTATTATATAATCTTTCGATTCTCGATTTGCTTTTTGGGAGTCCGTAACGAGCTGATTAATAAGGGTTAAGTTTGAACGATTTTCTTTTAATAGGAAGTGGTGACGGTCTCGCCCTTTCTCTCAAATAAGCCAAGTCTCGCTTGATTTTCGGGCTGCTTATTTTGTCCTTGTTATGTAATGCTGTTATTGATATAAGTTTCAGATATTTAAAAAGTTTGCCGCGATGTACATTAGTAGAAATTGATTTACATAGTCGGCATTCTCGCTAATAAGCGTTAGATGATCGGAGAATTATGATTCAGTTTCTAGCTGACAACATTGACCAACTGGATCTAGCTTTAGATCAATTAGCCGTTTGTGACCGAAATTTCGATCGATTCGCATTGATGCTTGTAGATAACGTAGTGGAGCTTACGTTACATCGTTTTATACAAGATAAAGCGAATGAGAATGAAATGTGGGGGCGTTTTAGCGAGCCAAAGCATGATCCAAAGATAATTCAGAAAGGATTAGGTCAAAACTTTGATGGAAAGGCTAAAGCAGCGCGTAAACTTGGTTTTTTCGATCACGCTCTGTGCGAATCAATTCTTAATCTGCATTCATATAGAAATTCATCCTATCACCAAGGTTTAAGGCACGAAGCTATATTGCACTCCCTTGCATTGTTCTACTTTAAATGTGCTTGTGAAGTGTTAAAGGCTTATGAGCCACAATTTTGGTGCTGGTCAAGCAACGATAAAATTTCATATAGGGCTAGAAAGTACTTAGGTGATACTAGGTTCATGGATCACAAAGCGGCCTTTCAGTCTGCATACGATAGGCTTAGCGAAGTAGTCTCTTCAATGGAGAATAAGCTAATTTACGATTTGACCGAAGATATGCGCTCAACTATTGATTCCACTGATGATGCAATAAACTTCTTGTCTGCCGACGGACCAGACGATAAAAATCGGGATGAAGTTGTTGTTGATTCACAAGCATGGCCTTTCGCATTTACCGATGAGGGTAAACGGATCGCTCATGAGGGCGGGTACTCTAACCAAACAGTAGGTGGTCTTGTTGAATGGCTCATAGCGAATTATAACTGGCCCGTACCAACTGACCCAATTCCAAGCTGGATGTCTCGGCTTAATTCTCTATCTAACGAGCAGGAAGAGCATAAGGCTTTAAAGAAATATTGTGATTTTATGAGGCAGACAGAAGATATAAGATCGAAGATTGATGAATCTGCATTTCAACTTGATGCGCATATTCAGCAGCAAATTGACATCATGCGTGGCAAGTAGCCATCTAACAAACGCGTCAATCAGGACGCTCGCAAGCTCGCGTCTATTACGCGAGCGTTAGCCATAGAAATATTTATTTTAAACTCACATAGTAGAGCAAAAGTCCTAACGCAGAAATGTCCAAAAATGATTTGGTGTTTGATCGTCGCGAATACGCGGATACAGAAGTCGCTTAATCGAAGAGACGGATAATCAGGTGTAAACACATTTGTGACCTTTCGAGGCATGGCCAAAAATGTTCTCGACATTGGTGCATCCATGCACTGCACCTGCGGCAGACAATTGATACATCATAAAGCCATGGTTAAGGCTTTATTGCCAATTGGCAATGTGGCTAGATGTTAGAGCGTATTATCCGTCTACGATTCTAATCTCTTAACTCCGATGCAACTAAATCGCTTTGCTCTCGGACTATGGGGGGAGGGGAATCGGGCGATATCAGCGTTGTCGCCAACGCAAGTGTCTCATAAATTGGTTATCTAGAATCTCACTTGTGGCCATCCAGGCTCCATGATTCTGTTTTTTCGACAATCTTGAGGACGATATCGGCCAGCTCTTGCCCTTTTGGTGTCAATCCATAGTTAACTGTTACCGGGATGGTCGCTTGCTGCTCCCGCCAGATAAACTTTTCAGCCTCCAGTAGCTTTAAACGCGAACTCAGTACCTTGCTGGAGACGAGGGCGAGTTGCTTCTGGATCTGACCAAATCTCATCACTGGGTGTTGACTGAGGAGATAGATAATATGGGCTGTCCATTTGGTTGATATTAAGGACAGATATTTATCGACATTACAGTAATTTTCGGGGGCGGTGGCGTGAACCATTGAGGCTTCCTTAGCTTCATGGGGCTGGCAGTTTTCTATTTTTAACTATGGCTTCTACTTACCATAAGGTAACTAGTTACTTTTTGGAAGCTAATGGTTAAAGGTAACTGTGTTGGGTATCTTTGCTGCACTGTTTAACTGTATTTCAGGAGATGTAGATGAGAGTCGCCAAGATAATAACGATTGCTTTGGTCTTTTTAGCTTTTAGTGTTGCCGCGGAGTCACCAGTTGAGTACCCCAAGCCACAGTCGCCCAGTGAACTTCATGGGTTGTTTGCACAGTACTTTAAGCACAAGGATCTGCAAGGCTTATCGACGCTTTTCGCTGCCGACGCGAAATTCATTCTCGATGATAAGGGGCGGGCCGCCATTGGCAGAAAATCCATTGTCAGCGAGTTGGAAAAATATCTAGGGGTCAAGGGAGAGATGCAGACCTTGTCAAAGTCGGTTCATATTAATGGCGATATCGCCTTGGTTAGATCTCAATGGAAAATCTCGGGTACAGATTTAAAGGGGACAGCGCTTGAAGTCATGCAATACCAAAATTACGGCTGGGTGTACGTTATAGATAATCCAAATGGATATTAAACCTTTTCAGTCTGTTCACTCTTAATCGTTAAGGTAACCTCTGATACATTGATGATGTTCAATTGGGGCTTAGCTTGGGGTAAGCCTCAATTAGATCAAAATATTGATTAATAATTAGTTTCATGTCATGTAGTCTAGGTTCTGGGAGATGATTAGTTGCTAATTGCAAGGGGATTACTTGTCTGATCTTCATGAGTTCGTCACTTCATGGTGAGTCGGGGAGTTCGGCCTTTACGAGTGAATCAGTTTATTGAGCTTGGTGATAAAAGCTCGATAAAGACTGCTGAAAAAGCCAAAAGAACATGGAATTAGGAAAGGGAAATAGAAAAGGGAATTGGTAAAGGGAGATAGTGTGTCAGTCGATTATTCGAAGTGTACCTTGGATGAGCTGCTTGATGTTAACGACAACATAGATAAAGCGCAGTACCCAGATAGGTATCAACAACTCACAGATGAGATAAAACGTAGGAGGGCCGCTGGCGAGGTTGCCACTAGCAGGCAGGGGCTGCCAGATTGGCTTTATGATGATGAGGACGATGTTTTTATTGAGTTCGCATCGGATGGCCCCAAGGGCTCCAGATACTTGTTTATCTTTTTATTTTTCATGGTTAACCTTGTCTTTTTCGCCTATGTGTTGCCTAAATATCATGTGGCCGATTTGGCAGACGTGCATGAATATTCGACGACGATAGATGCTATCCAGTGCCGTAGTAGCGAGGTTATCGATGAGGAGACGGGGGGGACTTTTTACGACCTGGAAATTACCTCTTTTCAAGATAACTTCTATGCCGTCAATATCGGCGCGAGCAAGTGCCATCGCCTAGCGCAAAGCCTTAAAGTGGGAGAGAAGATCGCAATCTGGCATGAAGCTGGACTGATACTTCAGCTGAAAGCCGCTAATAAGACTCTGCTTTCCTATAAGTATATGAAGCCTAAGGTAGGTCAGTTTCAAACCAGTTATCTAAGATACTTTTGGATTGGCTTGCTTCTCTTTTGGGGCGCACTGTTTAAATCTCTGGTCAATGCCCTGGTCCCTGGCACCTTTAAGGTGCGAGAAGATGTGCCCGAGGTCAGTCGTTAATATCTAGATTATTTTTGTAGTAGATAATAAAAAAGCCCGGCAGTTGCCGGGCGTTTTATATTCGAGTTCTGTAAGCGTCTTATTTGGCAGACTTGATGAAGTCGACGATCTGCTCGAATGGGATCTCTTGCTTCTCGCCGGTACGACGGTTCTTGTATTCGAATACGCCGTTGTCTATGTTGCGCTCGCCAATCACGATAACGTGCGGCAGACCAATCAGCTCCATGTCGGCAAACATCACACCTGGGCGCTCTTTACGGTCGTCGAACAGGACTTCGATGCCGGCATCACAAAGATCACTATAGAGCTTCTCGGCCATATCTTTGATGCGATGTGACTTGTGCATGTTCATCGGCAGGATACCAACCTTGAACGGTGCGATGGCAGCTGGCCAGATGATGCCACGATCGTCGTGGTTCTGCTCGATGGCTGCGGCCACGATACGGCTCACGCCAACACCGTAACAACCCATCAGCAATGTTTGTGCTTTGCCGTTCTCGTCCAGTACGCTGGCGCCCATGGCTTTTGAGTAGTTGGTGCCCAGCTGGAAGATGTGACCCACTTCGATGCCGCGTAGCAGGCCGATAGTGCCCTTGCCACATGGGCTAGGCTCACCTTCGATAACGTTACGCAGGTCGGCAACCTCTGCCTGTGGCAGATCGCGTTCCCAGTTGATGCCCACATAGTGCTTACCGTCTTGGTTGGCACCGGCGGCAAAGTCGCTCATGACGTTAACGCTGTGATCCACATACACAGGGATGGTCATGCCAACTGGGCCGAGTGAGCCAGGGCCTGCACCCAGTGCATCGCGGATCTCTGCTTCACCGGCCATCTCAAATGGTGCCAGTACGGCATCGAGCTTCTCGACTTTGACTTCGTTCAGCTCATGGTCGCCACGCACGATCACGGCTACCAAAGGTGCCTCTTCGCTGGCGCCCTTAACGATAATGGTCTTGATGGTCTTCTCGATGGCGATACCGTGCTGCTCAACCAACTCTTCGATGGTCTTGGCGTTTGGCGTGTCGATAACACTCATTTCCATGGTGGCGGCGCCACGAGGCTCGGTAGGCATTGGCGCCTCGGCCTTTTCGATGTTGGCGGCGTAGTCGCTCTCGGTCGAGTAGGCGATCAGGTCTTCACCGCTGTTGGCCAGCACGTGGAATTCGTGTGACATGCTGCCACCGATAGAACCTGTGTCGGCCAATACCGGGCGGAAGGCCAGACCCATACGGCCTAAGATGTTGCTGTAGGCGGTGTACATTGCCTGATAGGTATCATCCATGGTCTCCTGATCAAGATGGAAAGAGTAGGCATCTTTCATCAGGAACTCGCGTGAACGCATCACGCCGAAACGGGGACGTACCTCGTCGCGGAACTTGGTCTGGATCTGATACAGGTTCAGCGGTAGCTGTTTGTAAGAGCTAACCTCTTTACGAATGATGTCGGTGATCACCTCTTCGTGGGTTGGGCCCAGTACGAAGTCGCGGTTATGTCTGTCTTGGAAACGTAGCAGCTCTGGGCCAAATTTGTCCCAACGGCCGGTTTCAACCCAAAGGTCTGCCGGTTGCACCATGGGCATCAAGATCTCAACAGCACCTGCATTGTTCATCTCTTCGCGAACGATCGCTTCGACCTTGCGCAGCACACGTAAGCCTGACGGCAACCAGCTGTATAGGCCAGAAGCGTTACGACGTATCATGCCGGCGCGCAGCATTAATTGATGACTGACCACCTCAGCGTTTGCTGGGGTCTCTTTTTGTGTTGAAAGCAGGTACTTGCTAACTCGCATTCCCAATATCCAGTTGTGTGATGAAATAGGTCGACATTTTAGCACCCTGACGTTTGATGTCACCTAGTTTGTTGGCCAGTTGCCGCGGGAGATCTGTGTCGGCAAGCAGGCGGCTTCAGACCTCTACTGTTTGCCTTTGTGGCAATGTGTTGACGATTCATACAGGGTAGGGCTAGCGTGGCGCAGTTCTTCTGCCCAAACGAGTGATAAGCCTGAAAAAGGGCCGGTAAAAGCGGTCTCGAGGAGCATCTTACGCGCTCAGGATTATTGTGCGTTATCGCGTGCAGTTCGTGCGCAATTGACCTCACTCATTGCATCCTGTTGGCTATCGCACTATTCACAACATTAGCCAGCTCACCGCTTGCTTCACTGGCCATTTCATTGCTCGGCTCGTGAGCAAATAGCGCTGAGATTAAACAGAATTTAACCTGAAACATAAACAACCCCTAGTGATCAACAGGGATAAATCGCGTAAAGTATTGGGTTTTTCGTAATAAGCTACTGTCAGCTTAAAGGTAAACAGTTACATGGAAGTGATCGCACAGATCTATCCCGACCGTATCGTGGTGAGTCATGGCGAGCAGCAAACGGCCCTGTCGCCGAGTACGCCATTTACCACCCGGCGTTTGCTGGTGGGCAATTTTTCCCCTGCCGAGCAGTGCCTCAAGCAAGGATTGAATGAGCTGGGTTGCATTGGGCTGTTTAAGCGGCCAAAACTCGTCATCCAACCTATGGCCATGTGTGAGGGCGGCCTGTCTGAGATCGAGGAGCGCTGCCTGATGGAGCTTGGCCTGAGCGCCGGTGCCCGAGATGTCAGGATACAGCTAGAGTGAGCCTCGTCCGGCCAATGGGCGCCGGAAAGAGCAGGCGCTAGTCATCTGTCATTAAGGCCAGTTATTTTAGGTCAGTTATTTTAGGCAGTTATTTAAGGACAGTTATTTAAGGATAGTTATTTAGGCCGTTGTTTTGAGTGCAGTTATTTAAGGATAGCCATGAAAGCAAAATTTATTATTGTCATCGGACTGACCCTTGGGGCCTTGGCTGTGGTGCCTAAGCTAGAGACTACCTATCAGAAGGCGACCCTGAGCAACGACAAGGGGGAGACGGTGCAGTGCGAGGTGAATTGGACCGGGCTTGGCTTTGGCGACAGCCTGTCAGACAGCAAGTATCAAGCCTGTATCGATGGCTATATCGATCAGGGCTATGTGATCAGCCGCAACGAGAAGCGGGTAGAGAGGGTGGGTGCCCAGCTGCTGAGTCTCTAAAATCAGCCTCTAAAATCAGCCTTTTAAATTGATGCTAGGCACCAGATGCCGGGCAAAAAAATGCCAGCCTGTTTAGGGAATAGGCTGGCGAAGGGCTAGCTGGGATCGCTAGTTGCAGTTGATCGCCTCATAAAGCTCTTGATACATCATCTCGCGCATCTTGAACTTCTGGATCTTACCGGTCACCGTCATGGGATACTGCTCGACGAACTTGATGTATCTCGGGACCTTAAAGTAGGCAAATTTCTCGGTGAGGAAGTGACGTATCTCCTCCTCGGTGACGCTGGCGCCCGGCTGCACCTTGATCCAGGCACATACCTCTTCACCATATTTCTCGCTCTTCACGCCGAAGATGGCCGCGTCCTGCACGTCCGGGTGGGTGTAGAGTTTCTCTTCGATCTCTCTCGGGTAGATGTTCTCGCCGCCGCGGATGATCATATCCTTGATGCGGCCGACAATTTTTACATAGCCTTCGCTGTCCATCTCACCCAGGTCGCCCGAGTGGAGCCAGCCTTCGCTGTCTATGGTGGCGGCTGTCTTCTCGGCGTCGTTCCAGTAGAACTGCATCACGCAGTAGCCTCGGCTGCACACCTCACCGGGTTGGCCGACGGGGAGCACCTCGCCGAACTCATCGACTATCTTCACCTGGGTGTGAGCCAGGGCGCGGCCGACCGTGGTGACGCGTTTCTCCAGTGACGAGCCTATCTCCGTCATGTTGTTGATGGGACTGCATTCCGTCTGGCCGTAGCCTATCAGCACCTCTTTCATATACATGAGATCTTGCACCCTGCGCATCACTTCTTCGGGGCAGGTAGCCCCCGCCATCACACCGGTGCGCAGCGAGCTAAGATCGAAGCGCTTAAATTCCGGATGCTCCAGCTGGGCGATAAACATGGTCGGTACCCCATGCAGCGCGGTGCAGCGCTCGGCCTCGACCACCTCAAGAGTTGTCAGGGGATCGAAGGAGTCGCTTGGGTAGATGGCCGAGGCGCCCACAGAGATGCAGGAGAGGTTACCCAGCACCATACCAAAGCAGTGATACAGGGGCACGGGAATACAGAGTCTATCTTCCAGCCCAAGGCGCATCGCCTTGGCGACCAGCAGGCCGTTGTTCAAGATGTTGTGATGGCTCAGGGTCGCGCCCTTGGGGCTGCCGGTAGTGCCCGAAGTAAACTGGATATTGATGGCATCGAAGGGGGAAAGCTGGGCGGCGGTGTCTTTGAGTGCCTTGCGATCGCTCTCGGTGAGCGGACGCTTGAGATGGTTGAAGTTGAGCATGCCGGGCGAAGCTTCATCGCCCATGCGGATCACAAACTCCAGGCTCGGCAGGTTGGCCGATTCAAGCTGTCCCGGCAGGCACTGCTTTAGCTCCGGGGCCAGCTCGTAGAGCATAGAGAGGTAGTGGCTGGACTTAAATTTCTCGGCGCAGATGATGGCGCGGCAGCCCACGTTGTTGAGGGCATATTGCAGCTCCTCGGGGCGATAGGCCGGGTTGATGCACACCATGATGGCGCCTATCTTGGCGGTGGCAAACTGGGTCAGACACCACTCGATGTTATTGGGCGACCAGATACCGACGCGATCGCCGGGCTTGATGCCTATGACCAGCAGGCCGGCGGCCAGTTCGTCGATGTGGGACTGATATTCCTGATAGCTCCAGCGGATCCCTTGATGATGCATGACGATGGCGAGTTGGTCGGGGTGGCTGGCGGCCATCTGATCCAGGTAGTCGCCTATGGTTTGTTCGATGAGCGGCGTGCTGGTGTCGCCGTCAAATTGGCTCAGTTGTAGGGGAAATTGGTTCTCAGTTGCAAATGTCGTTACAGCAGACATAGAGCCTCCGTGCATAGGGTGTGTCGATAGCGGTCTGAGGACACACTACTCAAAGTGTGAGGTTTCTCACAAGCAAAGAATGGCGTTTATAGACTAAAGAACTAAGTTGACAGCGGGGGATAGATAGAAAGGTGAAATTAGGTTTTTATTTAATAAAAACAATATGAAAAAGGAGGCTGCAGCCTCCTTTTGTCGGTAAGTATCACGGCTATGGCTAGCGGCCATCCTGGGCGCGACGGGTCTTAAAATCTGACGCCTCGAGCCACTTTGGCCAGTCGTTATTGTTGGCCAGCTTCTCCAGAATGTCGCTGCTGAGCGCCAAATCTTGCTCGACGCCACCGAGTGTCCAACTTGGGTCATAATCATCGGCGCCCTGGTGATACTTGTGGGCGATATAGTCGGGGTCGGTATCTCCCAGGCTCATGAACATCAGGCCGGGGACTCCCTGCTTGGCCAGGGCGAAATGATCCGAGCGGAACATCAGGCCATTTTGCGGCCGCGGATCGGCCTTGACCCAGCGCCCTTGAGCTTTGGCAGCATTGTCCAGGTAGTTTTCCAGCTCAGAGACTCCTTCACCATAGCGCAGTATGTAATCCACTCCCTTGCCGACATTCATGCCGTCTATGTTGAGGAAGGCGACCAGCTGCTTGGTGGGGACTGGCGGGTTCTCGGCAAAATATTGCGCGCCGATGAGGCCGGTTTCCTCGGCGGTGAAGGCGCTGAACAGCATCGAGCGCGCAGGCGGCTGAGTAGTGCTAAGCTCCTTGAAGTGACGCGCCAGCTGCAATACGCCAGCGACGCCTGAGGCATTGTCTACCGCGCCGTTGTAGATATGGGTTTGATCTTCATGGACCGTCTTACCCAGGTGATCCCAGTGGGCGTGCATCACCAACCACTCATCTGGGCGCGCCTTGCCCGGCAGCAGACCGGCGACGTTATAGGAGGTGGCCAGCTCGATATCGTTGTTTACTTCTAGGTTGGCTTTGAGGTGTAGCGAGCGCGACTTGAAACCAGGTTTGGCGGCGGTAAGTTTGAGCTTGTCATAATCTAAGCCTGCGGCGCTGAAGATCTTCTGCGCCACCTCATGTTGGATCCAGCCCATAACGCCTATATGGGAGCGGTTTTTGTCCTTATCTACCAAGCTGTATTTGCTATTGGTGTTGCTGTTTTGCACCACGTTCCAGCCATAGGCGGCGGGAGCGGTTTCATGGATGATAAATACCGCCTTGGCCCCTTGTCTGGCGGCCTCTTCATACTTATAGGTCCAGCGGCCATAGTAGGTCATGGCATTACCCTTGAACACCTCTGGGTCTTGGGTGGCAAAGCCCGGGTCATTGACCATGAGGATCACCGTCTTGCCTTTCACATCGATACCTGCGTAGTCGTTCCAGCCGTATTCGGGGGCGTTGATGCCATAGCCGACGAAGACGATTTCGCTGTTATCCAGTTTGATGCTTGGCTGAAGCTGCTCGGTGCGGGCGGTAAAGTCGCTGCCATTGTTAAACACTAGCTCGCCGACTTTTAGCTGCATATTTTGATTGGCGGTGATCTTGGCCATGGGCACGCTCTGGCGATAGCTGTCGCCGAAACCTGGTGCTAACCCCATCTTCTTGAAGGCATTCTCAAGATATTCCACCGTAAGTGTCTCGCCCTGTGAGAGGGGGCCGCGGCCCTCAAACTCATCGCTGGCGAGGGTTTTAACATCCTGACGGTAGCTTTGTTGGTCAAAGACGAAGGGGGAGGCACTGACGGCCGGTAGAAGCAACAGGCCGAGTAAGCCCAAGAGGCGTGGGGTATTCACAGACGACTTCCTTTTGTGATGTTTGTTTTATTATTTGGAGATCGCCGCCATGGGTAATGGCAAACGATCAATACCAATCAGGGTAAGTAAGTGATCAGAAGTGGCGTAGGAAAAACGGTCGAGAACAAGGCATGATTTTTCGATAAGTAGTTATTCTACAATCAAAAATAGTAACGCCGTTATCGGACGTTTTAACAAGCTAGCCTGTTCAGTTATTTACTACGATTGGTATAGTCATCATATGTGCATCAGAAAGGTTGATGCAAGAGGGGCGCGATGGCGGGGCAAAGATCTGTTAAGTTTGTTTGCTTGTTAAAAGAATCTGCTTTAGCTTTAAGCTATTGATGAATGTAGGTGTGCCATTGTTTGGCGCTATTCATGTTAGTGGATTCAGGGAATGACGATGAAAGTCACTTGGGATAAGGAAAAGACGATGAAGGCTTCGATAATCGTGCTGATGGCAAGTGTCAGCTTAGGGCTCATGAGCGGCTGCGCCAGTAATAAATCTCTCGATCAGGCCTTCTACGATGGGGTTAAGAAAAGCGCCGAGTCGCGGCCCAATAACCCGGATAATCGCGTGGAAGATAAGGACTTAGGCGGCGGAGTCGTCAACGTGATTTTCCATGGTACCGGTAAGCTGATCCACGGTGATGGCGCGACTAAATAGTGCGGCCGTTTATTTCTTATCGCGTCTGTCGCCTATGATGCGGGCCGGATTACCGGCGACGATGGCGTAGTCGGGCACATCTTTGGTGACGATACAGCCCATGCCGATCACGGCGCAGTCACCTATGGTCACCCCATCGACTATCCCCGCCTGGGCGCCGATCCACACATCTCTGCCTATGACGATTCCCTTCGACTGACTGCTCTGCTGATAGATAGGCGTGTCCGGGTGCATGCCATGGTTGAAGGCGTAGATGGTGACATTGTTGGCGATGCGGGTCTGATTGCCGATCACTATCTTGCCGCGCCCGCCGTCCAGGGAGCAGCCATGATTGATAGCCACCTCGTTACCCATGACGATGGGGCCGTGCAGAAAGCTGTCGGCGGCGATCATGCAGCGATCACCGATCAGGATATCCCGGCCCGGCTCGGCAAACAGTTTTGCCTGGGGAGCGATAAAGCACTCCTTGCCTATGCTCACGGTTTCGACCGCCATCAGCGCTTGCTGCACCTCATCCTGCCAGGGCTTGGCCCAGACCAGATGTTTGGGCTTCAAGGAGAAGTAGAGCCAGGGCATGTAGGCCAGGCGCTGCTTATGTTGCTCACGGTAGTCCACTTGATTAGCTAATGGGGTTTGCATGATTAATCTGCTTCCCTAAGGGCGTCGGGCTGCACCGGGCGCACGGCATCGACCAAGATGCCTTTCTCATCCACATGCCAGAGGATATCCAGATCATAGAGGGCGACCTGATAATGCTTAGGATCTTCCTTGGCCTTCTTGTAGGCTGGGCGGGGATCCTGCGCCAGCACCCCTTCGATGATGGCCTTTAGGTTGGGGTACTTGTCCTTGGAAAGCTTGTCTAGCTGCCCCAACACCGCATCGCTAAAGCGCACATCGATCAGCACAGGCGCCTCATGGGCGATGCCGCCTATGGCTCCCTCGATGGCGTCGGAGAAGGGGATGTAAGGCTTGATATCCAGGATCGGCGTGCCGTCTAGCAGATCCATGGCGGAGATCTCGAGCTCCACCTTCCCCTTACGCTGGTGGATGGCGTGCAGCCTAACCACAGACTGGCCTATGCCGTTGGGGCGGAAGGTAGAGCGGGTGGCAAATACTCCCAGCTTTTCGTTGCCGCCCAGGCGCGGCGGTCTGACCGTGGTCTTCCAGCCTTGGCTCAGGTTTTCATGGAAGGTAAACAGCAGCCAGATGTGCGAGTACTGGGACAGGCCGCGCACGGTATCGATATGGTTATAGGGAGGCTGCAGCTCGACGAAGCCGCGGGCGGCGGTGACCAACCCCGGCTGTCTGGGAATACCAAATTTCTGCTTATAGGGGGTGCGGCAGATAGCCACCGCCTCAATTTCACGCTTGAGTGTCATGGTAAAGACTTATGTTCACGCTATTGCGCTTGGCGCTAAAACTACTTTTCTGTGGTGGGCAACAATATAGCCTGACCGACACACAGGGCTTGGCTAACACAGGCCTTGCTCGGCTCCTCGATGAGGGCGCAGCGTTTGATGATCAGCCCGTTGGCGCCTTTATCTGCGGCGGCGCGGCGGGCCATGGTGCGGGCCTCGCTGATGGATGCCGGCACATCCTGGGCGCGCTCCTGACAAGATTCACCCTCGACCATTCCCTTGAGCTCATAAGGACCCTTAGGTTGAGTCTCTTGAAACAGCTGGACCTCACCGGCCTTGAAGTAGTCGTCGATGGCCTGACCATCTAAATTGCTGTTGAAGGTGTATTCGCCCGCACAGCCACCGAGCAGCAGGGCAGAGAGCAGCAGGACAGACTTAGGAGCCATTTTAAGAGCAGTGGTCAGGTCGGAATTAGTCATGATTTGGGCCTGTATTAGGAAGAGAGCTCAAAACTGGCCAATAACCGGCCAGTTTTGAGTCGTTTAGAAGCAAAAGTCTAACGCTTTAGGTACTTTTGATAAAGTTGTTGTTGGCGATTATTGAGATCTATTTGGCGACCGTCGATAAACACAGCATCTATCTTGCTCGTGGCGGGATCGAGAATGTCGCCCTTGGAGAGCACCAGGTTGGCGCGGTAACCCACGGCGATGGCGCCCATGTCATCCACGCCTAAGATCTTAGCCGCATCCAGGGTGATGCTCTTAAGCGCCTCTTCTTTGCTTAGGCCATAGGCCGCCGCCTGACCCGCGGCAAAAGGCAGGTTACGGGCATTCCAGTCACCGCTAAAGCCGATGGCGAAGGGCACGCCCGCCTGTTTCAGCAGGGCTGGGATCTTAAAGCTCATCTCCACCGGCTCATCCTTGCGCATTGGCAGGCTGAGGGTACGGTTGTAGATCACCGAGGCGCCGATCTCGCCCAGTTGATCTGCCAGGCGCCAGGCGTCATAGCCGCCGACAAACACCAGCTTGAAGCCGTAGGGGCGGGTCATGGCGATTGCGCGCTCTATCTCTTCGCTGCGATTGGCGTGGATAAACAGGCTCGCCTTGCCCTGATACAGGGGCAGCGCCGCCTGCCAGCGGTTATCCAGCTTCTGCACAGTTCCAGCCTTGTCCGCCAGATAGTAGCGGTAGCCATCTTCGAGCTGCTCGGCTAATCGGGTCATCTGTTCATCCCGCGCCTTGAGCTGCTTGGCGGCGACCTCTTTATCTTTGGAGAGATAACGAATGGCGGGCCAGTAGAGATGGAACTGGGGCGCGGTACTTACCAGGGCATCTTCTATCGTCCAGCTGTCGAGGGAGACCAGAGAGGACTGGCCGGCCAGGGCATCGCCCTGGGGCACCACCTGGGCATGGGTGATACCGTTGACCCTGATGGTTGGGATCAGCTCTGAGTCGGGATTGAAGGCGCTGACGGCCAGTAGCTGCGGGTTGCTGTCACCCACCTCGAAGGCGTCGTTGCTGGCGCGCATCATCTCCACCTCGACGATGCCGATAGAGGTGTCCAGCGCGATAAGCCCAGGGTAGAGATCTTGCCCGCTGGCATCGATCACCTTGGCACCCTCTTGTGAGAGCTGTTGACCTATGGCGACTATCTTGCCCTTGTCGAACAATACGTCGGTCGCATCCAGCACGCCGTTAAGGGCGGTGTGCACGCGGGCGTTGTGGATCAGTATCGGCTGGCTCTGGGCGCTGGCCGGTACCATGTCGTGGGCAAGCGCAGCACAGGAGAAGAGGCCTAGGCTAAGGGCAAAGAGTGTCTGCTTCATTAGAATGCCTCCATGAATGCGTGGTTGTGGGCGCTAAATTGCTGGGCGCTGTTTTGGTTCATGGCTTTATGCTCGCTCAGGGCTGCTTGGCTCATGGCTGTGCCCCAGGCATTGTAGTGGGTATCGCAGTGCCACTGGGGCTCGCTCTTCTCTTCTGGTATCTCGCCAGGGACCTCGGGTTTATCCCTGGTCAATACCGCCTGGATCAGCGCGGCGCGCTCCTGCTCGACCTCATGTTGCGTATGCTTATCCTGCTGGCGGTCGAAGTAGCGACGGCCGCCCACCCAGGTGTTCTCCACCTTGGCATAGACGGAGAGGGGAGAGTCGCTCCAGAGCACCAGGTCGGCCTGTTTGCCTTCCTCCAATGAGCCGGTCAGCTGGTCGATCCCAAGCTGTTTGGCCGGGTTGATGGTGACCATGTTCCAGGCGTCAGTTGGCGACATGTCGCAATACATCATGGATTTTGCCGCCTCCTGATTGAGGCGCCTCTGCATCTCATAGTCGTCTGAGTTGATGCTGGTGAGCACCCCCTTGTTGTGCATCAGGCAGGTGTTTTGCGGAATGGCATCATAGACCTCGAACTTGTAGGCCCACCAGTCGGAGAAGGTGGAGGCGTAGGTGCCATGCTTGGCCATCTCCTCGGCCACCTTGTAGCCCTCCAGGATATGGGTGAAGGTGCCGACCTTAAACTTGTAGGCCTCGGCGAGGCGCAGGAACATCAAGATCTCAGATTGCACATAGGAGTGAATGTGTACCTGACGATCGCCACGTAGCACCTCGGCTACCGCCTCGAGGCGATAGTTTGGCTTAGGCGCTACCTGCTTGCGTTGCTGACTGCTGCGTAGGCGATCATAGTCGGCCAGGGCCTTCTCGTAGGCGAGCGCCTCGTTGAAGGCCTCCTCAAACAGCGACTTCACCCCGATGCGGCTCTGGGGGAAGCGACGGTTGTAGTTGTCGCCCCAGTTGGCCTGCTTGACGTTTTCACCCAGGGCAAACTTGATGCTGGCGGGGGCCAGCTTGAGCTTCATCGCCTCGGCGCTCTCGCCCCAGCGCATCTGGATCACCTGGGCCTGTCCGCCTATGGGGTTGGCGCTGCCGTGGAGGATCTGCGCCGTGGTCACCCCGCCCGCCAGGGCGCGGTAGATGGCGATATCGTCTGGATTGATCACATCGCCGATACGCACCTCGGCGGTGACGGCGTCGGTATCTTCATTGGTACCGCCGTTAAGGGCGATGTGGGAGTGCTCGTCGATAATACCTGCGCTCAGGTGTTTACCCGTGGCATCCAGGGTTTGGTAGCCAGATGGCGTCTTGAGGGATTGGCCTATCTTCTCGATGCGACCGTCGCGGATAAGCAGATCATAGCCTTCCAGCACCCCTTGCTCGCTCGAGGTCCACAGGGTGGCGTTTTTGATATGCAGGCGCTCAGCCTTGGGCTGCGCGGTTAGGCCGTAGGCGGTGTTGGGCTTGGTCAGCTTAGAGACGAGTTCGGGCGCAGGTGACTCGGTTGTTTTCTGGTCATCACTGTTATCACTCTCATTACTCTCACCACTGCCATCAATGGCGTCTTTGGCCATCACCACACCAGCTATGGGGTGTTGGCTATTGCCCTTGTCCAGCATACGGCCGTGAATGCCCTGGGCGTCGAACCAGAGGGTGAAACGGCTGATGCCAGGGTAACCCGCCTCGCCGAGATCGGCATTAAAGGTGAGACGCTCCTTGGCATACTTAAGATCGCTGAGTTTGATCTCCTGCTCGCCGCTGGCCAGGGTGCCGCTCAGCTTGTCGTCATCGACCAAGTCCAGATCTAGGGTGAGTTCGCCCAGGGTCAGCTGATAGCCCTGGCTTAGCCAGTGTCTGTCGCGGGGCACTTTTTGGGTCTCGCTGCCCTGCAGCCAGACGCTGACTATCTTGCCTTGGGTAAAGATGTCGCCATCTGTGACCACAAGATCCGCCATGAAGCCGGGTTTCAGCTTGCCGCTGAATGCCGAGATGCCGGCGATTTCTGCCGCCTCAGTGGTGAGCGCCGCCAATGCGGTTTCTTGGCTTAGCCCCTGCTTGACCGCCTGTCTGAGTCTAGGCCAGAAGGCGTCGGCCTTGATGCCATGTTGGGTAAAGGCAAAGGGAATACCGGCGGTTTCCAGTGCATGAGGATTACTCGGCGCGCGTTCCCAGTGGCGCAGATGAGCCAGGCTTATCTCTCTCTCTTTATCGCCATCTTTAATATTGGGCGCCGCGGGAAAATTGAGCGGCGCAATTATGCTAAAGCCGCTGGCTTTCACCTCATCGAGTCGCGCATATTCTCGGCCACTGCCGACTAGAGTCGCCGGCAATTTAAACTCGTTTAATAAGTGAGCGGCCCGCAGTAAGTTATTTAAATTCTTGGTTTCAAATACCGTAGGGCTCTTGCTTATATCGCTCAGGCGTTCGAGCGCGATATTAAACTCTATGTTCTTCTCTTGGGTGGCCGAGTCCGCTTTATCGATATTGGCCTGATACCAGTTGGCATCGGCCAGAGTTTGCCGAATAAGGGCGATGCTACCCATCAAGGAGTTGGGGTAATCCTGAATCGAACTGCCTTTATCGAAGGCGAGCAGGTGGCTGGATTTTGCGCGATAAATAATGTCATTGGCTTTTAACGGCGCCAGCGAGACAGTCGCTGCCCGGCCTCTGAATATTCCATCCAACATGCCGGTTTGTACGCTGGTAAATCCATTATCTATCCATTGCTTCGCCGCTTCCTGGTCGGGATAAATATAGTTAAACCACTCTTTCTCTGCGTGCACGGCACCATTATCGGCGTTGCCACCGATACGCTTAATTTCATATACCGGGCGAGCCACTTTCTGCTGGTCATATTTAAAGTCGATACCGTAATTGGTGTAGGGATCGATAAAGCCGGGGTATATCAACTTACCCGTCATGTCGATAACATAGGCATCCTCGGGTATTTTGTCGTTGGGAATAATGGCTTTAATTTTATTATCTTCAATTAACAGTGTGGCATCCTGCTTGGTTTCGCCGGGGGCGATCATCAGGGTGGCGTGGGACAGCGCCGTTAGTTTTGGCGTGTTATCAGTTAATTGAGAATTCGCTATCGCGTACGGACTCGCCAAGAGACAGGCCGCCAGACTCGCGCTCACAGAGAGAAAATGGATTCGCATAGAGTTTAATTATTATTGGCTGGGATCAAAAGTAGCCCAAGATTATCCCATATCATGAACAGTTTCCAAGGGCGGAACTGTATCGGTTTATGTCAAACCATAGGGCTGGTGTTATCCGAAAGGATAGGCTATTGATTGACAAACTTTGACGGGAATAGTAGCAAGGAATAATGGCCGGAAGAATGACCTAAATGAATGACCTAAATAAGGATAGATAAAATACTCTAGACATGGCCAAGGTAAATGAGCGACAAAAAGGGCAAAATGCGCTTAATCACAAATAGAGAGTAGAAATAAAAAAGCCAACCTTGAGGTTGGCTTTTGCTTGCGACGCCCTAAGTGGGGCGCTTAGGCTTAGATAAGGAAGTCTTCGAGTGAACGACCCTTATCTAATTCATTCTTAAATACGGTTGGTGTGCGACCCTGACCCGTCCAAGTGATCGTTTCGCCATTCACTTCAATTTTATATTTTGGTGGGCGTGGAGCACGTTTTTTAGGAGCTGGCTTAGCAGCCACTGTACCTAAATCGTCAATTGATAAACCAACAGCTTCCATTTGTTGGCGAATCTCTTCTATCTTTGCATTGCGCTCGGCCATAACCGCGCTTTCTTCTTCTGCTTGCTTCTCTTTCTCAGTGACGATTTTTTCAAGCTTAACCGCTACATCTTTTAAATCTTCTACCGACAATTCTTTAACAGCAGCTTTAAAGCGACGACCATGCGTCAATATATCTAGAAATTCGCTCATATTAATTATGTCCTGCTTAAAAATAAAATAGTAAATAGGATTACAGGGCTAATAATAGAAACTAAAAAAGGTTTTATCAAACGAATTAAATGAATATTTGACGCTTTAATGTAAATTTTATTTCAGCTTTTCTATTTTCGCCTCTTTTTGACCCTTTACTTCCCCCTAAACACCCTGTTTTTGATCTGATACAAAGTTGCTGATGACTTCCTGTTGACGTTAACGTCAACAGCACGTAAAGTGGCATAAGTTGGTGATAGTTTCGCTATGCACTATTTGTTATCCAGAATAAAGACGTAAGAAGGAAGCCTTATGAAAGTATTGGTGCCAGTTAAACGCGTCGTCGATGCTAATGTGAAGGTCAGGGTTAACGCTGACAATACAAATGTCGATACCGCAAATCTGAAGATGGCCATTAACCCATTTTGTGAGATTGCTGTAGAAGAAGCGGTACGTTTGAAAGAAGCAGGTATTGCGACCGAGATTGTGGTAGCAACCATAGGGCCTAAGGCGTCGCAAGAGCAGCTACGCACGGCGATGGCGCTGGGTGCCGACCGCGGTATCCATGTTGAAACCGACGAAGAGCTTGCGCCGCTTTCTATTGCAAAGATCCTTAATGCGATTCAAGCCAATGAACAGGCTCAGCTGATCATGCTGGGTAAGCAATCAATCGATGGCGACAACAACCAGACAGGTCAGATGCTGGCGGCGTTGGCTGGACTGCCTCAGGCTACCTTTGCCTCTGAGGTGAAGGTTGAAGGCGAACAACTTGTGGTGACCCGTGAAATCGACGGCGGCCTGCAGACCCTTAAGATGCCACTGCCTGCGATTGTCACCACAGACCTGCGTCTGAACGAACCTCGCTATGCCAAATTACCTAACATCATGAAGGCGAAACGTAAGCCGCTCGATACCGTGACGGTAGACAGCCTGGGCGTGACCCTGAAGCAGCACCAGAAGGTGCTCAAGGTGACACCGCCTGCCGAGCGTCAAGCGGGTATTATGGTGGCTTCTGTCGAGGAGCTAGTGGAAAAGCTAAAGAATGAAGCGAAGGTGATCTAAATGGCGATTCTAGTAATAGCAGAACATGATAATGCGACTTTAAAACTCGATACCGCCAAGGTTGTGGCTTGTGCCCAGGCGATCGGCAGCGAAGTCGATGTGCTGGTGGCCGGTCATAACTGTGGCGCCGCGGCCGAAAGCGCCAAGCAGCTTGCCGGTGTGCGTCAGGTACTGGTTGCCGATAGCGGCGTTTATGCCAACGCCATCGCCGAAAACCTGTCACAGCTGATCGTCTCAGTGGCCAGCGAGTATCAACACATCTTAGCTGCGGCTTCAAGCGTCGGTAAAGATGTGCTGCCTCGTGTGGCGGCGCTTCTGGATGTGGCGCAGATCTCTGAAGTGGTTGAAGTGGTGAGCGAAGACACCTTCGTGCGTCCTATCTATGCCGGTAGCGCCATGGCGACGGTGCAGAGCCTGGATGCCATCAAGGTGATGACGGTTCGCGCCAGTGCCTTCGATGCGGTAGGTCAGGATGGTAGCGCCTCGGTGCAGACTCTGGACAGCGAATACAGCGGCGAAGTTGAGTTTGTGACTCAGACCCTGTCTGTGTCAGAGCGTCCCGATCTAGGCGCCGCCTCAGTGGTGGTTTCAGGCGGCCGCGCCATGGGCAGCGCCGAGAACTTCGCGATTCTTGAGCAGTTGGCCGATAAGCTGGGCGGGGCACTGGGTGCATCGCGCGCCGCGGTCGACGCTGGTTACGTGCCGAACGATCTACAGGTGGGTCAGACGGGTAAGATTGTCGCGCCGGATCTCTATATCGCCGTGGGTATTTCGGGTGCCATCCAGCACCTTGCGGGGATGAAAGATTCTAAGGTGATCGTGGCGATCAACAAAGATCCAGAAGCGCCTATCTTCCAGGTGGCCGACTATGGTCTGGAAGCGGATCTGTTCGAGGCAGTGCCTAAGCTACTCGAACTTCTTTAATAAAATGTAAATACTTGGTGAGCACTTTGGTGTTCATCTAAAATTAGTGTGATATAGATCACATGGAGCGGCTTTGAGGTAGCGTCCTTAAAGCCGCTTGTGTTTTTATGTGCCTCACGTTTGCCGATAGTGACATTGGCAGGCGTCCTGAGACGTAGAGGTGCATTAAATATCAGTAGTATTCGTTAGGGTGATGCCGTTAAGCGAATATGAAAGGATTTGGTGCCGAAGTGGTGGAGTTGATCAAGGCTTGCCGCTGGGGCTGTCATCGAATAGAGGCAGCACTGCCATAGTGCTTCTTATCTGGATTGATAAGTGGAAGGTATACCGAGAATGGGTATCACTATGGAGCGCTACTGATAGGACAGGTGTAATATCTCATGCTATATCCCACCAGTTCAGTTGCCCTCCATTCGTATTTTAACGAAGACAAAATTTTACAATGACAACTTTGAGTTATGCCGATTCGGCACTTTCTTTGCTGCCGCCCGTGGTAGCGATTCTGCTGGCGATCTTTACCCGCCGCGTCCTGCTCTCACTCGGTGTGGGGATCCTCCTGGGGGCACTGTTAATTGCCGATTTTTCACCGCTGGATATGGGGCAATACCTGGGACAGCAGGTGGTGGGCCTGTTTTGGGATGATGGCGCCCTAAACAGCTGGAACGTTTATCTGCTGGGTTTCTTGATTCTGCTTGGGATGATCACCGCACTCATTACCGTCAGCGGCGCCGCCAAGGCCTTTGCCGATTGGGCGCGCCAGCATATTCGCAACAAACGCGATGCCAAGCTGCTTACCATGTTCCTGGGCTGCGTGGTCTTTATCGACGATTACTTCAATAGCCTGGTGGTGGGCAGTGTCGCCAGACCCCTCACCGACAGATACTATATCTCGCGCAGCAAACTGGCTTATCTGCTGGACTCAACCGCCGCGCCTATCTGTGTGATCTCGCCCGTCTCTAGCTGGGGCGCCTACATTATCGCGCTGATCGGCGGCATCCTCACCGCCCACGGCTTCACCGACAGCGGTCATCTGAGCGTATTTATTCAGATGATCCCGATGAACTTCTACGCTATCTTCGCCCTGGTGTTGCTGCTATGCGTCGCCTTCATGGGGCTGGATGTGGGACCCATGCGTCAGCATGAACTCAACGCCCAGAAGGGCAACCTGTATGACGAGGCCAAGGGCCTGCCGCCAGGGGCTAACAGCGACCTGCCTGAGGCGGATTCGGGTAAGATCTTAGGTCTGTTCCTGCCGATCACTGTGCTGGTGTTTGCCACCATCTACTTCATGATAGGTAGCGGTGCCGACGCTTTGGCGGCGGAGAATCTGCCCTTTAGTGTCATTGGTGCCTTCGAGAAGACAGACGTTGCCTCATCGCTCTTCTTCGGCGCCGTGGTTGGCCTGGCCGCGACCTTGGTATTGGTGGTCAGTCAGGGACTGGATAAGGCGCTTATCCTTAAAGGCGTGATTGCCGGTGCCCGCTCTATGCTGCCCGCCATCTATATTCTGCTGTTCGCCTGGACCATCGCCGGTGTGATAGGCCAGATGGAGACGGGTAAATATATGGCCAGCCTGGCGACCGGTAATATTCCCTTCGCGCTGCTGCCGGCCGTACTGTTCGTGCTGGCGGGCCTGACCGCCTTCTCTACCGGCACCAGCTGGGGCACTTTCGGCATCATGCTGCCTATCGCCGCCGACATGGCCATGGGCACCCATACCAACATGATGTTGCCTATGCTGGCCTCAGTGCTGGCGGGCGCCGTGTTTGGCGATCACTGCTCGCCTATCTCGGATACTACTATCCTGTCGTCTACCGGGGCGAACTGTCATCACATAGACCATGTGCTGACTCAGCTGCCCTATGCCCTTATCGTAGCGGGGATCAGTTTGGTGGGTTATACCGTGCTGGGCTTCACCGAATCCGTGGGTGCCGGTCTGGCGGCCTGTAGTGCGCTGGTTGTGGTGAGCGTTCTGGTGCTGCGCCATAAGGCTAATCGCCCGGCTTAATTCAGCTACGCCAAATCAAGGTTCAATTGATATAAAAATGCCGCTCATCGAGCGGCATTTTTTATGGGTGACCCCCATTACTGGGGAGTGAGTTGAGGCAGGAATTAGTTGAGGCCACGGCGCTGAAGCAGGGCATCAGTGGTCGGTGCCTGACCACGGAAGGCCTTGTAGGCTTCCATAGGTGGCACGCTGTTACCCACCTCGCGGATGGTCTTGCGATACTTCATGCCGATTTCGCGGTTGAGGCCACCCTGGGTCTGCACATAGGCAAAGGCGTCGGCCGCCAGGATCTCGCTCCACATGTAGGCGTAGTAGCTGGCCGAATAGCCACCCGGGAAGGCGTGGGCAAAGTAGGTCGACTTGTAGCGTGGCGGCACGGCGGCGATATTGATGCCGTGTTTCTTAAGCGCCTTGGCTTCGAATTCGGCCACATCTTGCAGCGGAGTGTCGGCGCTCAGTGAGTGCCACTCGAGATCCACCAGGGCCGCCGCCATATATTCCAGAGTGTCGAAGCCCTGGTTGAAGCTGCGTGATTTCAGCAGTTTCTGCAGCAGCTCATCGGGGATCACCTCGCCTGTCTCATAGTGCTTGGCGTAGTTGGCCAGCACCTCGGGGTGGGCCGCCCAATCTTCTTCGAAGGTCGAGGGGAACTCCACAAAGTCGCGGGACACGGCGGTGCCCGACAGGCTAGGGTAGGTCACCTTAGAGAACATGCCGTGGGTGCCATGGCCCATCTCGTGGAACATGGTGGTGACTTCGTCGTAGCTGACGAAGGTCGGCTCACCCTCTGGGGCCTTCTTGATGTTCATCACGTTGACCACCACAGGCTTCTGGTTTAGCAGCTTAGACTGGGTCACGAAGGAGCTCATCCAGGCGCCGCCGCGCTTGCCTTCGCGGGCAAAGTAGTCGGCGTAGAAGATCGCCATAGAGCTGCCGTCGGCGTCAAACATCTCGTAGGCTTTCACATCTTCATGGTAAACAGGTAGATCCGGGCGCGGCTTGAGGGTCACACCATAGAGACGCTCTAGGGTGAAGAAGACGCCATCTTGCAGCACGCGGTTGAATTCGAAGTAGGGCTTGATGGCGGCGCCGTCCAGGTCGAACTTATCTTTGCGCACCTTCTCGGCATAAAACGCCCAGTCCCATGGCGCCAGGGTGAAGTCGCCACCTGTCTTGTCGATCATCGCCTGGATATCATCGGCTTCTTTCTGGGTGTTGGCCACCACGGCGGGCACCATAGAGCCGAACATCTGGTAGACGGCATCCGGGGTCTTGGCCATCTGCGGCGTCAGGCGGTAGTCGGCCCAGCTCTTGTAACCCAGTAATTGGGCGCGCTCGGCGCGAAGCTGTGCCAGGCGGGCAACCAGCGATGCAGTTTCGTTGTCACCGCTCATGCCGCGAGTCGACGAGGCTTGCCACACCTTCTGGCGCAGCTCACGGTTTTCAAGCTTGGCCAGGATAGGCTGGCGGGTGGTATTGGTGATATTGATGAGATACTTGCCTTCATGGCCAGCGGCACTGGCATCGGCCTTGGCGGCGCGGATCTCGCTGTCTGACAGTCCCTTGAGTTCATCGACGCTGTCGACCACGACGGCGATCTCCTTGGTGAGCCTTAGCAGACGCTGACCAAACTCGTTGGTAAGCTTAGATTGCTCCTCGTTAAGCAGACGTATCTGCGCTTTTTGCGCCTCGGTCAGCTTGGCGCCAGCCATGACGAAGCGTTGGTGGTAGATCTCGATGAGGCGCACCTCTTCGGCGGTCAGCCCTAAGGTGTTGCGGCTCTGATACAGGCTGTCGATGCGGGCAAATAGCTTGCCGTTGAGGTGGATGTTGTCCGAGTGGGCGGCCATCTTAGGCGCCATCTCGCCCTGAAGCTTACGCAGCGCCGGGTTGCTGTTTGACCCTGTTAGGTTATAGAACACCTTGGAGGCGCGGGTCAGCAGCTCGCCGCTGGTCTCCAGTGCCACGATAGTGTTGGCAAAGGTGGCGGGTTCGCTGTTGTCGGCAATGGTCAGCACCTGGGCATAATGCTCATTGATGCCTTGCTCTAGGGCGCTCTTAAAATGCTCATCCTTGATCTGGCTAAAATCTGGGGCCTGATATTGCAGGGGGCTTGGTTGCATCAGCGGGTTTTGCTCCTCGATGCTGGCGGTGGCCTGTGTGGTAGAGCTGCTTGATTGACAACCACTGAGGAGGACTGTGGTCGATAAGGCGCCGACGACGGCAAAGGCGATAAGATTCAATTTCATCTAGTACAACTTCCTTAGATTTGCGATTGTTATTTTTATGTGGGCGAGTTTGGCGTTAATGTAGCTTTTGTAAATTAACTCAGGCTGAAAATGGCACCAGGGCCAAGAAAAAAGGAGCCTGGCGAAGGGCTCCTTTGGTTGGAACTAGGGATAATGTTTAATTACCTTGCTGTCACCTCAGGCGTTAGCGGGTAAAGTTATGGTAATTTTCGATACCAAAACTGCTGCCCTCGGCGTGACAGGTCGCACATGACTCGGTAGTGCTGAGCTTGTACCACTCGGTAGCCGGTACATCTTCCGTGGTAGTACCGCCGTTTTGCATCATGTGGTTCAGCGCGCTTTCATCGTTATGGCAGGCGTAACAGTTGGCCGTGATTGGGCTGGCCATCTTGCCGCTTACGCCATAGGCACGTGCCTTGATGAACTGATTTGGTACGGCTTTCAGGTCAACCACACCGCTGTCGTGACAGGCCACACAGCCGGTCTGCGGCGCGATAACGCTGGCAGAGTTAGACACTTCCTTGCCGTCCTCATCCAGGCTCTTGCTGCCCACACCCCAGTGCATGCTGTGCACCATAGGACCGAAGCCAGGTGATGAGTAGCCGGCGCGGCGATCCTGACCATTGTTGTGACAGGCTACACAGCCCAGACCACCTTCGGCAAAGTTACCATTCTTGTGGAAGTTGGCTTCGCTGTTGTGGCAGGTGGTGCAAGACTCGCTGCCAACGTTGTGACGACGTTCGTAGGCTGTGACAGCGCCATCGAATTGTGATGCCACATCTGTGTAGCCATGGATAGTCACCACGTCAGATTCTTCGCCCATGTAGTCTTTGGCGGTGAAGCTGACACGTAGCGATGCCATCAAGCCTGCATCAGTCCAAGCCGATAGATCCGGTGTTGAGCCGACCACATGGGGTACACCGTGACCTGCAGATTGCGCATAACACATGGTCTTGCGACCTTCGGCGTCATAGCTGTAATCATAGGCTTCGGTAATACGGCCAATCACGCTGTCGTTATACACACCGTGCAGGTATGAGCCCACATAGTTAATTGGCTTGTCAGGGTTATGAATTGTCTGGGTATCATCAAACAGTTCATGTAGGTCGACTAAGGTTTCCTTGCCTTCGGCATCGACCTTAAACAGCGACAGTGTGGTACACCATTGACCCGCAGCACCTGAGTCTGGGAACCAGGCTGGCGCCGTGCCCGTCACCTTGTAGCTATCTTTGAGCGCTTGGTTAGAGGTGATGGCGCTCTTGGCTTCGTGTAGTTTTCGCAGATCTGAGCCATTGCCGAGAACGATATCGCCAGGGATACCGCCAGTGTCATGACAGTCGATACAGCCTGGGCCAGCGACGTTGACGTTGACGGTTGGCTCACTGTGACAAGAGCTACAGTTCAAGGCGCTAAAGCCGGTCTCAAATTCCTGGTGATTGATGTGACCTATCTTAGATAGGGTATTGCTGGCGTAGCCGCCTATTGAGAAGCCTTGTTCGTTAACCGCAGTGCGGCTGACCGAGCCGTGACAGACCATACAACCTTCGACGAAGGTGACTTCACCGTCCATGCCTTGGGCCACATAACTTGAGTGGCGATTCGGGCTGGTTGAGTAGTCGACGTGGCAAGAGAAACAGGCTTCTGTAGTGGTTGAGAAGGCACCTTCTGGCTTGTTCACCACATATTTACCTGAGCTAGCAATGCCCGATTCGCTATGGCCGCCGATACGTAGCCAAACAATCCCTTCGGTTCCCGCATTAACGCCTTTCAAAGGGAGAACGAATTCGTAGTGACCATCGCCTATTTGAGTAAGCGTTGCCCCTTCGGTGTCGGGAGTTCTGGAAGACTCCATGTTTACCCCGCCGTAACCTCCGATATGAACATTGTCTTCTACTTCGTTGATTGGACTTTCGGTGCGGTTATTTATAAAGCCTTTGTCTGTCAGTGCAGCGACTTTACCCTCAGCTTTTTTCAAGCCGTTAACGAGCTCACCATTTTCGTTAGTGACCTCAAATTCGTAACTAATAGTACCTTCACCAAATGTATAGTTAATTACTTTAACATTAGTTTCCAAGGCTGTTGTGGCTACCGGTGGTTTCCAAGATTCGCCCGGTGTGCCGGGTTGACCATCAACTCCGTCTTTACCATCTTTACCGTCATCTCCACTGCATCCTACTAGCGCACCTGTCAGCACGGCGGCGACCAGGTAGGCGAGTTTTTTCGATGTGAATAATTTCATCATTCATCTCCGTTCGATCCAAAGTGCCAGATGTGATGCCTTAGGGCGACTGCTTGCAGGGGAGGGCATTCGTCTCAACACATACCCTGAGCCTTTTGGATACTGGTTATATTTATTATTTAAACCGACGCCTACGCATCTATTGATAAAGAAAATGGATGCTAAAGCTATCGATTCGAAAATGAGTGTATTGTTAAATCTCTGTTGGTTATTTGACCCAATTCACAGGAAGGTGTATCTCTTTGGGGGTAGATCTCATTTTTGTTAAATTTATTAAAAATCAACTACTTATTTAAGGTTAATTAAGTTTGAATTAAGTTTAAATTAAGTTTTGGTTTTCATTTTTGTAACATGTTGAATTGGGGCATAGCTAAAGGCCCATTGGGGACATCTGAAGGGACTTTAGTTGGGACATTAGGAGGAACATTTGAGGGAACAACTGAGTGGGCAAGGGCATTGTCGAGTAAACCATAGGAAAGGGCGAAGCGACAAACGCCAAAAGCTGAGAGTTAAGAGGGGGCCTGCAAGCGAGGGAATAGGCCTCTAGCTCGCCTATTCCTCCGTCTCGTTATCCTTTTACTCTCTAATCACTTTCGCCTTTTAGGCTTAGTGGCTGGATAGCAGGGCGAGCTTGGCCTGGTAGCGGCGCTCGAGATCCACCTGATGTGTCTTGTCAATGGCAAGGGTGATCGCCTCTTTGGCTTCAGCTTGTTTGCCTAAGAGGTAGAGCGTCTTGGCCCGGCCTGCATAGCCTTGGGGCATGTAAGGGGCGAGCTCCACCGCCTTGGTGTAATAACGTAGGGCGGTGTGATAGTCTGCGCCTTGGTAATAGTCGTTGGCCAGCATGAGCCAGCGAAAGGGGCTGGGGTCTTGGGCCTGATCTATGCGCCGCTGCAAGCTGGCGGCTTCATCCTGGCGTCCTTGATTTGCCAATAACAGCTTATAGTTTGTCAAAAGGTTAAGATCGTCGGCCGCTAACGAGAGGCCGTGTAAATAGAGCGCCTCCGCCTGCTTTGGGGAGCCCAGATGACGATAGATGACGGCGAGCAGGTTGACCAGCTCCACTCGCTCGGGCGCCAGTGTTAATCCTTCGATGGCAAGCCAGGCGGCGCGCCGATAATGGGTCAGCTCCAGGGCGTCGGCGGCCAGGTTCTGATAATACATGGCCAGAAACTCGGCTTCGTCGATGTTGCCCTTGGACAGACTGTTACGGCTAGGGAAGTAGTCCACCACCAGACCCGGCTCATAGAAATAGAAGCTGCCGGGCTTGGGCTCAAAGCTGGGATCCATCAGTTTGGTTTTGACATGGTTGGAGATCACCCCGAGCTGAGCGGATTGGAAGAAGAGGGGCGAGGAGGTCTCTTCGATATAATCTATCTCTATACCGACCAGTCTGGCGTAGGCCTTGGTCAATATCGCCAGCGACATGCAGTTGCCGGCATTGTGTGTGAGCGTTTCGTTGGCGCTGTAGGTCTTGCCATAATAGCTAAATGTGCTCAGGCGTCCCTCGAGATAGTCATAGATCCTGTGGTGCCGCTTCACCTCCTGATGGGCTTCAAAATAGGCGAGAAAGCGTGCCTTCTCCTGGTCGTTAATAGTGAGGAGTTCCTCGACCGAGACTATGTCGGGTCGCTCGCCCAAGTCGCTGAGATCCAGTGTGTCGAGTAGCGCCAAAGGCGCTTGAGAGTCAGGTGTCGGCACAGAGGTGCAGGCGGCAAGGCTTAATGCGGCAAGAAGAATTGCTGAGATCTTGGTGAACAGACGTGTGGGCTTTAGCGTAAAAGACATAACTTTCCTTGTAGTACTATTTTATCTTGCTGAGCTATCCGTAGGCGCGTAAGGGGCCGGTTTAAAAAGGCTGACTCTGGATAATAAGTCATCGCTCGGCGTGTGTCTATCGGCGACTGGCTACGGGTGACTGGCGATTGGCGAGTGTCTATCTCCTAAGCTTTCACCTTTCAACTCTCCTTTTCCCTTTCACTCTTTTGTCTATGGCTTTGCTTCGAGCTTGTTTACCGTCAAGGATAAAGAGAGGGGAAAGCATGATAATGTGCGGCATCGCCCAATGCTAAGGCCTTTGGCGCTGCTAATTGGCGCAAGATGGTGATAGAATCGCTTGATAACAATAATCAGGGGACTACTCGCTTTGGCACAGCTCTATTTTTACTATTCGGCAATGAATGCCGGCAAATCTACCTCACTGCTTCAATCTTCCTATAACTATCGTGAGCGCGGCATGAATACCTTGGTCATGACGGCGTCGATCGATGATCGCTACGGTGTGGGTAAGGTGGCGTCTCGTATCGGTATCGAGACAGATGCTCAGGTGTTTGCCAGCGACGATAACCTGATCGAGATGGTTAAAACCGCCTGTCAGGCGCAGACCCTGCACTGCATCTTGATCGATGAGTCGCAGTTTCTCAGCAAGGAGCAGGTGAGACAGCTGACCTATGTGGTCGATGTGATGGATATTCCCGTGCTCTGTTATGGCCTGAAGACAGATTTCCAGGGTGAGCTGTTTAGTGGCAGTCAGTACCTGTTGGCCTGGGCCGATAAGCTGGTGGAACTCAAGACCATATGTCATTGTGGTCGCAAGGCCAACATGGTGGTGCGACTCGATGGCGAAGGCCGCCCAATGAAAGAGGGTGAGCAGGTAGCCATCGGCGGTAACGAGAGTTACGAGTCTGTCTGCCGTAAGCATTTCCGCGAATTCCTCTGGGATTAATACCCGCCCTGGTGATCGCGCCAGTAAAGTAGCCACCCTTGGGGTGGCTTTTTTAATGGCCTAATGTTCTGAGTATACTTTGGTCGTCAGCGACGCTAACCGCTGCATGGGATTATGGGCTGTGTCAGAGTATGAGATGAATAGGTTTATGAGGTGAGTGGCACGCCCTGCACCTCGTCGGCTTTCTCGTCATGGCGCTGGGGATGTTCGGGAAACCACTTCTCATAGAGGCGCTGGATCTCGCCTTCGCTGATCAGCGCTTCTAGCACCTCGTCGATCTGCGCCAGCAGTTGATGATTGCCGCGCTTGACGGCAAAGGCCACCGGCGATCCGGGATCTGGATTGTCCAGTATCTTAACTCCTATCTCCATCTGCTGCGCCAGATAGAGGCCGACCGCCTTAGGCATGATGGCCGCCTGGATCTTGCCCTCTTTTAACAGCTGCATCGACCTCTCCTTGCTCGGGGTGGCTATGATGCGAAAATCGTACAGAGTCCCCAGCTCCTTCCAGTGGGTCTCTATGTAAGAGTGGCGATCGCCGCTGACAAACTGGTTATGAAGATCTTCCAGCTTAGTGATCTTCTGGTTGTCTTCGAGGATGAAGATCACGTCATATCGGTAGTAGTAAGGCTGGGTGAAGTCGAAAAACTTAGTCCTGAGGGCGTTGATCTCCATGCCAGCGATCAGCTCAATGTCACCGAATCTGAGTTCATTGAATACCAGATCCCAGGCCTGCTGCCGAAACTGAAACGGCATACCAAGACGCTTGAATATCAGCCTGGCCACGTCGGCATCAAACCCTGTGGTCTCACCGCCTGCGGAAAACTGATAGGGGGGGAATCCAGTGGCTACACCGCAGCGCGTCGCTGGGGTATGCTGCGCCAGCGCCGGCAGGCTTAAGCAGAGGAGGAGGGCAGCAAGGAGCTGCGTCTTGTAGGCAAAATAGTGCATCAGTCTAGGTGGCCTGCTAATTTCATCATTTCACTCTTACGGCTTTAGTCTAGTCGGTTTTGTCATCTTGATGGCGAACGCGCTATGGGCCACCCTGGCAGGCGCGTCGTCGCTAAAGGCCATGATGATAGTGTGGATTAGACGTAAATGGCAAACAAAAGCTGTTACAAGGTGTTTTGTGAACATAAATTCAACGAATTAGGTGAAAATAATCTTTATTATTAACACCTTGATTAGCACCTGTTGAAAGACGCCTCCTATGAGATCTGGCTCAAAAAATCAACAGTTGTAACCCTAATTGATACAGAAACATTGCTTTAGATCAATTGCCAATGAATTGTCAGGCGTCAAAATTCAGTCACCGCTTGGATAACTAATTAAAATGCATGCGAAACAATCAACCCGTGATAGACAACGAGGTCGTGCTGACCGACGATGATATTCTGCTGTCCACGACGGATCTCAAGGGCAATATCGGCTATGCCAACGAGGATTTTTGTCGTATCTGTGGGTTTTCCGAGGAGGAACTGGTCAGGCAGCCCCACAACATAGTGCGCCATCCCGACATGCCCAAGGCCGCCTTTGCCATCTTGTGGCAGCGCCTGGCGCAGAAGCAATCCTGGCTGGGGGTGGTGAAGAATCGCTGTAAAGATGGCTCTTACTATTGGGTCAATGCCTATGTGGCGCCCGTGATGGAGAATGGTCAGGTCAAGGAGTATCAATCGGTGCGCCGCCGGGCGAGCCAGGCCCAGGTAGAGCGCGCCAGCGATATCTATCAGAGCCTGAATAAGTCGGAGCAGCGCAGCGAGATCAAGGATGCCAAGCTCAGTTATGGCGGCAAGTTGACCCTATTCGCTTTTCTCTGCCTTATGTTAGCCATCGGCCTGAGTAATATCTCGCCCTGGTTGGCGCTCGTCTGCGCGCCGCTGTTGGCGTTTGGCATGAGGCTCCTCTTGGCGCCGCTAAGGGCCCTGAATGACCATGCACTCACTATCGTGTCAGACCCTGTGGCCAGACACATCTACGCCGGAAGGCGGGACGAGCTGGGCAATATTCAATTTGCCATGGAGTTCACCACGGCTGAGATCGCCGGTGTGGTAGGACGGATGACAGATGCCTCAAGCGTTATCGCCAGAGACAGCGACGCCCTGCTCGGTTCTATCACGGCCACGGCCGAGCGTGCCGATGGTCAGAATCAACAGACGGCCCAGGCCGCGGCGGCAGTGGAAGAGTTGACCGCCAGCTTTAATGAGCTGGGTCAGCAGCTTAAGCAGGTCTCGGCAGATGTCGAAGCCAGTCAGGCGGCTGTGCTGCAGGGCTATGAGCAGCTCGATGCCGTGGTGGCCAGCATAGATGAGCTACACGGCGAGGTGGGCAACTTTGCCCAGGTGGTTAGCGAGATAGAGCATGACAGTGTGGCGATTAATCAGGTGCTGGAGGTGATCACTAAGATTGCCGAGCAGACTAACCTGCTGGCGCTTAACGCCGCCATTGAGGCGGCAAGGGCCGGAGAGTCGGGTCGGGGCTTTGCCGTGGTGGCCGACGAGGTGCGTCAGCTGTCGGCGCGCACCGCAGATTCCACCAGTCAGATCGATGCCATCATCGCCAAGTTCCAGCAGAGTACGGCCAATGCGGCGAACACACTGACCGCGGGTCAGCGTCAGGCAACTCAGGCGGTGCAGCTGGTGAAACAAGCTGAGGCCGTGTTTGCCGAGCTGGTGACCCGTATCGATAAGATTAATCAGATGACGGAGCTGAGCGCCGATGCCATGCAGGAGCAGGGACTGGCGGCGGTGGATATCAGCGATTCGCTGCAGGCGATCAGCGAGCTGGCCAGCGAAGGCTTTGCCCAGTCCCTGGCCGATCGGCAGCTTGGCGAGCGCAGCTCACTCAAGTCGATGGAGTCACGCCAGCTGGCGCGTCAGTTCTGGAGCCAGGCGGTGCACCGCGCTAATGCCTAACCAATGCCTGGCGAATGTCTAAAGCGTTAGATTTCGGTAATAAAAAAGCCCAGCGATAACGCTGGGCTTTTTTTGAGGATTCGTGCCTAGCGATTAGAGCTGCATCTCAGGTACATGCTCAGGCACGATAAGCTTGCCAGCCGTTTTCTCGATAATCTCCTCGACGCTTACGCCTGGAGCGCGTTCCAGCAGGTGGAAGGCGCCATCTTTGATCTCCAGGAAGGCCAGGTCAGTTAGCACGCGCTTGATACAGCCATAGCCGGTCAGCGGCAGCTCACACTTAGGCAGTAGCTTAGAGTTGCCGTGCTTATCGGCGTGCATCATGGTGACGATAATATTGTCGGCACCGGCCACCAGATCCATGGCGCCGCCCATGCCTTTGATCAGCTTGCCGGGGATCATCCAGGAGGCGATTGAGCCTTCCACATCCACCTCGAAGGCGCCCAGCACGGTGAGATCCACATGACCACCGCGGATCATGGCGAAGCTCTCGGCCGAGGAGAAGAAGGAAGCGCCGGGGACGGCGGTGACCGTCTGTTTACCCGCGTTGATCAAATCTGCGTCTATGGTCTCTTCGGTGGGGAATTCACCCATGCCGAGCAGGCCATTTTCCGACTGCAGCATCACCTGCATGCCTTCGGGAATATAGTTGGCGACCAGCGTCGGGATGCCAATGCCCAGGTTGACATAAAAACCATCCTGTAGCTCTTGGGAAACACGCTGTGCCAGTTGTTCTCTCGATAAAGCCATGGTGTCGCCTCCCTATTTGCTCTTCACTGTGCGCTGCTCGATACGCTTCTCGAACGTACCTTGGATCAGGCGATCCACATAGATGCCTGGTGTATGGATATGGTCGGGATCCAGCTCTCCCGGCTCGACGATATGCTCCGCTTCGACCACAGTGATCTTACCGGCCGTGGCCATCATAGGGTTGAAGTTAGCCGCCGTCTTGCGAAACACCAGGTTACCCATGGTATCGGCCTTCCAGGCGCGCACCAAGGCGAAATCTGCGGTCAGCGCAGGCTCCAGCACATAGTGACGACCGTCGATCTCGCGGGTCTCCTTGCCTTCGGCCACAGGGGTGCCGTAACCGGTTGCGGTAAAGAAGGCGGGGATACCGGCGCCGCCGGCGCGGATCTTCTCGGCTAACGTGCCTTGCGGGGTGAGGATCACGTTAAGTTCACCCGAGAGCATCTGCTGCTCGAAGGTGGCGTTTTCGCCCACATAGGAGGCGATCATGGTGCTGATCTGGCGGCTCTTGAGCAGCAGCCCAAGGCCGAAATCGTCTACCCCAGCGTTGTTCGAGATGGCGGTGAGCCCCTTGGCACCACTCTTGACCATCTGGGCGATCAAGCCTTCGGGAATACCGCAGAGGCCGAAGCCACCGACCATGACGGTCATGTTGTCTGTCAGACCTTCCAATGCTTCTTCATAGCTGGCGACCAGCTTATTGAGTCCTGCCATTATCATTATCTCCTTTGAGCGTGAGTCGGGCCTGAGCCCAACCCTATTATTCTGTTAGCGCGCGTGCGACCTTGGCACCACTGACTCTACCCAGTGCCTGGCTGATGGTGTTACCCGCCTTGATCAGGTCGTTAAGAGCCACACCTGTCTCTATTCCCATGCCGTGGAGCATATAGACCAGATCTTCCGTGGCTAGGTTGCCCGATGCGCCTTTGGCATAAGGGCAGCCACCCAGGCCCGCCACCGAGCTGTCGATGACGCTGACGCCAGTCTCCAGGCAGGCAAGAATATTGGCTAATGCCTGACCATAGGTGTCATGAAAGTGTAGCGCCAGTTTCTCCACCGGCACCCTGCACGCGACCGCTTCCACCATTCTACGGGCATTTAAGGGGGTGCCAACGCCTATGGTGTCACCCAGAGAGATCTCGTAGCAGCCCATTTTGTAAAGGATCTCTGCCACGCGAGCCACTTCCTCGACCTGGATCTCGCCCTCGTAGGGACAGCCCAGCACGCAGGACACATAGCCGCGCACGGGGATCTGTTTCGCCTGAGCCGCCTCCATCACAGGGATGAAGCGCTCGATCGACTCCTCGATAGAGCAGTTGATGTTACGCTGGCTAAAGCTCTGCGAGGCGGCGCCGAAGATGGCAACCTCGTCGGCCCCGGCGTCAAGCGCAAGTTCCAGCCCCTTGAGGTTAGGGGTCAATGCGCTGTAGACCACGCCCGGGCGTTTGCTGAGCTGGCGGAAGATATCGCCCGAGTCGGCCATCTGCGGCACCCACTTGGGGGAGACGAAACTGCCGGCCTCGATGCGGGTCAGGCCCGCCGCGCCCAGTTGATCGATAAGGGTCAGCTTGTCGGCGGTGGTGACCGCCTTCTCGTTCTGCAGGCCGTCGCGGGCGCCGACCTCGAAGATACTGACCTTGCTTGGAAAGCTGTTCGTCGCGGACATGGTTAAGCGTCCTCTTTCGCAGTGACTTCGAGCAGCAGGGCGCCATCGCTCACCAATTCGCCTGGCTGGAAGAAGAAGGCCGCCACCTTGCCGTCGAACGGCGCCTCTATGGTGTATTCCATCTTCATCGCTTCCATCACCATCAGGCCTTGACCCGCTTCGACCTCATCGCCCACCTCGACCAGGTGAGTGACGATAGTGCCGTTCATCGGCGCCTTGAGCTTGTCTTCGCTGTTGGCCTGCTCCTCCACTACCTCTGTCTGCAGGGCGCGGAAGTGATAGCTGCCGCTCGGCAGGAAGAGGGTGAAGTCATCGCCTTCGCGGCTGACGGGGATCTTGCTCTTGTGGCCGTTGATCTCGGCGTGTAGCAGATCTTGTTTCAGTTCGCCGCTCAGGGTCAGTTGTTGATCGTTCAGGTTCAGGTAGTAGCAATCGCCCACCTGGCTCAGGGTCAGGTGCTGCACCTCATGCTCATCGTCCAGCAGGGAGAGCTGATGCATGCCGCTGCGGTTAAGTCTGAAGCCGCTCACCTGTCCCCAGGGAGAGTAGGGATCTTGGCTGTTGGTCGCTGTAAGCTTGGCCTGTTCCTTCTGGGCGCACAGGTGATAGAGGGCGGCGAAGGCCAGGGCGCCATTCTGCTCATGGCTGTTGTCGCCATCCAGGTTGGCACCTATCAGGGTGTCGCCATAACGCTCGATAAAGTCTGTGCTGAAGTCTGCCTGACTGAAGGCCTGGTGCTCGGCGATGTTGGCCAGAAACTCTATGTTGTGCTTGAGGCCGCTGATCTGGTATGACTCCAGGGCGTGCACCAGGCGCTGCAGGGCGCGGGGGCGCGACTCGTCCCAGACGATCAGCTTGGCGATCATAGGGTCGTAGAAGTTACTGATCACATCGTTCTCGCGGATGCCGGAATCGATACGCACATAGCGGTTCTGCTCCGGCTCACGCAGGAAGTTGAGCTTGCCGCTGGCGGGCAGGAACTCGTTCTGCGGATCTTCGGCGTAGATACGTACCTCGAAGGAGTGGCCGTGGATGCGCACATCCTCCTGGCTCAGGGGCAGCTCGCTGCCGCTGGCGACCATCAGCTGCCACTTGACCAGATCTTGGCCTGTGACCATCTCAGTTACCGGATGTTCCACCTGCAGACGGGTATTCATCTCCATGAAGTAGAAGCTGTTGCTCTCCTCGGTTGCATGGGTGTCCAGCAGAAATTCCACCGTGCCGGCGCCTACATAGTCGATCGCCTTGGCGGCGGCCACGGCGGCCTCGCCCATGGCGCGGCGCAGGCTGTCAGACAGGCCAGGAGCCGGGGCTTCTTCGACCACCTTCTGGTGACGACGCTGAATAGAGCAGTCGCGATCCGACAGATAGATGCAGTTGCCCTGGGTATCGGCAAACACCTGCACCTCGACGTGGCGAGGCTGTCTCAGGTAGCGCTCGATCAGCAGCTTGTCGTTGCCAAAAGATGAGGCCGCCTCGCGGCGCGCCGAGTTGATCGCCTCCAGGGCCTCAGACTCGGACTCGACGATACGCATCCCCTTACCACCGCCGCCGTAGGCGGCCTTGATCAGTTGAGGGAAGCCAATTTCTTTAGAGGCCTTGAGCAGCACCTCGTCGCTCTGGTCGTCGCCGTGATAGCCCGGCACCAGAGGAACATTGGCCTGTTCCATGATGATCTTGGCGGCGCTCTTGCTGCCCATGGCATCGATGGCATCGGCGCTTGGGCCGACGAAGGCGATACCGGCCTGCTCACATTGGCGGGCAAAGTCGGCGTTTTCCGACAGGAAGCCGTAGCCAGGGTGAATAGCCTGGGCGCCACTGCGCTTGGCGATCTCTAGGATTAATTCGCCCTTGAGGTAAGACTCGCTCGGGGCGCTGCCGCCCAGGTAGAAGGACTCGTCGGCCATGGCCACATGGCGAGCGTCCTTGTCGGCGTCCGAGTAGAGGGCGACGGTTTTGATGCCCATGACCTGTGCGGTCTTGATGATTCTGCAGGCGATTTCGCCACGGTTGGCGATCAATAATTTGGTAAACATGTTAGCGTGCTCCCCGAACTTGTAGGGCAATAGGGTCAAAGATGATCTCTGGCTTCATTAGGCGTTCCACCTTGGGCTTCTCTTCTCGAAGAAGGCGTTTAGCCCCTCCTGGCCCTCGTCTGAGACGCGAATGCGGGCGATACGCTCGCTGGTGTAGGCCAGGGTCTCCTGATCGATCACACCATCTTCGAGGCGTGACAGCAGGGTCTTGACCCAAGCCATGCCCTGAGGGCTGTTGCCCTTGAGCGCGGTTATGATAGGCGCGCTGGCACCCTCGAGATCATCGTTAATCTCATGGATCACATTGAGCTTGAGCGCGGTTTCGGCGTCGAAACGCTCGGCGGTCAGCATGTAGCGACGCGAGGCGCGCTGGCCCATGGCGCGTACCACATAGGGGCTGATCACCGCCGGGATAAGCCCGAGCTTGACCTCACTCAGGCAGAAGCTGGCGCGGCTGTCGGCGATGGCGATATCGCTGGCGCAGATAAGCCCCAGGGCGCCGCCGAAGGCTGCGCCTTGTACCAAGGCCAGGGTTGGCTTGGGGAACTTATCGAGCTTGTGCATCAGGGTCGCCAGCTCGTTGGCGTCACTCAGGTTCTGCTCGAAATCCATCTTGGCCTGCTTGCGCATCCAGTTGAGGTCGGCGCCGGCGCTGAAGTTACGGCCGTTGGCCTTAAGCACCAGCAACTGACAGCTGTCGTCGGCCGCGAACAGGTCGAGGGCGGCGATCATCTCAGCGATCATCACCTCATCGAAGGCGTTATGTTTGTCGGCGCGGTCAAGCACCATCTCGCCGACCCCATCGCTTAGGGCGCAGCTTAAGTATTCAAATTCTTGCGTAATCGTTTGGCTTGTCATGGTCTACTTCCTTGCCTCTGCGTTATCGATTGTTGACTTAGCGGCGCATTACATGCGGAACACGCCAAACTTGGTGTCTTCAATCGGCGCATTGAGCGCCGCAGAGAGGGCAAGGCCGACCACGTCACGGGTCTGGGCCGGATCGATAATGCCATCGTCCCACAGGCGTGCGCTGGCATGATAAGGATGTCCCTCCTTGTCATACTGAGCCACGATAGGGGCGCGGAAGGCGGCCTCATCTTCGGCTGGCCAGTCCACCCCTTTGCGGGCCAGACCGTCGCGGCGCACGGTTGCCAGCACGCCGGCTGCCTGTTCGCCACCCATCACAGAGATGCGGGCATTAGGCCACATCCACATCATGGTCGGTTCGAAGGCGCGGCCACACATGCCGTAGTTACCGGCGCCGTATGAGCCGCCGATGATCACGGTGAACTTAGGCACGGTGGCGCAGGAAACGGCGGTCACCATCTTGGCGCCATGCTTGGCTATCCCTTCGTGCTCATACTTCTTACCCACCATGAAGCCTGTGATGTTTTGCAAAAACAGCAGCGGGATCTTGCGCTGACAGCAGAGCTCGATGAAGTGGGCGCCTTTCTGCGCCGACTCGGAGAAGAGGATGCCGTTGTTGGCGACGATGCCAACTGGGTAGCCGTGGATGCGGGCGAAGCCACACACCAGGGTGGCGCCATAGTTGGCCTTGAACTCGTCGAAATCCGAGTCGTCCACGATACGGGCGATCACCTCTTTGACATCGAACGGCTTCTTCAGATCTGTCCCCACTATGCCGTAGAGCTCGTTGATATCGAACTTAGGCGGCTTGACCGGGCTCAGTTGGCTGGCGATCTGCTTGTTGTGATTGAGGCGGGTCACCGACTTGCGCGCCAATTCCAGGGCGTGCTCATCGTTTTGCGCCATATGGTCGGCTACGCCCGAGATCTTAGTGTGCACCTCGGCGCCGCCCAGCTCTTCGGCCGAGACCTCTTCGCCTGTAGCGGCCTTCACCAATGGTGGGCCCGCCAGGAAGATGGTGCCCTGTTCCTTGACGATTATCGACTCATCGGCCATGGCGGGCACATAGGCGCCGCCCGCGGTACACAGGCCCATCACCACGGCGATCTGTGGGATGCCCTTGGAGGACATCTTGGCCTGGTTATAGAAGATGCGTCCGAAATGGTCTCTGTCGGGGAACACTTCGTCCTGGCGCGGCAGGTTTGCCCCGCCCGAGTCCACCAGATAGATGCAGGGCAGGTGACAGCGCTCGGCGATCTCCTGGGCCCTGAGGTGTTTCTTCACCGTCAGTGGATAGTAGGTTCCGCCTTTTACCGTGGCATCGTTGGCGATGATCATGCACTCGACGCCGCTGACGCGGCCGATACCGGCGATGATGCCCGCGGCCGGTACCACGTCGTCATAGACCTGGTAGGCGGCAAACTGGGAGATCTCCAGAAACGGCGAGCCGGGATCCAGTAGCTTCTCGACACGCTGACGTGGCGACAGCTTGCCACGGGAGAGATGGCGCTCCATGGCGACGGCGCCACCGCCTTGTTCGATTTCAGACAGTTTTAACTTGAGATCGGCGACCACCTGGCTCATCTGTTGATGCTTGGCCTTAAACTCGTCGCTGCGGGGATTGATTTGACTGCTCAGTTGCGTCACGGCTTGGTTCCTTTTAAGACTGTGGTGAACGGGAAGTGGCGATTGCCCGCCCGAGGCCGGACTGGGTCCGGCCTACTCTACGCATTCGACTATTTCGACTCGTTGAACAGCTCGCGGCCGATCAGCATGCGACGGATCTCTGAGGTACCGGCGCCAATCTCATAGAGCTTGGCATCGCGCAGCAGGCGACCCGTGGCGTATTCGTTGACATAACCGTTGCCGCCCAGCAGCTGGATGGCATCCAACGCCATCTTGGTGGCTAGTTCCGCGCTATAAAGGATGGCGCCGGCGGCGTCTTTACGTGTGGTCTCGCCGCGATCGCATGACTTGGCCACGTTATAGACGTAAGACTTGGCGGCGTTCATGCCTGTGTACATGTCGGCAAGCTTGCCCTGTACCAGCTGGAACTGACCGATAGACTTGCCGAACTGCTCACGCTCGTGAATGTAAGGCACCACGATATCCATACAGGCGGTCATGATCCCCAGTGGGCCGCCAGAGAGCACCACGCGCTCATAGTCCAGGCCGCTCATCAGCACCTTAACGCCGTTGTTGAGGCCGCCAAGGATGTTCTCTTCTGGCACTTCACAGTCTTCGAACACCAGCTCACAGGTGTTAGAGCCGCGCATGCCCAGCTTGTCCAGCTTCTGCGCCTGGCTGAAGCCCTTGAAGCCACGCTCGACGATGAAGGCTGTGATGCCGTGTGGGCCCTTGTCCATGTCTGTCTTGGCGTAGATCACATAGGTGTCGGCGTCTGGGCCGTTGGTGATCCACATCTTGTTGCCGTTGAGGATATAACGGTCACCCTCTTTGCGAGCGCTCAGCTTCATAGAGACCACGTCTGAACCCGCGTTAGGCTCACTCATCGCCAGGGCGCCGATATGCTCGCCGCTCACCAGCTTAGGCAGGTACTTGGCTTTTTGTTCGGCATTACCGTTACGGTTGATCTGGTTAACACACAGGTTTGAGTGCGCACCATAGCTTAGGCCGATAGAGGCCGAGGCGCGGGAGATCTCCTCCATGGCGACCACGTGGGCCAGGTAACCCATGTCTGCTCCGCCGTACTCTTCGGGCACTGTCACCCCAAGCAGGCCCATCTCGCCCAGCACGGGCCAAAGCTCGTTAGGGAAGGCGTTTTCCTGATCCACCTTGGCGGCGATAGGAGCGATTTCGTTGGCGGCGAAGCTGCGCACTGCGTCACGCAGCATGTCGATATCTTCGCCGAGGCCGAAGTTGAGAGAGGAGTAGAGTTGAGTCATTGTTTTATCCTACAGGTCAGATGCTTTTATAATTTGTTATCAGGCCGGTTTACCCAACCTTGCTTGTGTTCAATTTGTTGCTGCGTTAACTCGATATGGTCTGTGCCCGGCCTAGGCGCGTTCTTGCTGCTCCAGGGCGGCGCGGCACTGCTGCTCGGCGGAGTTGAGCTCCATCAAGACCACCTTGATGTCGTCCATCTGCTGCTGCAGGGCCGATTTCTTCTCTTCCACCAATTCCAGCATGGTGTGAAGCTGGGTACTGCTGTTCTTATCGGCGTCGTAGAGCTCGAACAGACGGCGGGTTTCGGCGAGCGAGAAGCCCAGACGTTTACCCCTTAAGATCAGCTTGAGACGAACGCGATCTTTCAGGCCATAGATGCGGGTTTGCCCGCGGCGCTTAGGTTTCAGCAGCCCCTGATCTTCGTAGAAGCGGATACTACGGGTAGTAATATCGAACTCCTTCGACAGGTCGCTGATAGAGTAGGTGGTCTGTGGACTGTGTTTGTCACTCATCGAAAAAATACCATATTGATTAACTTTCCTAGCACGATATATGAAGTTTACGTAAAGGTAAAGATTTTAGGTGGTGCTAATGGTCTATCTGGCTGTAAAAATTGCACTGCACACTGGTGAAATAACCGCCAGCCGCGGGTTTGGGGTGAGGTTAGGCAAAGGTCTAATGGGAAAAGTGCAACTTGGCTCCATAATGTGATCTATGGCGCATAAGCCAAATCGTATGGAAGGGGAAGCCGATATGTCGACCGTGAGTGGCGGGCGCATGTCATTCGGAGAAGATCACATGAAGGATTTGCATAATCAGTTACACCAGGAATCTATCGATAATCCTAACGCCTTCTGGGGCGAGGCCGCCGGGGCCTTAGCCTGGGACAAGACGTTCGACAGGGTACTCGATGACAGTCAGGCACCTATGTATCGCTGGTTTAGCGGCGGGCAGCTCAATACCTGTTATAACGCGGTCGACAGACACGTGGAGGCCGGGCGTGGCGAGCAGGTGGCGATTCAATATGTGAGCCCGATTACGGGCACAGAATATGGGATCACCTACAACGAGCTGCAGGCCCAGGTGAGCCGACTGGCGGGCTACATGGCCAGCCAGGGCGTCGTCAAAGGCGACAGGGTGATCATCTATATGCCCATGGTGCCAGAGACAGCCTATGCCATGCTGGCCTGTGCCCGCCTTGGGGCGATTCACTCTGTGGTATTCGGCGGTTTCGCCGCCAACGAGCTGGCGACCCGAATCGATGATGCCAAGCCTAAGATGATCCTCTCCGCCTCCTGCGGCGTCGAGCCATCGGGCGTGGTGGCTTACAAGCCACTGCTGGACGATGCGCTGGAGCAGGCGAGCCACAAGGTGGAGCAGTGTGTGATCCTCAATCGTCCTCAGCTGCAAGCAGACTTAGTCGACGGCCGTGACGTCGACTGGCAGGGGGCCATGGCCGATGCGCCAAACATCGACTGTCAGACGGTAGAGGCGACCGATCCCCTTTATATCCTCTATACCTCGGGCACCACGGGTCAGCCCAAGGGGGTAGTGCGCGACAATGGCGGCCACGCCGTGGCGCTCGCCTGGTCGATGAAGCATATCTATGATATTAACCCGGGAGATGTCTTCTGGGCGGCCTCGGATGTGGGCTGGGTGGTTGGTCACTCCTACATCGTCTATGGCCCCTTACTGGTTGGCGCCACCACGGTACTGTTCGAGGGTAAGCCTGTGGGCACGCCGGATCCCGGTATCTTCTGGCGCACCATAGCCAAATATAATGTGAAAAGTTTCTTTACCGCGCCGACGGCGATCCGCGCCATCAAACGCGACGATCCCGAGGGCGATTACCTCAAGGATGTGGACCTTAGCTGTCTCGGCACTTTGTTCCTCGCCGGTGAGCGCTGCGATCCCGATACCCTGCACTGGGCCGAGCAGCAGCTCGACAAGCCGGTGATCGACCACTGGTGGCAGACAGAAACCGGCTGGCCGGTCGCCGCCAATCTGATGGGCACGGCGCCGGTACCCGTCAAGGCGGGCTCTCCTGCCAAGGCGGTGCCTGGTTATGATGTGCAGGTGCTCGATGAGATGGGCGATGTCGTGGCGCCGGATCAGTCGGGCAACGTGGTGATCAAGCTGCCGCTGCCGCCGGGCACGTTGGCGACCCTGTGGCAAAACGAGGGACGCTACAAGGAGAGCTACCTCTCCATGTATCCGGGTTATTACCTCACAGGGGATGCCGGTTACATGGATGATGAGGGCTATCTCTATATCATGAGCCGCATCGACGACATCATTAATGTGGCCGGTCACCGTTTGTCGACCGGACGCTTCGAAGAGGTGTTGTGTCAGCATGAGGCGGTGGCCGAGGCGGCGGTGATTGGGGTGGACGATAAGCTCAAGGGGCAGGTGCCTCTGGGTCTGGTGGTGCTCAAGAAAGGCTGCGATCTCAGCGACGAGCAGCTCTACAAGGAGCTGATCGCCCTGGTGCGTGAGCAGATTGGCCCTGTGGCCGCCTTTAAGCTGGTGAGCGCCGTGCCTAAGCTGCCTAAGACGCGCTCGGGTAAAATACTGCGCGGCACCATGCGTAAGATTGCCGACAATCAAGAGTTCAAGATGCCGGCAACCATAGAAGATCCCTACACCCTAGAACTGGTGCGCAACGCCCTGACCCGCATGGGTTACGCCGACGCCCACGTCTAGCGCGTCTTCTACTCGTTATTAATAAAGGGCCCTAGGGCCCTTTTTGTTTCGGTACTCATTTTTGCTGCTGACTCATAGCTTAAAGGTCTCAATCCTGGCCTTGAGGCTGTGGGCCAGGTTGCTGATCTCCTGACAGGCGATGGCGGTCTGAGAGGCACCCTCTGTCATTTCGGTAGAGACATTGTTGATATGATCCACGCTGCGGTTGAGTTCCTCGGAGACCGCATTTTGCTCGCTACAGGCGGTGGCGATCTGGGTGCTCATCTGGGCGATGTTTTCCACCGAATGCGCTATCTCGCCTATCTGGCTGCCAGCGGCGTTGACCTGCTCGACACACTGGCCTATGCCCGTCTGGCACTCCTGGCTGGAGTGGCCAATCTTACTGCTGTTTTCCTGCAGCTGATTGACGATATCCACGATCTGCGCCGTGGAATCCTGGGTGCGCTGTGCCAGAGATCTCACCTCATCGGCTACTACGGCGAAGCCTCGGCCCTGTTCGCCGGCGCGGGCGGCCTCGATGGCGGCGTTGAGGGCCAGCAGGTTGGTCTGCTCGGCAATGCCACGGATCACATCCACCACCATATTGATGTTGTTGGAGCTGGATTCCAGCTCTTGGGCCAATAGGTCCGACTGCTGAATCGTCTGGGAGACCCGCTCGATCACCGAGATAGTCTGGGCCAGTGTCTCAGTGCCTTGTTTGGCGATCTCTGTCGCCGAATAGGCTGAGGTTGCGCCGTTCTCGGTATTCTGCGCCACTTCACCCACGGCGGCTTGCATCTGGGTCATGGCCGAGGCCACCGAGCTGAGTTCGAGCTGTTGGTTCTGCATGCTGGAGGCGTTTTGCGCCGAGATGGCACTCACCTCTTCGACAGCGGCGGTCAGCTGTATGGTGGAGTCGTTGATCTCTGAGACCAGAGAATGCAGATTGCTCTGCATGGTGACTAATTCGCGCAGCAGGGTGCCAAGCTCATCCTGGGTCAGGGCCTGTTCGTCTATGGTGTTGTTAAGCTGTCCCTTGGCAATGTTGGCGGCGAAAGTCAAGGCCCTGTCGATGGGGCGGCAGATGGCCCGCGATAGCAAGGTGGAGGCGAGGGCGATTACTATGATGATCACCAGCGCCCCTATGCCCGCGCTATATTGGGTCGATAGCGCCTCGTCGTGCACATTTATGCCTATCTGCTTGACCAGTTCATCGTTGAGTCCCAGGGTGTCGTCCAGGCTGCTGAGCGCCTTGGAATAGGTGCCGAAACTCGCCAGCACCACCTGGTTAGCCTTGTCGGCATCTCCCTGATTGAGCAGGCCGTTATAGGCGCTGGTCTCCTGTATATACTGATTCCAGGTGTCTTTGAATACCTTAAAGGATTGACGCTCTTGTTCGTTGAGCCGTAGCGCCTCATAGGCGGAAATGCCCGCCTGAACGTCGGCGCGCCATCTGTCCAGATCTTGCAGCCACTGGCCTATCTTGGGGTTGTCACTGTTAGGCAGTAGCGAAAATTCATCTTTTCGCACCTTGGTGATGTCGACCTGTATCCCCTTGAGAATGGCGACCGAGGGCAGGCTCTTGTCGGTCAGCACCCGGATGTTGTTATTGAGCGCCGACAGGCTCAAGATCAGCAGGGTTGCGACGATGGCAAACACGACAAACACGGCCAGATAACTTGCCCATATCTTCTTGACCACACTCAAGTCTCTAATATTCATAAGCTTCCCCATAAAAACCTTGCCAAAAGACCAATATCTATTAACTATAGCGGCATTCTCGGCGTGTCTCATGACCAATTAGCTGTAAATCATAGCTTTTATTTTGTGCTTGGCTGTGACATGCCTATGGTGAAGAGTGACATAGGGAAGAAGGCGAGCTCTGGTGTCAGGGAGTTGGAGAAAAAGGATGACAAAACCTAACAGGCTGTCGGCGGTTTTAATCGCCGTGACTTTTCTGGGCCTGGGCTACATGGCAATGGATGAGCTGACCAAAGACTATGTCGACTTTGAGAAGCTTGAAAGGATCGACGGCCGCTTTCATCTGCGCGGTGAGGTCGAGCCCTATAGCGGTAAGGCCAAGTATTTCGGCGATGATGGCTGGCTAAAGCAGCAAGCCATGCTCCGTCAAGGCAAGCTTAACGGCGAGCTGCAGGACTTTTATGAAAGTGGTGCCGTCCAGGCGGTTACGCATTATGTCGATGGTCAGATAACGGGCGTGACCCGTGTCTATCTGGAAGATGGCACCCTGAATAAGGAGATCCCCTATCAAGATGGGCTGAAACAGGGCACGGAAAAACACTACGGTTTCGAGGGCGGTCTGCTGTCTGAGTCTATCGAATATCGCCAGGGCAAGCGTAACGGCTGGAGCACGAGTTACTGGGATCCAGACAGATTAAGAAATCGCATCCATTATGTGGACGACCTGCGTGACGGCCTGTGGCAGCAATACAGCTTCGGCAAGGTGGTGATAGAAGGCACCATGGTCGAGGACAAAGAAGATGGCGAGTGGCGAACCTATTTTCAGGATACCGACATCTTGCAGGGGATCGCCCACTTCAAGACGGGTCAGCTTCACGGTGAGGTGACCGAGTTTTATGAGAATGGCACCAAGGAGTGCATCGAATATTATGCCACAGGCAGCAAGGTCGGTACCTGGACACGTTTTTATGACGATAGCAGCCTGGAGCTGGTGAAAAACTACCGTAATGACAAGCTAGAGGGCAGCTATCGCGAATATTACCGCGGTGGTCAGCTCGCCGTAGAGGGGCAATACCGAGATGGCGAGAAGGTCGGTATATGGCGCCGCTTCAGCCCGAATGGTGAGCTAGTCTCCGAGCATGAGGAGCAAAGGGTCAGGCTGGAAGCGGACATTGCTGTGAGCGAGGAGTAAGGCGCTATTTTGTAAGGAATGAGTGAGGCATTAAATATGGAAGTGATTTTTACCAAGGGAGATGGCCGCTACGGCAAACTTTGCTGTGTTCGTCAGGACGCCAGTCGCACCGAGACCCAGATGCCGGAGCAGGGGATCGCGCCCCACGACATGATCCATTACGTGGTGGAGAAGACCCTGGCGATTGCTGGCGCCTTCTATGGTCAGCTAAAGGCTGGTGCCAACATCAGCTTTACCCTGGAGCATAATCAGCTGTCGCGGCAGATAGCCGATAAGACCCAGGTGTGGCAGACAGAATCCATGGTGGAGGCGCTGCAGTAGCTCTATTGGTCGCAGGAGCTCAACTTCGAGGGTTTCTGTTATCTGCTCGCCCAGGGCTGTGAGCAGCGAGGGCTCGCCATTCCCCTAGTGAGTGAGCATGAGTTCAAGCAGATAATTGCCGAGATCACCGAGCTTACCCGCCATTGGCAGGCCCTAAAACCGGGGCAGAGCATGACGCTAGTCTTCTAGTTGGCTCTTTTAGATGAAGGCTGCTAGCCCCTTGTATTAGCCCCTTGTATTAGCTGGGGTCTGTCTTGGGCGGTCGCCGAGGGGGGGAGCCTGCTTAGCGTTTCAGCCGTAATTGTTGCGGGATAAATCTCGAGGCATAAATCCTGTCATTGAAATATGGCTTTAAGCTGTCGTATGCTGGGACTAAGATTGTTTTTCAAGAGGTTGGGGAAATGAAGAGTAAGTATTTAGGGATTGTCCTGTTGGTTATCGGCGTGGCCTTGGCATGGTGGGGCTACAACATCTACGATTCTACCAGTTCGCAGATCACCCGCGCGGTTAACGGCGACACCCCCATAGAGGCCTGGGCAGGCATGGTCGGCGGCGCCATCTGCGTGCTGGTTGGCCTGCTGAAACTGAAATAGTTCTTAGGTTATATATGTCGCTAAACCAAACCGGAAGAAAGCGCGTATTGGATGAAAAGCCTGCATGATGCAGGCTTTTTTCTTTTGCAGGGAGCTTATTTTTGCAGAAAAAGTTTCTTTGCAGGGAGTCTCTTTCCAGGGAGTTTCTCTTGCTTCAAATAAGCTGGGCAGATCCTTTGCCCTTAGGCCGAGCGGGGTTTAGGCCTAATTTTTCCAATTTTTTAGAAACGGTAGCTCGCCATCAGGTTGGCCGACCACTGATTGCGTGAATCGGTAATGGGCGAGTCGGCAATCTCCTTGCTCAGGCGGGTGTAGCTGGTCTGCTGGGTAATGCGCCAGTTGCTCGAGAGCGGCAGTATCAGCTGGTAGCCAACGTCATAGTTCACGCCGGCCTTGGCCTCGTACTGTGGACGCTTGGGCAGAGCCTCTTTCTTGCTGACGCCAAAGTAGTGATCATTAAACTTGGCGCTGTTGTAACTTACGCTCACAAACGGCACCAGATCCAGACTGCCAAGCTTGAGGATCTGCTGATAGCGCACACCCGCCACATAACCCTTATATTCGCCACTGATGTCGTGCTGGAAGTTGGTGGAGAGGACGCCGCGCGGCCCCACCTTGATATCCATGTTCAGGCCCAGATCTACGCTGATACGACGCTCTTCCATGCCGGCCAGCACCTTAGACACATCCTTATCCAGCCAGAAGCCGTTGCCGGTCAGGTAGGTGCTGAAGGTGATGGCGTCTCTGTCTTTACCGTAGAGGCGGTAGTTGATGCCCTTGTCCAGATCCGCGTTGAAGCGATCGCCGTGGTAGCCCACATTTACGCGGGGGCCGAAGCGGTTGTGATCGCCGAAGGCAAATTTGTAGTCGTTCTTCTGTTCTTTGATGATGTCTGAGTTGTAGCCGGCGCCAAACTCGACCACCCAGCCTTTGCTGTGATAGACCTGACCATTGCTGATATAGGTGTCTGACTCGGCGGCCTGGGCCAGATTGATGCTGCCAAGGGCAACTAGGGCTAAGGGAAGGTACTTCATTGCTCACTCCACTTTGAAGTTGTTTATTGGTTGAGAGCAATGTACTCGCTGGGTACTTAGATAAGTATCATGAGTTTGTAAGCCTGTGTCGCCTTTGTGTATGGCGGGCCGTGAATGCCCAAGACTTTGTTGTATAAAGGTAAAAAAAGACCGGCCCTATGGAGCCGGTCTTTGTGGTGTTATCTTGTGAGGTGAATGCTTACAGCTTAACCACCATCTTACCGCGGTTCTTGCCTTCAAACAGGCCGATGAAGGCCGCCGGAGCGTTGTCGAGTCCCTCGTAGATGGTCTGCTCGGCCTTAACCTTACCGCTGGCCAGCCACTGACCCATCTGCTTGGCGAACTCGCCATAGTGCTGCCAATGCTCGAACACGATAAAGCCTTCGACTCTGAGTTTCTTCATGATGATATAGGCCAGGTTGCTTGGGCCTGGGGTTGGCTTAGTGTCGTTGTACTGGGCGATCATGCCACATACGGCGATACGGCCATGGTCGTTCATGTTGTCCAGCGCCGCGGCCAGATGCTCGCCACCGACGTTTTCAAAGTAGACATCAACGCCTTGTGGCGCGGCATCTTTCAACGCCTGACTCAGGTTAGCCGTGGTCTTGTAGTTGATCACCTGCTCGATTCCCATCGCCTTGAGGGCCTCGGCTTTTTCATCTGAGCCGACCGAGGCAACCACCTTGGCGCCCATCAAGAGACCTAGCTGACAGGCGACGCTGCCGACCGCGCCCGAGGCGGCCGAGACAAACAGGGTCTCACCTTCCTTCAGCTGGGCGATGCGGTTAAGGCCGGTCCAGGCGGTCATGCCAGGCATGCCCATGACGCCGAGGAAATGAGATTCTGACAAAGGGGTTTCCGGTAGCAGGGTATGATCTGTACCGTCGGTGACATAGTGGCTGCGCCAGCCCTTCATGCTGCTGACCTTGCTGCCCACAGGGAAGTCTTCATGGTTCGACTCTACAACCTCACCAATGGCGCCGCCTTCCAGCACTTCATCCAAGGCGAAGGGGGCAATATAGCTCTCTCTGTCTATCATGCGGCCGCGCATGTAGGGGTCGACCGACATCCAGAGGTTCTTGACCAGGAATTCGCCCGGCTTGAGGGCCGGAAGTTCCACCTGCTTAAGGCCAAAGTTGGCTTGGGTTGGCATGCCTTCAGGGCGGCTGGCCAGTGTTATCTCTTGTGCTTGCATGGAATTAACCTCATTTTGCTTTGCGCGCTAACTAATTGTGGTAGACTCTACAAACAAATTGAGTACAACGCAAATACTTTGTGCGCAAAGTAATGTATTTTTAATGTCCGCTCCTTGCTCCTGAATTCTGTTAAGATAGCCGCCCTAAAGCTTGGGGCAGCTAGCATATGCGGGAAAGGTGATGAAACTTTTAAGCAATAAGACGTTAAGTCATTAAGTAACACATTAAGCGGTAGCGCATTGAGCAAAAGTTGAGTAACAGTTAAGTCAGATAGATGGGTAACACTATGAGTAAGCAGATGAGTGAAGCAGAGACGGCAGTAGTAACTGAAGGGGCGCAATGCCTGTCGGATAATGTCTGCTTCGCCCTCTATACCGCCGCCAATGCCTTGGTGCGCGCCTATCGTCCCTTGCTTCAGGAGTGCGATCTGACCTATCCGCAATATCTGGCGATGCAGGCGCTCTGGCTCAAAGACAATGCCAGCCTGACGGATCTCTCCCAGGCGACTCGGCTGGATCTCGGCACCTTAACCCCTATCGTCAAGCGTCTGGAGGCCAAGGGGTTGGTGGTGCGTCATGTGGATAGCCGGGATGAGCGCAAGAAGGTGATTCAGGTGACTCAGGCCGGCGAGGCCCTCAAACAAGAGGCGCTGGCGCTGAAGCAGCAGCTTTTGGAGAAGGTGAGCGTGTCTGACATTGAGCTGGAACAGCTAAGGCAAGTTTGTCTGACCCTGACCCATGAGCTCAATCAGAAATAGTCGATTCAGCAAGTTATTCAGGTGCTTGATGGCGCTACCTTTTAAATGAGAAAACACTGTTCTGCACAGCGGCTAGTAAGCCTGGACTTTTCCTAGTAATTAACTTACCAAACTTTGTATAATCGCGACCAATTTCGTGCCTATCGACTATGTGGCTCGCAGTTGAAGCAATTGAGCGATTTAAGCTTATGATTTGACTCAGATAGTCCAGACTATAATAAAGGATAGGTGTAGACAATCTCAGTTTCCCATGGGGAAAAATCTCATGCAAAATCACTCAGACCTCCTCGACATAGGCGTGATAGGCCTAGGCGTTATGGGCAAAAACCTGGCGCTTAACATTGCCGATAATCGCTACCGCGTCGCTGCCTTCGATCTCGACTCAGCCAAGCGAGATGCCCTGCTTGAGCAGGAGCAAAAAGAGCGTCCCGCCATGCAAGCGCAGCGCATCCTAGGATGTAGCAATCTTTCAGAAATGTTATCCAGTCTCGCAAAACCTCGGGTGTTGGTCCTATCGGTACCTGCCGGTGCGCCAGTGGATGGCGTCTGTAATGCCCTGCTAGAGGCCGGGATAGAGCAGGACGATATCGTGGTGGATACGGGCAACAGCCTGTGGACAGATACCGTGGCCCGCGAAGCCCAATATCAGGACAAGTTTATCTTCTTTAGCTGCGCCATCTCAGGCGGCGAGATGGGTGCCCGCTTCGGGCCCTCCTTGATGCCGAGCGGCAATATAAAGGCCTGGGACAGGATCAAGCCCATCTGGGAGGCGATAGCCGCCAAGGTTGACCCTAAAACCGGCCTGCCCATCGAGCGTCAGGAGCCGGGTAACCCTGTGACCGAGGGCGAGCCATGCACCACCTACATAGGCCCGGCCGGCGCCGGTCACTATGTGAAGATGGTACATAACGGCATCGAATACGCCGACATGCAGCTGATCTGCGAGGCCTATCAGCTGCTGAGCGATGGTCTTGGGCTGAGCGCCGCCGAGGTGGGTGAGATCTTCGCGCGCTGGAACCAGGGCAGCCTCAACAGCTACCTGATGGAGATCAGCGCCGATGTGCTGTCACAGGCCGATCCTCTTACCGGCAAGCCGTTGGTGGAGATGATCTTGGATAAGGCGGGTCAGAAGGGCACTGGCCTGTGGACTGCGGTCAGCAGTTTGCAGATTGGCTGCCCAGCGCCGACTATCGCCGAGGCCGTATACGCCAGAGCGGTGAGTACCCAGAAGCAACAGCGCCAGCAGCTGAGCCTGTTACTGGCAGGCCCCGAGCCGTTGACATTGAGTGACGATGAGCGCGCCGCCTTTATCGATGAGCTTGAAAACGCCCTCTACTGCGCCAAGATTGCCTGTTATGCCCAGGGTTTCCAGCTGATGGCCATGAATGCTCAGGAGCGCGGTTGGCAGTTGGATTTTGCCGAAATCGCCAAGATCTGGCGCGCCGGTTGTATCATTCGCGCCACCTTCCTGCAATCGATCACCCAGGCCTATCAAGAGGCGCAGAAGGTGGGAGAGCCTCTCGACAACCTGCTGATGGCCGAGACCTTTAGCCTGGCCTTGTCGGCCAAGCAGCAAGACTGGCGCCGCGCGGTGGCAAGGGCCATCATGAGCGGCGTGCCCGTGCCTTGTATCGGCTCGGCGCTGGCCTACTACGACAGCTATCGCAGCGAGACTCTGCCCGCCAACCTGCTGCAAGGTCAGCGGGACTACTTCGGCGCCCATACCTTCGAGCGTATCGATAAGGGCGCCGGCGAAAAGTATCACCTCAACTGGAGCCATAGCGAGCGCACGCTAGAGAAGCTCTAGTGCTTCACTAAGCTTCTACAGAAGAGAAAAACCGCTAGCTGCTGACTAGCGGTTTTTTTATCTGAGTTGTTGTGGCCGCCTAGCCCTGACAGCCACCACTCTCGTAGCAGCTTGGCTTGCGCGGGCAGCTGGCGCCGCGGGAACAGATGAGCCGAGCCTCGCTGTCGATGCCGCGCTCCACCCAGTTGATGTTGAGGATCTTAGCCACACGCTTGATGTCTGTCTTGATGTTGCCGGGCAGGGGCGCCGAGCCGCCATTGTCCACACAGACTTCCTTGAGTTGCTGCGCCACCTGGTTGGCATCGCCGCCCTGGGCCTCGATGGCCGGGTTAAGGTCGATACCGGCGCAGAGCACATGGGGATTGCCCGCCAGGTCTTTCACCCGAATCGATTCGCAGCAGTAGATCTTGGGCTCGTTGGCCACATCCAGGATGGAGATCTGCGCCGAGGAGCCCTGGGTTGAGGCGTTGATCATCCTAAACACCGCCCAGTGCTGGCAGGGATCTTCCACCTGGCGCATGTTGCCCCAGGGTAGGGGGATGCCGTTGCCTCGGTATACGGCCTTGAGCTTACCGGGCGAATAGGCATCGAAATAGTGCCAGTGGCTGTAGGGGGAGACCGCCGTCATGCGGCGCATGGCCACCGAGGGAGAGACATCCACCAACTTGGCCACATCTATCTCATAGCCATGACGGTCGAGCAACTGCCGGAAGGGCACCTTAGGGCAGAGCAAGGCGCCGGCGAAGAAGCTGGACTCGAAGTCCCGCCAGGCATGCAGGATATCCTGGGCGTCCACGGTGGAGGATTGCCCACGAGTGTCCGCCTCATCCACCAGGCTGGTGCCATGGCTGCGCCCCGCGACCATGATGCTCTTCAGGCCATCCTTGTTGTGCAGCACGCTGTGGCCGATATGGACCGCAAGATCGTACTTGAGGCGGCGGGTATGCTGGTTGAGCAGCTGGTTGAGGCAGATCTTGTTGGGCTGCTCGAAATAGGAGGTGATGATGTGCTGCTTGCTGGCGCCCGCCTCTTCGCGGATCGCCTTGGGCGCCCGGGTAAACCATTTCACTACCAGGCCGAGACGCTGGACAATGGCCAGCAGATCCTCGAGGCTCAGGGGCATGCGTTTGAGCCCCACCTCTTCGGCGGCGCGCTCGAGATCGGGAAAATGATTCTGATGATGTTCCTGATGGGCGCGGATCAGTAGGTGCGCAAATTGACGGCCGCTGATCCCTGTCTGGGAAAGCATCTCTGGGATGGCGATTTGCAAAATCTCGTTGGAAAACAGGAAGCTTGGCTCCAGCGCCATGCCGCTGATCCCGCCGCGAGAGCCCTTGACCGGGGTGATCGCCTGCTCCTCTGGGGCGTCGTCGAGAAACCAATCCACCTCCTTTTGAAACACGGCGGCGATCACCGCCAGCATGCCGGCGCTGGGCACGCGCTTGCCGCGTTCTATCATGGAGAGGTAGGAGACAGAGGGGGCTGAATCCGCATCTACCCTGACACAGCGGGCCGACAGGTCTTCCATGGTTAGGTTATTACGTTTCCTGAGATTGCGTATCTTAGTACCCAGGAAATGCGATTTTCTCATCAAGCTGCTATTGGTCTTCATTTTGTAAAATTCACACTGTGAAATTTCTATTGTGAAATTGTAATGAAAAAGCCGCTAGACTACAAATTAAGCAATCGGGGAAGCGACAAATCCCTTGGAGCGCCACTTAAAGCTGTAGGGCAAAGATGTCATCAGCGAGTCGAACATAGCAATAGATAGCACAAGTGAGAGGGATGAGGCGATGAATATACAGACAGAACAACTAGACCAGAGTATTTACAACTTCATCAAGCAGGTAATGCCTATGACACAGATTAATGGAAACAATGCGCTGGCACCTCAGATGCAGCAAGATGGCCTGACCTATGCCAAGCAGATCTTGGATCAGTACTTTCCATTGAGTCAGGGTTCTCACCAGGATGTCTGCAGCTATGTGATCTACTACAAGCAGCTACTGGCCTTCTTCGCCGATGGCAGCCAGAGCGGTCTGGCACAGCCCAAGCAATTTGTGGCCCTCTCTGGTCATAAGTGCGAGCCAAGCTCTCTGGTGCTGAAGAACAACGGCTTTCATGTCGAGATTGCGCTGGATCGCCGCGGCGAGCAGGGACGTCATGATCTGGCCGGCATCAACGACGTGCAGGTCGAGGCGGCGCTGATGACTATCGTCAATAGCGAGCAGAGCCCATGTCAGCGCACCTGGACCAGCCTGGTCACGGGTCAGGCAGATCAACACTGTAAAGAGTTTACCTCGAAAGACGGAACCGAATACTGCCTCTAAATTGTGTGATGACTCGCCATAAAAAATGCCAGCAACTGCTGGCATTTTTTATGGCTATGTCGGTTTCTTGCTTTAGGCTAAGGCGAGCCCCAGGCTGAATAGGGCGCTGAAGATCACCGTCAGTTTCGCCGTGCGTCCCAGAAGCGGGTTTAACGCCGCCCCCGAGGTCTGGCTAAATTCGCTGTTGAGCTTGCGCGCCAGGACTAGCGACAGACCGCCGAGCAGCACAGGCAGGCCGGGTAAGGTCCCAAGCAGAAAACCGCCGATGACGAGGGCGAACGGCAGATAGACAAGCGCCTGATACAGGACTCTGGCCTGACCTTCACCTATCTTAACCGCCAGGGTGCGCTTGCCCGCCTTGGCATCTGTGGGGATGTCGCGGGTGTTATTTACTAGCATCACGGCGGCGTTAAACAGGCCGATGGCGCAGCCTAAGATCCAGGCGGCGACACTGGTGTCATGGGCCTGAAGGTAGTAGCTGCCGACCACGGCCACCAGGCCGAAGAAGATAAAGGCGGCGACTTCCCCCAGACCATGGGAGGCCAGCGGGTAGGGACCGCCACTGTAACCCAGGGCGCCCAGGATAGAGGCTGCGGCCAGGATGGCGATGGGCCAGCCACCATGATAGATGAGCAGCGAGCCCACCAGCAGCGCCAGCACCAGGCAGGCGATCATGGCGTTGCGTACCTTGCTTGGGTCGAGCAGGCCACTCTGGGTGACGCGCACCGGGCCGAGTCGCTCTTCGGTGTCGATACCGCTCTTAAAATCGAAGTAGTCGTTCGCCAGGTTAACGGCAATCTGCAGCAGCAGGGCGCACAACATTGAAGTTGCGGCGATTAGCCAGCTAAATTGTGTCAGTGACAGGGCAAGGGCATTACCGACTAAGATAGGGCCAATGGCTGCGGGAAGAGTACGTGGGCGTGTCGCCAGGATCCAGGGATTCATTATCTGCGTTCGTAATTATTAGGTAGGGACTGAGCCAGGCTCGAAAATATAGCCCAAGCATAGCAAAAAAGCCCAAGTCGATGAAGCGCTTGCATTAGCATTATGTGAACAGTCTCGTTTTATTTTTCAGGGAGCCTTAGCCTAATACTCAGGGCCTTTAATAAAGCTTAAACGCCTTGTTAAAAATTTGTGTATTTTTGACGCGGCGCACATCTTTGTCACCTATTTCAGTCAAATCTGTTGCCAGCCTCAAAGAACTCTTGTCAGACATGTGCTGTTATAGCTGTCTGACTGTGGGATTCTGCTGGAAATGCTTTAAGCTTATCTAATTAATTTATATAGGTTTTATAAATTTAGCACTTGGCTTAAATAGGACTTTCGGCGGCGATAGACAAGGATCAGGATGATGCGTTTTGATGAACAGGTTGCTGTCGTCACAGGAGCGGGGGCTGGCTTAGGACGAGCCTACGCGATCGCTTTAGCCGAGCGCGGGGCGCGCTTGGCCATTATCGATTCGGGCTGCGGCGATAGTCGCTGCCAGAGTTATGCCGGCGCCGGCCTCAACAAGACCGCCCGTACCCTCGCCGAACTGGGCGCCGACTGCCTGAGCTTCCAGTTAGACGTCACCGACAGTCAGGCCCTAAAGAGCGCGATTGAGACTGTCCTCAAGCGCTGGGGTCGCATAGATATCGCCATCAATAACGCCGGCATCCACACGCCTGTCTCCTTCGATAGCCTGAGTTTCGAGCAATGGCAACGGCAACTGGATGTGGATCTCAACGGCAGTTTCCATCTGACCAAGTTGGTGTGGCCGCAGATGAAACGGCAAAACTATGGCCGTATCGTCATGACGGCGGGAGCCAGCGGCCTCTATGGTGACATGCATGAAACCCCCTACAGCACGAGCAAGATGGCGCTTGTCGGCCTGGTCAACAGCCTGGCAAAGGAGGGGCGCGACTACAACATCTCGGTCAATACCCTGGTGCCTCAGGCCTTAACCGTCATGACGGCGCATCATCTCAGCCCTTTGGTGAAGCCGCTGTTTAGCACCTCGTCTGTTAATGCCACGCTACTCTATCTCTGTTCCTCTCATGCCTGTAGTGGCCAACACCTGTTGGCCGCGGCCGGTAGCGTAAGCCATGGGATGTTTGTCGAGTTTCAGCCGCTGCGGATTGTGGAAGATGGCTGCAAGCCCGAGGTGATCGCCCAGCGCTGGGATGAGCTTTACCGGGCACAGCCCTATCATTTTCATGAGTCCGGCGAAGAGCAGGTGACCGCCTGGGCGAGGCGCAGCGCCGCCGAGCACCACGTGGATATTGAGTAGGCCCAGATAACGAATAGATGACGAGTCAGTGACAAATTGCCGCAGGAACCACTAGGAAAGTTTAACTGCCCTAGGGCCTGTTAATCTTCCAAGTTTAATTTTTGTTCAATCTAAACGCGTTTTGCGCGAGGCGAGAGCCATGAAGCATAGTTACTCTATGTGAATGGCGAACAACAAAGTGCAGCGCGCGTTTAGATGAACCCTTTGGGCAGCGTTTGTAGGCCATTTCTACGGTGTTATCGCCAGTTTGTTTAGGATACTTCACGGCACAGGCTCTGCCTTGTATAAATCACCTTCAAACTGCTGCAAAAACAAACGGCAAAGATCAACAGGCCCTAGCAAGATAAGGGGAATCTAAGGTAAGCTTGACGACCAATATTGATGAGTTATCGGTGAGGTTGCATGAGTCAGGTGTTAGATGATCTGTTATCCCTTTTATCGCTGGAACAGATAGAGGTAGGCCTCTATCGAGGTCAGAGCCAAGATCTGGGCTTCGGCCACGTGTTTGGCGGACAGGTCATGGGCCAGGCCCTGAGCGCTGCGGCGCAAACCGTCGACAGCGAACGTCAGGTACACTCCTTCCACTCCTATTTTCTGCGCGCCGGTGATGAGAAACAACCCATAGTCTATGACGTGGAGAATATGCGCGACGGCGGCAGCTTTAGCGCCCGCCGGGTGAAGGCGATTCAGAAGGGCAGACCCATCTTCTACATGACTTGCTCCTTCCAGAAGCCGGAGCAAGGGCTAAATCACCAGAGCCAGATGCCGGATGTGCCGGGTCCTGAGGGCTTGCTGAATCAGCAGGAGCTGGCCTCGACCCTGAGGGACAAGGTGCCTCGCAAGGTGCTGGAGAAGTTTATGGCGGACTCGCCGCTTGAGATGCGCCTGGTTAACCCATGCAATCCTATGGAACCCAACCAGAGCGAGCCCATCAGGCATGTATGGATCCGTGCCAATGGCAAGGTGCCCAAGGATCTCTCGGTGCATGAGTATCTGCTGGCCTACGCCTCAGACTTTAATTTCCTGGTGACGGCGGCGCAGCCCCACGGCGTCTCTTTCTTGACCCCGGGCATGCGCATGGCCACCATAGATCACGCCATGTGGTTCCACCGTCCGCTGGATCTCAGCCAGTGGCTGCTTTATAGCATAGATAGCCCTAATGCCGGTGGCGGCCGTGGCTTTGTGCGTGGCGAGTTTTACACCCAGAGTGGTGAGCTGGTGGCTTCGGCGACCCAGGAAGGCTTGATTCGATTAACACAGGGATAAACGAACAGTGAGTGAAAGGTTGAATGTGATGAAGATGAAAATGAAAGCCATACTGGCGTCTTTGATGCTTATTATGTTGGCGGGTTGTGTGACGGTAGAGCCCGAGCCACCGATATTCGTCAACGGCGCCGCCGGTTATCTGGAGAAGGTTAACCTGCCGCAAGGCTGTAGCATTACCATTGCGGTGATCGATCTCGACACCCCGGGTGCCATCATCGCCCAGAAGAGCTTCGATATCGCCAGGGCGCCTGTGCCCTTTAAGTTTGCCTTCGCCCGCGAGACCATAGACAAGAACGTCAACTATGGTGTGGTCGCCATGATCCAGTATCAGGGTAAGGTGATCTTCCAGACCTACGATAGGTTCCCAGTGATCAACAACGGCAAGTACACCACGGAAGTGGTGATGAAGCTGGTCAAATAAGCTGGTCAAATAAGCCAAGCTGTTAACGAATAGATAAGGGAGCCTAAGGGCTCCTTTTTTATGCTCTATTTTCCACTATTTTATATTCCGATTTTTGCTCCAAGTTATCTCCACTTGTGGCGCGTCGTCTTTGTCCCGTGTGTATTAACTTGAGTAAATTTCAGCCAGGTGCCCTTATATGAACCTTGATTAAATATATTTTATCCAATAGGGTGGGGTGATAATAATAACAAATCAAGGAAGAGCAGATGCAGTTTATCGGCAGTCATCATCTCATAGGTAGCTTGCCCGGCGCCGAAGAGCAGGGCGCTGGAACTCAAGATAAGCGTGAGCAGCGTGCTAGTTGGCAGCATCCTGAAGCTCAGGAGCCCCTGTTTGCCAGCCTAATACTGCTCAGCCTGGCGATGCTGTGTCTCACATTCGCCATCTCTGTGGCAGGTTAGCCGAGTCTAGTCACTTCAAGTTTGCCGTCTCAAGCCCGTTGTCTCGAGCCTGGTCTCTCAGCCTAACCGCCTTAATTTTGGTATCTAAGGGGCTCAGCTAGGGATTGTCATCTGAGGTTCGTTATCTTATGCGTGGCATTTCAAGCGTGTCATCTCGAGCTTGGCATTTCGAGCTTGGCATTTCGAGCGTGGCTTCGTGAGCTTGGCATCTAGAGTGTGTCATCAAAAAAGGGCCACCTTAGCTTTGCCATCAGGGATCTGCGAAAACAGGCGCCTCTAGTTATTAGTGTCTTATTTCTAGCGCCGTATTCCTAACGTCATATTCCTTGCACGGTCCAGGCCTTGTTAAAGTTGCCCCGGTTTATCAGAGTTGCCCGGTCAGCTTGATGCGCTAACCCCAACAAGCCATATCTGCCAAGTTTACGGTTCGTCTCTAGGTCGTTTTCGCTTGCTCACTTCCCCCTGTTAGCAGAGTTTCCATCAGCACTTTTTTTGAGGCGTATGCTTAAATGCAGCGCCAATTCATGTTGTGTTGTCAGTTTGTTAATAATTGAACTTGATGGAGTTCGCCTTGGTTGATCACCAAGTGATCGATGCGGATATGGGTCACGGAAATTAAAGGGGTATTGTCAATATTTGTTTATTTGCTGTGATCTGGATCGCGCCCGGCTATACAAAAAGGGGTATTACTCTGGCTTATTGATTTGGATCAATAACTTCTCAGTGCCTATCTGGCAGGATACGCGCAAATGTAAGGATTTTGATAATAAAAACAACGTTAACTGTTGTATTAATGGAGTAGTATGATGAAAAAAACTATCGTTTCAGGTCTGATCGCTGCCGCCCTACTGTCTACTGGATTTGCCGCTTCTGCTCACCAAGCAGGTGACATCATCGTTCGTGCCGGTGGTGTTGTTGTTGCCCCTAATGAGTCGAGCGAAGACGTTGCTGGTTTTGGCGAATTCAACATCAGCAGCAATACGCAGCTGGGTCTGAACTTCGGTTACATGCTGACCGACAACATTGGTATCGAGTTGTTGGCCGCTACCCCTTTTAGCCATGATGTATCGCTAAAAGGCGTTGGTAAGATTGCCGAGACCAAACACCTGCCACCTACCTTAGTGGCTCAGTATTACTTTGGTTCGGCCGATTCTAAGCTGCGTCCTTATATCGGTGCCGGTGTGAACTTCACTAACTTCTTCGACAGTGAATTTACCAATGACCTCGATGGTGCATTGACCGACCTTAGCCTAAGCAACTCTTGGGGCTTAGCGGCGCAAGCGGGTATCGACTATCAAGTGAACAAGAACTGGTTGGTTAACGCCTCTGTGTGGTACGCCAAGATCAATACCGATGTGAACTTCAAGCTTGCCGGTCAAGCGGTTAGCATCGAAACCGATATTGATCCTTGGGTTTACATGGTGAGCGTAGGTTACACCTTCTAATCTCGCTAAATATCGACATGAAAAAAAGGAGCCAATCGGCTCCTTTTTTTAACTTTCTGCTCTCTTTGGCCTATTGCGCCTTCTTGGCCGCTCTGGCCGCCTTGCGCTCTTCCTTGGTACGCCAGTGGCGGGTGTTGTAGATAAACTCCGGCAGCAGCTTGGTTAACCAGGCCACCAGACGCCAACGCTTGGTGATGTAGGCGCGGCGCTTACCTTTCTGCATCGCCTTGAGTGCCTGGCGTGCCACCTCATGGGGCGGTGATAGCCAGAGACGGCTCTGCTGCATGGCCGCCTTGTCAAGCAGACCAAGCTGAAGATCGCTAATGGTGATCGGCAGCTTGAGGCGCTGGGCATGCATGCTCAGTCCTTCGAGGTAGCTGCTGGCATAGGCCTTGGAGGCATGATAGGCCACACTTGGGCCGCCCCTTAGTCCGGCGATGGAGTTGATGGCCGCAAGCTGGCCATAGCCCTGCTCGACAAATAGTCTGAATGCCGTATTGCATATGGCGCTATAGCCCTGCACATTGACGGTAATGATATCCTGTTCCAGTTGCCAGGGCAGGGAGGCGTCATAGCCATTGAGGCCGGTATTGACGATCACGAGATGGGCACCGCCAAGTTGCTGCCAGACGCTTTCCAGGGTGGCGATGATATCCTTTGGTCTCTCTATCGCCAGCTCATGTAGGCTGACCTGGGTAGGCAGAGACTGAGAAAATTCCATAAGGGATTCGGTATCTTGTGCCAGCAAGACCAGTTCGACGCCTTGCTCGGCAAGTTGTTTGGCAATTTCACGGCTAACGAGTGAGCTGGCGCCCACAATTATTGCAGTAGCTTGAGACATGAGGCTATTTCTCAATAAATGGTTCGCCTATGATATGAAGATCTCTGATAGAGAACAAGATTTATAGTATAGACATATGGACATCCAGAAGTCTTGATGTATGATTAGGAGCAAGAGTATGAACAGATGGTTAAAACCCCTAGCGGCAGTGGCGATGAGTGCGGGCCTGTTGACGGCTTGTGCAACCCCTAATGCCAGCGTGGAGATCCAGGGGGAGGTTTGGTTTAAGGAGCGAATCGCCTTACCACCCCAGGCTGTGCTGTCGGTGCAGATCCAGGACGTGTCTAAGATGGATGCGCCTGCCGTGGTGTTAGCGGCCTTGGAGCGTGACGATGTGACCACACCTGCACCCTTTGGTTTTGTCATCCCAAGGGATCAGTTCGAGGCGGGACACACCTATAGCGTGGGCGCCAAGATCACCCTGGATGGCAAGCTGATGTTTATCAATACTCAATCCTACCCCATAGATTTAGGCGATAGCGCGCCTATCTCTGTGCTAGTGCAGCGCGTCGGCGGTTAAGGCGAGACACCGCGCCGCTTGCGACACCTAGCCTATTGTGGGGCTCTGTTAACCAGGTCGAAAGAGGCGCGGTATGCCGGTAAAAATTCCCGATAATCTGCCAGCGGCGGAAATTCTCGAATCAGAAAATATCTTTGTCATGTCCGAGACCCGGGCGGCTAATCAGGATATCAGACCCATGAAGGTGCTGATCCTCAACCTGATGCCAAACAAGATAGAGACTGAGACTCAGCTGCTTCGCCTCTTGGGTAATACCCCCTTGCAGGTGGATGTGGATCTGCTGCGCATCCACGACAAGGTCTCCAAGCACACCTCAATCGATCATATGAACAACTTCTATCGTGATTTCGAGGCGGTGCGCCATAAAAATTACGATGGCCTGATCATCACGGGCGCGCCGCTGGGGCAGATAGAGTTCGAAGAGGTAACCTACTGGGATCATATTCGCGAGATCATCGACTGGTCCCAGCACCATGTGACCTCAGTACTGTTTCTCTGCTGGGCGGCCCACGCGGCTTTGTATCACCTCTATGGCCTGCAACGTAAGCTGCTCTCGGCCAAGCGCTCCGGGGTGTTTAATCATCAGCGCACCCATAAACATTTTCCGCTGCTACGGGGCTTCGACGATGAGTTCTTCGCGCCCCATTCCCGCTTTGCCGAGATGGAGGTGGCCGATCTCAAGGCCCATAAGGAGTTGCAGGTACTGGCCGAGTCCGACGAGGCGGGCGCCTACCTGGTGCTGAGCCGCAATAACCGCAACCTGTTTGTGATGGGCCACCCCGAATATCAGAAATCCACCTTGAAGGACGAGTATCAACGAGATCTCGCCGAAGGCCTTAACCCGAGAGTGCCGAAAAACTATTTTCGCGGCGATGACCCCAGTCAGGCGCCAGTCGCCCGCTGGCATGGTCACGGCAGCCTGCTGGTCAGCAACTGGCTCAACTACTATGTCTACCAGCTGACCCCTTATGATCTCCATGATATGAGCGCCATCACCCCCTGGGAGCATGAGTACAAGGATGCCGAGGACAATGACTAAAGCGGATGCGGGCGTAGCGCCTACTCTGATCGAGACGCCCAGGCTCATCATGCGCCAGTTTGTGCTGCAAGATGCCGAGGCGGTGTACCGTTTCGCCTCGAACCCAGAGGTGGTGCGCTATACCGGCGATGGCGATGATATCAAGAGCCTGGATGATGCCAGGCGTGTCATAGAGAACTACTGGCTCGCAGGTTATCGCGACCCAGGCTATGCCCGCTACGCGCTGATCCATAAGCAGAGTAATGAGCTTATCGGTTTCTGCGGCGTCAAGTATGAGCCGCTGCTCAACCGGGGGCAGGGCGGGGTCGATATCGGCTATCGCATGCTGCCCGAGTATTGGGGCAAGGGGCTGGCCACCGAGGCCGTGATCGCCTGCCTGCATTACGCCAGAGAGACATTAGGCATAGCCTGCGTATACGCAGAGGTGATGGTGGAAAACATCGCCTCCAGCCGGGTGCTGGAGAAGGCGGGTATGGAGCAGATAGACTGCTACGAGGATGACGGGGTTCGTCTGTACCTCTATCGCACCCCCAAAAACCTTGCTAAGTCCTCGGGGCCTAGCAGCCCGTGTAAATAACAGCTCTGGCACATAACGCACTGGCACATAAAAGTCCTGGCAAATTACATCCCTGGCACATAACAGGCTAAACGGGAAAAATTGCCCAGACTGGCGCTGGCTGCGCTTGAAGAACAAGGTGTTAGGCGCTATTTTATCTAGACCTAGCGCCCGGTATTCAACCGACGCGTCACCCTCGAGAATGGATCCTCATGTCAGAGCCACAACAAGCCGTACTCCTGTTATTGGCGCATCCTTCCCAACATAGATCTGAAGTTAATCTGCCCCTGTTTGAACTGGCCAAGACGATACCCGGTGTCACCACTGTGGATCTCTATGGCGAGTATCCCGAATTTGATATCGACATCGAGCGCGAGCAGCAGCGCCTGCTTGCTCATGATGTGGTGATCTTTCAGTTTCCCCTCTACTGGTATTCCACGCCCGCCATCCTGAAGGAGTGGCAAGACCTGGTGCTGGAATATGGCTTTGCCTATGGCACGGATGGCAATGCACTCAAGGGTAAGCGCTTCTTCTGCGCCATCACAGCCGGGGGCAAGGAGGAGGCCTATCAGGCCGAGGGCTATAATCATTTCACCCTGAGACAGCTGCTGGCGCCGCTGGAGCAGACCGCCAGCCTTACCGGTATGCGCTATCTGCCGCCGTTCGCCCTGTTTGGTGCCCGCACCGCCGTCGAGGATGGCCTGATGGCGCAGCACCTTGAGGAGTGGCGCGAGCTGCTCACCGCCCTGGTGGCGGGTAAGCTCAATCGCCGTCTGGCTGCCAAGCTTGAGAAGCTTAACGGCCATCTGGATCAGATCATCACGGGGTAAGCGCCATGACCAACTATTTCCTGCAAGCCTTTATCTATCTGGTTGCCGCCGTGATCGCCGTGCCCCTGGCCAGGCGGTTTGGCCTGGGTTCGGTGCTTGGCTATCTGATCGCCGGGGTGGTGATAGGGCCAGTTATCGGCCTGGTGGGAGAGGAGACCTCAGTCATTCAGCACTTTGCCGAGTTCGGTGTGGTGATGATGCTGTTTGTGGTGGGTCTGGAACTCGAACCTAAGATGCTGTGGGCCATGCGAAATCGCCTGATGGGCCTGGGTGGGTTGCAGCTTGCGCTGACCACGGCCGCCGTGGCGGCCATTGCCCTCTATTTCGAGGTGCGGTGGAGCATCGCCTTTACCATAGGCCTTATCTTCGCCCTCTCATCGACGGCGATCGTGTTGCAAACCTTCAACGAGAAGGGGCTCAATCGCACCGATGGTGGCCGCAACGCCTTCTCTGTGTTGCTATTTCAAGATATCGCCGTGATCCCCATGCTGGCCTTTATCCCACTGTTGGCCTTGCCCGAGCTGGTGGAGCAGGCGCAGCAGGCGGCGACTCAGGTGGCGACCAAGCACGAAGAGATAAGTCTGGTGGCCGGCTTGCCGCCCTGGGCCTACGCCATAGTGATCGTCGCGGCTATCGCCATCTTAGTGGTGGGCGGCCACTATCTGAGCCGCCCGCTGTTTCGTTTCGTGGCCTCATCCGGGGTGAGGGAGATCTTTACCGCTACCGCCCTGATGTTGGTGATAGGTATCGCTGCCCTGATGAGCCTGGTGGGGCTTTCGCCGGCTCTGGGCACCTTTTTGGCGGGCGTGGTGTTGGCCAACAGTGAGTTTCGCCATGAACTTGAGTCCAATATCGACCCCTTCAAGGGGCTGCTGTTGGGGCTTTTCTTTATCACGGTCGGTGCTGGCATAGACTTTGGCATCTTGTGGCAGGATCTCGGCCTCATCCTGGGGCTGACCCTGGGGATCATAGTGCTTAAGGCCTTGGTGCTCTTGCTAATCTCGCCTGTGTTTAAGATAGGCAAAAGCGATCGCTGGCTGTTCGCCCTCAGTCTGGCCCAGGCGGGGGAGTTTGGTTTCGTGCTGCTCAGTTTCACCGTGCAAAATCATGTGCTGCCAAGTGAGCTGGCGCAGAAGCTCTCATTGGTGGTGGCCCTGAGCATGATGCTGACCCCTGGGCTGTTTATTCTGTTCGAGCGTTTTATTGAGCCCAGGTATCGCAGTGCCAAGGCGGATCGCGAGGCAGACACCATAGATGAGCACGGCAGCGTGATCATCGCAGGTGTAGGTCGTTTCGGACAGGTGATCAATCGCCTGCTCAGTGCCAATGGCATCAAGACTGTGGTGCTTGATCATCAGATTAGCCAGGTGGATATGCTGCGGCGCATCAATGTGAAGAGTTATTTTGGTGATGCGACCCGCCCGGACCTGCTGCATACGGCGGGGATAGAGGAAGCCTCCCTGTTGGTGGTGGCCATGGATAATCGCGACAGCGCGGTGGAGCTGGTGAAGTATGTTAAGCATACCTATCCCAAGGTTAAGGTGCTTGCCCGGGCGTTCGACCGCGGTCATGCCTATCTGCTGCGGGATGCCGGCGCCGACTTCATCCAGAAGGAGACCCTGCTCTCGGCCCTTGAGCTAGGCGCCGACGCCATGAAATGTCTCGGCTTTCACCCCTTCCATGTGGAGCAGCAGAAGAACACCTTTAAACGCATCGAGAAGCGCAGCTCCGATATGCTCTATGGTGCCTGGAAAGATGACAGCAGCGGTGAGCGATTCGATAACAACTATCGCAAGCTGTTTATCGAGCTGGAAGAGACCATTAAGGCCGCCATGGCCAGGGATAGAAACGACAAGTATGCCATGAGCGAGCGGGGTTGGACGCCGCCGCCCAAGGGCTATGACGAGCTACTGGACGGCGATGAGCCCCTAACAGTCAAGCGTGTCGAAGAACCTTTGCCATCGACGCCTGGTGATGAGCAGATCAAGCCTTAAGCGCCGCTCTAGCCTTAAGTCGCTTTAGCCTTAAGCGCTGCTAGGCTAGGTTGCAGCCCCTCGGGGAGTGCCACATGCAGTGGCAGCTTACTTAGGGGGCAGGTGAAATCCAAAAAGCAGGCGGTGAGCTGCAGATTCACATCGCCCGTCTCGGCGCCGCCATGTTGTCTGTCACCCACCACGGGAAAGCCTATGCTGGCCATGTGGATGCGGATCTGATGCTTGCGGCCCGTCTCTATCTTTACCTGCACCAGGGACATATCCAGCTCGCTGTCGTATTCCACCAGGCTGGCGTGGGAGCACGCCGGCTTGCCGTCCACCTCAGTGGTGATGGTGCGCGTGGCCTTGGGAAACTCCCCCTTGACGATCACCCTGTACTGTTTATCCAGCTCGCGATGCTCGAACTGGGCCGCGAGCGCCGCCGTAATCGTCTTGCTGTGCCCTATGATCACCAATCCCGTGGCCGCCCTGTCCAGACGGTGGATGATAAAGGCGGGGCGCTGCGGCGTGAGATGAGTCTCGACGAAGCGGTTGATGGTGGTGTGATCGCTCCATTTTGAGCCCTGACACAACATGGCGTAGGGCTTGTACCAGATACTGTATTCGCCCTTATCCAGAATTAGCTGGGCATCCTCTACCTGCTGAGCCAGCACCTTAGGGTTGTAGTAGAGGTGCAGCTGATCCCCAAGCTTAAGTGCCTTCTTGGCCCGGCGTAGACGCTGGGTATATTTGCCCCTCGTGAGCCACACGGCGCCCTTTGCCATCGCCTGTTTAATCTCCTGCTTGGAGAGCAGACTCGCCTCGGCCAGCAGGGTGCAGGCGTCCGTCTCTGTCTGGCTGACATTGAGGTGATGTTCGATAGGGTTTAGCTTGGACTCTGGTTGCATGGCAGGCTTATCTTCTAGGTGCTTATCTTCTAGGTGCTTATCTTCTAAGGCTTAGCCTTTTAGGCTTAGTTTTAGATTCGAGTGAGCTCTTGGGCGAAAAACCCCGTCAGTTTACACTATATTTGCCCCCTTTGCGGCGCCCGACGCTTGGCCTTGTTGTCATTGGTTAAGTTCTGCTCTCGGCTCTTTCCTTAAGCACTCTCTCAGCGCCCTCCTCAACTCTCTACATCAGCTCTCTACCTCAGCATCGACTGCTATACTCAAGGCAGTGGGATCAGGGAGGAGCGAGATAGTGCAAAGTGCGATGGTGTGCAAGACATTCGTTTGTCTGAGAAAGTCCTGCTTGTTTACTGCTTTTCTCATAACGACCTGTTTTATAATCGCCTGTCTCATAGCGGCAAATGCGGCGCGGGCCGAGGTGACTGAGGTGCGCTACAACCTGTCGACCCATTTCGTCGATCCCAAACAGAGTTACTATATCGATCTGCTACGCCTGGCCATGGAGAAGAGCCAAGATCAATATGGCGACTATCGCCTGGTGCCGGTGGAGATGGATATGCCCCAGGGGCGCACCATCAAGCTGGTGGAACAGGGCAAGCTGGAAGTGGTGTGGACCATGACCAGCATCAACCGGGAGCGTCAGCTGCGCGCGGTTTACTTTCCCCTGCTCAAGGGGCTGATGGGCCATCGTATCGCCATCATACGTACCGAAGATGAGGCCCGTTTCGCCAACATTACCCAGATAGAAGAGCTCCAGAGGATCCCTGTTGGCCAGGGTAGCGACTGGCCAGACAGCGATATCCTGCAGCGCCAGGGTTTTACCTTGGTCAGGGGCGCGGCCCACAGCCTGTTGACCATGCTTGAGAAGGGCCGCTTCGACTATTTCCTGCGGGCACTCCATGAGCCCTGGGACGAGATTGCCGACAGACCAAACCTGATGGTGGATACTCAGTTTGTCATCGTCTATCCCGCGCCCCTCTATTTCTTTGTCAGCCCTGATAATCTGGCGCTGGCGGAGCGGATCGAATATGGCCTGCGTGCGGCCTTGAACGATGGCAGCTTCGATGAACTTTTTTATCATCATGCCATCACAGAAGGTATGCTGGGGCGGGCTAGGCTGACCGAGCGACGTGTGTTTCGCCTGGATAACCCATTCTTGTCGCAGACCAGTAAGAACCTGCTCAGCGAACCTGAATTGTGGTTCGATTAAGTATATTGATTTGTCTGGCTATTCTTGTCTATTTGGCGTCAAATAGGGTTTAATGAGAGTGAGTCAGGCTGCATTGATGGGGTGGTTATGATCGCAAATGAGCAGATGGTCGCCGTGCTTGAGGCACTGCCGGATCCGGCGTTTATTTTGTCCAGTAGCGGCAAATATGTGGCCGTCTTCGGCGGCAGCGATGCGCGCTACTATCACGATGGTCATGGCCTCATAGGTGCCTACCTCCATGAGGTGATCAAGCCCGCCAAGGCCGCCTGGTTTCTGCAGACCATAGACAGGGCACTCTCAACCCGCCGCCTGTTGATCGAAGAGTATGAGCTGAGCAACAAGGATGTGAAGGGGCTGCCCGACGAGGGGCCGGTGGCGCCCATCTGGTTTGAAGGGCGAATTCAGGCGCTGGATTTTCGCGTCGACGGCGAAGAGGTGGTGCTCTGGGTCGCCAGTAATATCTCTAAGCGCCACGAGCTGGAGTTAAGGCTCAGGGAGCTGAGCGATACAGACCAGCTGACAGGCCTTTATAATCGTCGCCGTCTCGAGCGTGACTTTGCCCTGCATTTCGACAACTTCAGCGAACAGGGGATGCCAACCACTATATTAATGCTGGATATCGATAACCTGAAACAGATCAACGACACTAAGGGCCACCACAAGGGGGATGAGAACATCCTAGCCGTGGCCGAGATCTGCCGCCGCGAGTTCCGTAAGACTGACTATGCCTACCGCTTCGGTGGCGATGAGTTTGTGGTGGTCTTGCCGGGCCTGCAGCCGACCCAGGCGATGGCCATGGTCGAGGCGCTGCATCAGAGCTTCAATCACGCCTTATCTGCCCTAGCCGAAGATGAGCTACTGGCCACCATCAGCCTGGGGATGACGGGGATCAAGGCGGGCGATACCTCTTACCAGGATACTCTAAGGCGCGCCGATATGGCCCTGTATCAGGCTAAAGACCAGGGTAAGAATCAGCTGAGCTATATTCCTTAGACTTTCGCTAAGGCGTTTTACCTCCGCTATCGACGCGCTCATTCTGGCGCTGGCGACCATCTAGGGGGAGGCCGCCACTTTGATAGCTAAATCAACGCTTGAAACAGGTCACCTCAATTGGGGCATCCGGGTGTTTCTTCTATAGTTTATATAATGAATCTTTAATGCAAATTCACTTGTTAACCCCTTCAGGCAGACATACTGTTAAGGGAAACTGGTGCAGCGGAGGCATTATGCAAACACAGATACAGGCAAGGATAAAACATTGGTTGAGTCTCGATAGTGACGCCAAGAGTCGCGCCGAGATCCAGGCCCTGGTCGATCAGGGGGCGCAGGAGGAGCTGGCGGCGAGATTCGCCGGCCGTCTCACCTTCGGTACCGCGGGCATTCGTGGCGTGGTGGGCGCAGGTCCCATGCGGATGAACCGTCTGGTGGTGCAGCAGACCTCCAAGGGGGTCGCCGAATACCTCAAGGCTCAGGTAGAAAATGCAGTGAGTCGCGGCGTTGTCATCGGCTACGATGGCCGTCACGACTCCAAGCAGTTTGCCGAGGACGCCGCCAGCGTGCTTACCGCCGCTGGTTTCAAGGTGTTCCTCACCAGCAAGGTGGCGCCGACTCCTCTGGTGGCCTTCGGCGTTCTGCATCTGGGGGCGGCGGCCGGCATAGTGGTGACCGCCAGTCACAACCCGCCGCAGTACAATGGCTATAAGGTTTACTGGGGCAATGGCGCGCAGATCATTCCGCCCCATGATACCGGCATCGCGGCCCGTATCGAGCTGGCGGCCAACTCGCCGGTGGATATGTTGCCGCTGGAAACGGCATTGGAGACAGGTAAGCTGGTGATGCTCGAGGAGGATTACTATCAGGCCTATCGTCAGGGCGTGTTAAACGCTGGCGTGCTGCAAAGCCCCGCCCGTCCCGAGTTGGTGAGCCTGGCCTACACCGCCATGCACGGGGTCGGCGCCGAAATGGCCGAGACCCTGCTAAAGGATATCGGGGTCACACAGGTCTATTCGGTCGCGGCCCAGCGTGAGCCAGACGGTGACTTTCCTACGGTGAACTTCCCCAACCCCGAAGAGGCTGGCGCCATGGATCTGGTGATGGACGAGGCTCACAAGCATGGTGCCATGCTGGCCTGCGCCAACGATCCAGACGCCGACCGTTTCGCGGTAGCGGTGCGTAAACCCGGCGCTAGGCCAGAGATGCCTTCCACCGATGCCTATCAGATGCTGACCGGAGATCAGGTGGGGGTCTTGCTGGGCCATTATCTGCTCTCCCACGCCAGTGATGATCAGCGACTGCTTTGCTGCACCATAGTCTCCTCCAGTTTGCTGACTCGCATCAGTGAGGCTTGCGGCGCCCGCTGCGAGACCACACTCACAGGCTTTAAGTGGCTGACCAACGTCGGCATGAGCAAACAGACTGAGGAGAACCGCTTCCTGTTCGCCTACGAAGAGGCGCTCGGCTACACGGTTGGCAGCATGGTGTGGGACAAGGATGGTCTATCAGCCTTGGTTGCCTTCGTGCAGCTTACTGCTGAGCTGGCCGCCAAGGGGGAGACCCTGTGGGACAGGCTAGAGACCATCTATCGTCAATATGGCTATTATCTCAACCGTCAGGTGAGTATCGCCCTCAGCGGTGAGCCAGGTGCGCCCACCATAGGCGAGCAGCTAAGGGCATTAGATCCCCGCGAGATTGCCGGTAGGGCCCTGGTGTCTGTGGATGACATCAGCTTGGGCGTGCGCCGTTTTGCCGATGGCCGCGAAGAGACAATAGACCTGCCTCGCAGTGACGTGCTTATCTATCGCCTCGAGGGCAATGCCAGGGTGATCGTACGCCCCTCGGGTACAGAGCCTAAGGTGAAGTGTTACTACGAGGTGGTCGAGCCCTTCGGCGAGCAGGAGGGGCTTGCGGATGTGCAGCGCCGCGCCGAGGCCGCCATGGCGGAATTTGTCTCCCGGCATCAGGCGGGCTTGCCTAACGCCTAATGCCTAACGCCTAATGCCTAACGCCTAACGCCTAACGCCTAACGCCTAACGCCTGGCGCCTAATGCCTGGAGTCGAGTCATGGTTTGTTAACCGATTGCCAGCCTACTGACACTAGGCTGTCAGTAGGGGGGCGTTAAGCTCTTCTTACTGGTCGAGTGAGGGAGACGCTCAGGGTTGAGCGTCGCATTCGGCCCATTAAGGAGAGCAAGATGCAAGAACAGCAAGTGTTACACCAGACACCTTTACAGCAGGCACCTCTAGTCTGGGGCGAGATCGCCGTCGAGGATATGGCGCGGGCTAAGGCCTTCTACCAGACTCAGTTCGGGGTGCGTTTTCGCGATGAGCAGATGTTTGGCATGGAGATGGCCATACTAGAGACTGAGGCGCCCCAGGCGGCCAGCATCGCCCTGGTAAAACATGATATGATGCGACCAAGTGGAGCCGGCAGCATCCTCTATCTACACCTTAGCGATCACCTGGCACCCCTGGTTGAAAGGTTGGAGCAAAATGATGTTGAAATCGCTTTGCCTGCCATGGCTATCAAGGAAGGGGAGTGCGGCTATAGTTGTGTCATCGTCGATAGCGAAGGCAATCGCGTCGGCCTCTGGGCACCGAGTTTAAAAGGCTAGTGGACTCATGTCCCAGCGCATTTAAAGTTCTGACACGATAGGGTAAATGCAAGCGCCGCGGCGCTTGCAAGCTATGTAATTCAAGCTATTAAAGCAAGCTATGCAAAGGATATAACAGAAGGAATTGAGATGAAGACGATAAACCTCGCCCCCAAGTCACTGGTCGGCATGAGTGTTCGTACCAACAATGGAGCCGAGTCTGAAGCGGCGACGCAACAAATCGCCCCCCTCTGGCAGGCCTTCATGGGGCAGTATGGTGAGCAGATCTTCGGTAAGTTGCCTGTATATGGGGTCTATTACGACTATGCCAGCGACATGGATGGCGACTATAGCCTGATGACGGCGGTCGAGGCGGGTACCATAGAGCGTGACGACAAGTTAACGCCGCTCACCTTAGAGGGCGGTAACTACCTCTGTTTCAGCGCCACAGGAGAGATGCCCCAGGCGGTTATTTCACTCTGGCAGCAGATCTGGGCCTATTTTCAGCGCCCCGATTGCCCCTATCGTCGCCAGTATCTGACCGATTTCGAGTGCTACGCCCAGCCTGACAGCGTCGATATTTATATCGGCGTCCACGTCGAAGTTTAGATAGGTAGAGGTCTAGCCAACGTCTAGTTAATTCGGGATATTAGCTAGGTCCAGTCATAGTCACCACGGGCCGTCCAAGGGGCGGCCAATTCAGGTAAGTCATGCGCCGCGCCGATCGCCTATTTCAAATCGTACAAATTCTCAGACACAGACGCCTCACCACGGCCAAACAGCTGGCGGAGCGACTCGAGGTCTCTAGCCGTACCATCTACCGGGATATTCAGGATCTCTGCCTGTCGGGGATCCCCATCGAAGGCGAGGCCGGCGTCGGCTATCTGCTGCGCCAGGAGGTGAATGTACCGCCACTGATGTTTAACGAGCAGGAGCTGGAGGCGATACAGGTGGGGATGCGTATGGTGCAGGCCCAGGGGGGCCACGAGTTGGCCAGCGCCGCCAAGCAGGCGATGATCAAGGTCGAGGCCGTGTTGCCCGAGCGGCTTAAGGCCTATCAATCCCTGATGTTTGCCCCCGACTTCTACAGCGACGGGCAGCTGTTTTCCTTTCTCGACCTGCTGCGCAGGATGGCAAGGGAGAGGGAATATATTCTATTGAGCTATCAAGACGTGAAGCAAAGCAGTAGCGAGCGCCAGGTTCGCCCCCTCGCGCTCTATTACTGGCAAGGGGTCTGGACACTACTTGCCTGGTGCGAGCTGCGCGGTGATTTTCGTAACTTTCGGGTCGATCGCATAGTGGGCGTCTTGCCCCTTGGCAGCCATTTCCCCCATACGCCGGGCCAGGAGATGCCAGACTATATCGCCATGATGCAGGCGCAACATGGCGAGTGTTAGCGGTCTTGTTAGTGGTACCTTAAATTATTCCGGCAGCAGCGGTCGCATGAAGCTGCGCTCATAGCGGCGGATAAACTTGTGCTGCTTGGCGTACTCGAAGGCGGCGATACATTCTTTGTCATGCACAGAGGCCTCGCGGTATTGCTCGTAGCTGGCCAGCGAAGGAAAGCTGAATAGCGCCAGGGCGACATCGTTGGCCCCCTCGCTAGGTAGGAAGTAGCCGTGATGTTGCCCGCCAAACTTGGCCACCAAAGGCAGCCAGAGTCTGGCATAGTGCTCAAACATATCCTGCTTATCCGGGTCGATGATGTATTTCACGTGACAGGTTACCGCCATCTTAATTTCTCCTTAGGGCCTGTTGATCTTTCAAGTTTGATTTTTGTTCAATCTAAACGCGTTTTGCGCGAGGCGACAGCAATGAAGCATAGTTACCCTATGTGAATTGCGAACAACAAAGAAATCGTCTGGAACGATTTCTAACAGCGTAGCTGACCGCCTGCGGTGAAAGGCAGGAGGCCTTTCATAAAGTGCAGGGCGCATTTAGATGAACCCTTTGGGCAGCGTTTGTAGGCCATTTTTACGGCGTTATCGCCAGTTTGTGTAGAATAACTACACGACACAGGCTCTGCCTTGTAATAATTTCCTTCAAACTGCTGCAAAAACAAACAGCAAAGCTCAATAGGCCCTAATGTATGATGAAAAACAGCGCCATGCTCACCAGCACGGTCAGCAGTGTGTTGCGGGTAAAGTAGGCCAGTAACACGGCTACCAAGCCGCAGATGAGGTAGCTGTTATCGAATGTGATCGCCAGCTGCTGGTCGCGCACGAAGAGTATGGGAGCGGCGATGGCGGTTAGCACCGCAGGTGCCGAATATCCCAAAAACTGCAGGGTATTTTTACTCAGGCGCAGTGGCAGTTTTGGCTCGAGAAACAGGTAACGACTGAGGAAGATCACCGCCGTCATGGCGAGCATAGTAAGCCAGATCATCATGCCTGCCTCCAGGATTCACCGCTGAGTTTGGCATAGAGCTGGCCGCAGGCCATGCCGGTCAAAGAGGCGATAAGCAGCCCCGCCTGCAGCTCCATCAGCGCGCACACTACACTGGCCACCATGGCGACCAGCACACACACCAGGATTGAGGGGCGTTTCACCGCTGGCACCACAATGGCGATGAAGGTAGCGGCGATGGCGAAATCCAGCCCCAAGGCGTCCAAATTCTCTATCTTATGGCCCAGGGTTATCCCCATTGCCGTGGCCAGGTTCCACCCCAGATAGAAGCTAAAGCCGCCGCCGAAGGCGAACCAGGGATCCAGACTGCGTTGCTTACCCAGATTGGCGATGGCAAACAGCTCGTCGGTGAGCAGAAAGCCCAGAGTGAGTCGCCACTTAAGTGGCAGTGGGCTTATCTGTGGGCGCATCGCCATGCCATAGAGCAGGTGGCGCGAGGTGATCAGCAAGGTGGTGATTAATATGCTGGCAAGGCCAATCCCCGCCTTAATCATCCCAAGCGCCACCAGCTGGGCCGCACCGGCGAAGACCAGAGCCGACATGGCCTGACTTTGCAATGGCGTGAGCCCGGCGTCTATGGCAAAAGAACCTGCGAGTATGCCCCAGGGAACGACTGCCAGTGTCAGGGGTGAGATGGCCAACGCCCCCTTGAGCGCCGCACGTATCGGTGAGCCATTTTCAAGCCTTTCGTTGTCTAGCCTTTCGTTGTCGCACATAGTTCTTTTGGCGTTTGCGCTGTAAGCATCTGCGTTTTTGGCATCTGGGTTTTCGACGGCCGAGTCAGGCAAAGGCTTATTCGGGTCTGGTTGAGGTTCGCGTGTCATCTTAGCTGGTTTTAATTGAGGAATTATTCGACCTTACTAGAAAAGGGCGCACCTGGCTTGTACATTGTTGCGCTGTTTTTTCCTGTTTTGCCTTACCGATTGGGCTACTAGCCTCTTGGCCTACTGGCTTCGACCTCTCTGGCATACTGGCCCGGGGTGACGCCCATGGCGCGTTTAAAGTGACGATTGAGGTGACTCTGATCGTGAAAACCACAGGCCAGCGCCACCTCCAGCAGCTTGCATCCCTGGCGGATCATCTGTTTGGCCAATCGAATACGCCCCTGGATCTGGTAGGCGTGGGGTGGCAGACCATACTGGCGCTGGAACTGCTTGATCAGATAGAAGGGGCTGAGCCCCGCCAGCTTGGCCAGGGCATCGAGGGAGACATCGGCGGCCGGCATATCATCCAGAAATTGCTTTACCAGTGCCAGCTGCGCCGTGGGTCGCAGCGACTTCTCGACCGGGCGACTGGCGCCATGGCGGGACATCAGGCGTGCCAGGCTGGTGTAGATGAGGCTCTCACGCAGCAGTGCATGATCAGAGCGACTTAATGTGTCGAAGGTGAGGCGTAACAGCTCAGCCAGTGGCTTGTCGTGCACCACTGGCTCGGGAAAATAGGGCGCGTCGCCAGCCTTACCGCCTAGCTCATCATGGACCCTGGCAAACTGCTGCGGTAGGGGATACATGGCGCGATAGGACCAGCCAAAGTCTGTGGCCGAGCGGCCGTTATGCACCTCATCTGCGTTCACCAATATGATACTGTGCTGCGGCGCCGTGTGATCGCCGCCGGTGCGGTAGAAACGCTGGGCGCCGGTTTCGATAACGCCCACCGTATAGCCCTCATGGCAATGGCGTGAGAAATTTTGCTGATGGTAACTGGCATCCAGTAGCTCTATGCCGCCCAGCTCCTTTGCCAGGCTGAAGTTGGCCTGCTCTTTTGTCTGCTGCTTTTCTCGGGCTTTCGTTTGGGCCTTTGCCGATTTACGGCCGAGACTTTGGGGAGCAGCGGCATGCTTGGTTGTTGACTCAGTTGCTGGTGACTTCATGGGTGTTTGGGCTATCACTTTATACTCGCGTCGAGAGGCCTATGCTCAGTGGTTAGTACTCAATAGTTCTGGTTCGTCACTGGTTTGTATCGGCTCTTAGCCATCATAGCCTAAATGAGTTGACTGTTTTTGTACAAAATTGGCCTCTGTTTATAACTGACTTGGGCTGACACTGTTCCTTGGGTGGTACACTCAGGTGAGAGGCGAGCGCAAATGCTTTCCAAGCCCTGAGAACTGATAGCTGATAGCTGATAGCTTGGGAAGCGAGTCGAGAGCCGAGAACGTTGTGAGTCGAAAGTCGAGAAAACGGCAAAAATGAGGAGTCAGCGAATTAACAATCAACTCACTGACATTGAGGATAGAGCCCTGCAGGGGGATTTCTATCCTTTAGTGATCTTCGATGGCAGCTGTAACCTGTGCCACGGCGCGGTGCGCTTTATCGTCAGGCGTGACAGGCGCGAGCATTTCAAATTCGCCTCGATTCAGAGCGAGACGGCCCAGCGGCTGTTGGCAAATCGTGGGATAAACGTGGACCTTGAGGATCTCAGCAGCTTCTATCTGCTCGATGAGCAGGGCGTGTTAGCCCAGAGCGAGGCGGCGCTGGCGGTGGCAAGTCAACTCGATGGCCTCTGGCCCCTGTTAAGGGTATTGAAAGTACTGCCCAGGGGCCTGCGAGACTGGAGTTATCGGCAGGTAGCCAATCGGCGTTATCGCCTCTTTGGCCGCAGAGCCTGCGCCCTGCCATCTAAGGTAGACAGGGGCCGATTTATCGAGTGAGCGTGCTCAATTGCACTTTCTAGATTGAGCTGTTGAAAAACTAGAGGGCCAGCAGCTTAGGTAGGAAGCGGTCGTCTAGCTTGGCTATGTCGCGCTGCTCATCCAATACCTGCTGCAAGATCTCATTGCTGGTTAATGGGTTGGCCAGTACCACGCGGAACACCACAGAGGTCTGATCCAGGTTATTGGCCGGAATGATGCGGGTACGGGAGACGAAGGATTTGCCCTGCTCACGTTGGCGCTTCTGAATAAACTTGGTCAGGCCGTCCAGCAGTGTGTTGATCTCGCTCACCCTGGCCGCGTCACCGGCTGCGACCGCCTCATTGAGCAGCGCCTGCACCTTGGCGGGCACATAGCGGTAGGTCAGTAGGCAGAGCTCAGGCCTGGAGACCAGCTGAAAATCGTCCTGGGCGGCAATCAGCTCACCGAAGTAACGCGCCTTCTCCAGGCTGTTGTTGATTAAGATCTCGTAGCCGTCGCGGCCGATGATCTGTAAGCAGGCATGCACCAGCATGGCCATGCCGGGGCGTGAGCCCTCCAGCGTCTGGCTACCCAGATCTTTCGAGCCCTTACGCAGAATATATTCGGCGTGGTGTTTGATGGCGTTGGCAAATTCGGGGTCTTTAAATAGCACCATACCGGCGCCCATGGGCACGTACATCTGTTTGTGGGCATCGATAGTGACAGAGTCGGCGTGCTCTATACCGGCTAACAGGTGGCGATACTTGTTCGACAGCAGGCTGGCACCCCCCCAGGCGGCGTCCACATGGAAATGACAACCCAGCTGCTCGGCGAGATCCGCAAGCTCATCGAGCGGGTCTATGTTACCTGTCTCCGTGGTGCCGGCCACGCCGACAATCGCCATTACTTTGATGTTCTGCTTGGCTAACTGCTCGGCCGCCTCGCGCATCTTGGCCACATCTACCTTGTTGTCGCTGGCACAGGGCACGCTGATGATGTTGTCGCGGCCTATGCCTAGCAGATCCGCGGCTTTGCCGAGGGAGTAGTGACCTCGAGTTGATACCAGAATGGCCAGATCGTCATAGCCGTAGTGGCGCAGTGCTCGCATCAGGCCAGATTGGGCCACGCCCTTGAAGTCGCCATCCGGCTTTAGCAGGCGGTTACGGGCGATCCACAGCGCCGTGATGTTGGCGACCGTGCCGCCGGAGCAGAAGGCGCCCAGTGAGTGACTGGCGCTGTGCATCCAGCTCTGGTAGAACTCTTCTGTCTGGCCATAGACCATGTGGTGCATCATCCCCAGCACCTGGCGCTCCAGCGGCGTGAAGGCCTTGGAGGTCTCTATCTTCACCAGGTTTTGGTTGAGCCCCACCATCATCTTCGACAGCGGCAGCACGAAATAGGGCAGGGCCGAGGTCATATGACCTATGAAGCTGGGAGCCGAGGTGTGCACGCTGTGGGCGATCAGGGTCTGCATCATCTGCTCGGCATAGTCGGAGACGAAGCTGGGGGCTGTAGGGATCTGGTAGGCCTTGAAATCTTTTTCTATTTCGGTCAGCGGCTTCTCGACAGCGACGATACTCTCTTTGAGGAATCCCATCAGGTTTTCCGACAGGTTTTTTTCTATCTTACCCAGGGTCGAATTCGGTGCCTCGGGCAGAGTGAAAATACGCATCAAGGCCTCTTCAGAGGCGGTCGCTTGTCGTGTCTGTTTTGATGTCATCGAGGCGCGTCGCTTAACTTGTGTCTGTTTTGAAATAGAAAAAAACAGGCGATCGAAAAAGGGAGCTAACTTTACTGTAAGCTTTATACCGCATCAAGGGGAAAAGTGAAATGGCTGGCGGGCGACTGGCTTATTAGAGACCGTTCTTGAGCTTATTATACGTACTGATAGTAAAAAGCCCTGAGCCAAGGCGGCGTCAGGGCATTTAGAGTCAACTCAAAGCGGCAGCTAACGCCCCAGACGATAGAGACGGGCGATATTGACCGCGCAGCTATAGAGATTATGACGGGCGCCGGCCAGCACCTCCTCCAGCGGCAACGCCCTGGGGGTCACGGAAAACAGGGCGTTTATACCATGGTCCAGCAGCACATTGGCATCCTCGCTGACGCAGCCGGCGATGGCAATAACCGGGATCCCCTGTTTATTGGCCTCGCGGGTGACGCCCATGGGGGTCTTGCCATGCAGGGTCTGGCTGTCGAGGCGGCCTTCGCCCGTGATGACAAGATCCGCCCCCTTGAGATGTTCGCTCAGCCTAACCGTCTCCATGACGATATCTATGCCGGGTCTTAACTTGGCGCCCAGATAGGCGAGCATCGCAAAGCCCATACCGCCCGCGGCGCCGGCGCCCGGCATGTCGCGGCACTCATTGAGGCCTGCCGCATGGGTGATATTGGCGAAGTGACTAAGGGCCTTGTCTAATCTGGCGACCATGATCTCATCTGCGCCTTTTTGCGGTCCGAAGATGGCCGAGGCCCCCTTGTCGCCACACAGTGGATTATCTACATCGCAGGCGACCTCAATTTCTACCTGGGCAAGCCGTGGATGCAGCTCGCCGATATCGACACTGGCCAGGTGCTCAAGCGCGGCGCCGCCGGGCCTTAGGGGCTTACCGTCATTGTCCAGCAGGTGCGCGCCCAGGGCTTGTAGCATGCCGGCGCCGCCGTCGTTGGTGGCACTGCCACCAAGGCCGAGGATCAGATGGGTGACGCCGCTGTTGAGGGCATGACAGATAAGCTCGCCCGTGCCATAGCTGGTGGTGACCAAAGGGTCACGTAAGAGACTCGGCACATGGTGCAGCCCAGAGGCCGAGGCCATCTCAATCACCGCGGTGCGCTGCCCGTGCGTCTCCTGACCCAACAGGCCATAGTGGGCATCCACCTGACTACCCAGGGGGCCGGTGACCTTAAGCTCGACTAATTTGCCGCCGGTGGCATCCACCATAGATTGCACCGTGCCTTCGCCGCCGTCGGCGACCGGCAGCTTGATACATTCGGCGTCGGGAAGCACCTCACAAAACCCCCGGGCTATCTCGGTGGCGACTTCCATGGCGCTCAAACTTTCTTTATATGAATCGGGCGCGATGACTATTTTCATGCAGGCTTCCTGTGTGAAGAGGGGTGAATAGATTACAAAATCTGAAAAAAATCAGCTGGGTTGTCCGGCGCCCAGGCTTAGGCCAATGGCGCCGGCTTGTTTAGCTTAGAGTAGGACTAGACTCAGCAGGTAGACAAGGATCATGGCGGTGACACCCTGGATAAGGGTCGCCATGGTTTGCGCCTTATAGGCCTGCTTCACACTCATGCGGCTAAACTGAGTCACCACCCAGAAGAAGCTGTCGTTGGCGTGGGAGACTGTCATGGCGCCGGCACCGATGGCCATCACGGTCAGCACCCGGCCCATGTCGCTGGCAAGGCCGATATCGCCCAGCATAGGAGCTACCAGTGCCGAGGTGGCCACCAGGGCTACGGTCGATGAGCCTTGGGCCGATTTCAGCGCCGCGGCGACGATAAACGGCATGAAGATGCCTATGCCTAGGGCTGAGAGTGAGCTGCCGAGGAAGTTACCTATCTCGGTGGCCTTGAGCACGGCGCCGAAGGCACCGCCAGCACCTGTGATCAACAGGATAGGCGCGGCCACCACTAAGCCGTGGCTGATGCGATCGCTAAACTCTTTGATCTTATCCTGACTCTTGAGCAGGCTCAGCGATAGGAATAGACCTATCATCAGGGCGTTTACCGGTTGACCCAGGAAGGCCAGGGTATCGAACAGGGCGCCATCACCCAGTGGTTGTGAGGGGAACTTGGCAATTGAGCCCAGGCAGATAAGCAAAATAGGCACGAAGATAGGGGCAAACGCCTTGGCCGGACTAGGCAGCTCGCCGTAGGCGGCCTTGAGCTGTTCGAAATCTTCCACATTGTTTTTCAGCTCCTCGGCGCCTTCACCGTCGGGTTCGACATGAGCGAAGCGGTTGGCCCATAACATGCCCGCCAGCGCGGCGACGGCGGCGACGAAGATACCCACGCCTATGACCAGACCCAGATTAGACTCCAGCCCCAGGTTACCGGCGGCGGCAATCGGGCCTGGTGTTGGCGGCACGAAGGTGTGGGTAGCATACAGGCCGGTAGCCAGGGCGACGCTCATGGAGACGCTGGAGACCTTCATGCGGTTGGCCATCGACTGCTTGAGCGAGTTGAGGATCACGAAACCCGAGTCACAAAATACCGGGATGGAGACCAGGTAACCTATGATCGACATGGTCAGGGTCGGGAAGCGTTTTCCCAGCAGCTTAATCACCACGTCGGCCATGGTGATGGCCGCGCCGCTCTTCTCCAATATGGTACCTATGATGGTACCCAGCACGATAACCAGGCCGATATAGCCTAAGATACCGCCGAATCCGGAGGTGATGGTTTTTGCCACATCGGCGCTGGGTAGCCCGTAGGCAAAGGCGGCGATGAAAGAGGCGAGAATGAGGGTTAGGAAGGGGTGAAGCTTAAATTTGGATGTCGCGATAACGATGAAGGCTATCACGGCGATCAAGATCAGTACTAGGCTCATAGGGTGTCCCTGTATTGGGTTATATTTGTTGGCTATATTTGTTGGTTTGATCTAGCGATGACCCGTTAACTCGCTCCTAGCGCGGGAGCAAAGGGTTTTCAGGCTGGCACTATTATCCGGAGAATCGGACAATCTGGCTTCGTGCCAGCTTCCTAATATTTAACTTATGTGCAACCGATATTTGTGCTTTTGCCCAAATATCGGTTGGGGGAGAGGAATAAAGTCGGTCTAGATCACAAAATGACTGACAAGGCGTGTTCGATTAGGCGGTTAATTTAGCGTCGTTGGCCGATTGCCAGCTGACCTCGCCGCGACAGGCGCTGCCGAAGGCCTGGAACAGCTTGACCGAATCCGGGTTGTCATTGGCCTGCCACTCTGGGTGCCACTGCACGCCGAGGATAAACTGACCATAGTCCGGGCCGTGGATCGCCTCGATCAGGCCATCTTCGCCATAGGCTAAGGCCTCTAGCCCCTTACCTAGGGTACAGATCCCCTGGCCGTGGAGGGAGTTGACCATGGTTTTATCGCCAATCAGCTTGGCCAGCCAACTGCCGGGTACAGTCTTGATGGCATGTCTGGGGCCATATTGCACATGGTTTGGGGTCTGTGGATCTTCACGGTGATCATCGAAACCAGCCTCGCTATAGACCTTCTGATACAGGGTACCACCAAGTGCGATATTGAGCTCCTGCATGCCACGGCAGATCCCTAAGATAGGTAACTTACGCTTGAGGGCGCCAGCTATGATGGCCAGATCGACTGTGTCGCGATTCACATCCTGGCTTTTTTCCGGGGTGAGGTTTTCCTGACCATAGAGGCTGGGGTCGATATTGGAGCCCGCGCCCGAGAGGTAGACGCCATCGACCATATCCAGGTAGCGGTCCACATCTTCGACGCCGAAACAGGTGGGCATCAGCAGCGGGATGGCCCCGGCGATCTCCACAATCGGTTGCATATATTTGTGGGTCATCACCTGGTAGGGATGCTGGTTCCTGTCTTGCTGACCCATGGTCATCAAGATAATTGGTTTGGATTTCTTAGCACTTGTAGTCTGTGTTATTGGCATAGATCACCCGTTTGGTCGATTTGTATGTCACCCGATGCGTGACGTCTGTGTAGCCTGGTGAGCCCGCTACAGGCCTTAGCTATCGCCTTTCTTAAGGATAGCAAAATGTGGTAAAGCACATTTGTTGACCACCAGTCTGCCCATTGGTGTTCATTATGTCAAACGTGGTGAGTGTAATTAATTACATTTTGGTGCTGGTAGGAGGAGAGGGCGAGCCCCCCCCTGATTTCATTCTCAGGTTGTGTTTGATTTACTTGGCGTTGCTTGCTTCGGGGAATTTTAAATGTTTGCGTCTACCTGGATTGTTCTTTGAAGGGGGATTTAAGGTCAATACCAACGACCTTGATAGACATGTTCATTACTCCTGCTCTGACTGTACTTAATGTTTGGTACAGCGACGGGCTTTGTTTCCTAAATCGTGAGTAGGGTTGGATCTTTGCTCATACCTCAAGACTTAATCTCTAGTCACAATAAATTTCGTTAAATCGAAGAGGCGTTGGAGCTATTGTGTAAGCACGATCTTGGCCCTCGGCGACAGGACGTCGCCGTGGAGCGTATAGGGATATATCCACAGCGTGCCAAAATAGTGTTTGCACGCTCGTCGTTCCTTCACATCCCTGTGATCACGACATTGGTACATCCATGTTCAGCACCCGCCGGACAGGCGTTAGGTGGCTATTAAGGTGAGACCTTCAAATACTTTTCAAAGAAGATTTATAGTAGATGCAACAAATGGAAAAAAATACCCGCCGGGCAGGCGTTGGGTGGCCATGAAGGTGCGACCTTCAAGAGCCTTCCACAGAACCATGTCGTTAGAAGCTACAACAAAATAACCCTGGTAGACGCCACCATCATAATCCCCAGTCGGCTGATCATAGCCTGACAACAAGCCGACTTAGATCAAAACAATCTCCCCAATAACCCCTTAGTATTGGCGTTAAATACTACCCTATAGCAGATGTTCCCGTTCCCAGTCATGACAGAAGGCGATAAAGGTTTTCAGCAGCGGGCTTAAGTACTTCTCCTTGTGAACCAGCAACCAGAAGCGGCGCTTCATGTTTAGCGGCAGGCTAAGCAGCTTTACACGTCCGTCGCGGATCGCCGGTTCGGCGGACAGACGTGACAGGCAGGCGAGGCCAAGCCCTGCCGAGACCGAGTTGATCAGGGCCTCTGTGTTGTTGAGCTGAAAGGCTTCATGCCATTGCTCCAGTCTTGGGGCGATGACCCGCAGGAAAAATTCCCGGGAGCCCGAGCCGGCTTCGCGCAGGATCCAGTGACTGGCCTCGAGTTGAGGCAAGGGGATGTCGGCATTTGCCGGCAGGGGATGATCTGGCGGGCAGATCACGCACATCTCATCTGAGCTGAAGGGGGTCGCGTCGAGCTCAGGGTGCTGGATCTTACCTTCGATCAGCGCAATATCCAGCTCGTAGGCAATCAGCATGTCGCAGATCTGCGTTGAGTTAGAGATAAACAGGCTCTGCAATTCGTGCTGGGTATGTCGGCGAAAGTCACTCAGCAGATAGGGGGCCACCTGATTGCCCAGGGTGTCGCTGGCACCGATGCGCAGCAGACCCGAGAGTGACTGTTCATCGTTAAACAGCTGCTCGATATCGCCGGCTCTGTGTAGGAGCTCATCGGCCAGAGGCTGCAACTTGTGTCCCTCCTGATTGAGGATGAGACGGTTGTTCACCCGGTCAAACAGGTGGTGGCCGAGCTGCTTTTCCAGCTCCGACAGCGCCATACTTACCGCAGCCTTGGAGAGAAACAGGCTGTCGGCCGCGGCGGTTAAGGTCTTGTGTTGGGTGAGTGTGCTAAAGACTTTGAGTTGCTTGAGCGAGATGTGGCTGGCCATAGAAGGAGGTTGTTTAGTTATTCTGAACATTAGTTATAAATAATTAGATATAACAAAACAAAAGGCAAGCGTATTATTGCTTCACAGCAAGCAACTTGATTGAGATTGTGATGATTCATAAAACGAAAAAGGCAGTAATGGGCGTTCCTACACCTATGGCGGGCTTGGCACTGGGCATTGCAAGCCTGGGTTGGTGTTGGGAAAACTTTACTGAGCTTAATGGCTATGGCCAGTGGGCTGGCGCCGTGATCGCTAGCGTCTTGTTAGTCGTCTTGAGCGTTAAATTTTTCTTTCATAACCATCTTTTAAGGCAAGATCTTGCCCACCCGGTCGTCGGCAGCGTGGTGCCTACTTTCGCGATGGCGACCATGGTGGTGTCTAACTCATTGGGGCAACTCTTTCCGGTTGCGGGCGACGCCCTGTGGTTGGCGGCTGTGGCGCTGCATATCGTTTTCCTGGTGAGCTTTATCTATCACAGGGCGAAGGATTTTGAGCTGCACCACATGGTGCCCAGCTGGTTTGTGCCTCCTGTGGGCATAGTGGTTGCGGATGTATCCTTCTCCGGTAACCCAGCCCTCGCAGCCATAGCGCAAAGCACTCTGGTCTTCGGCATGCTGGCCTATGCCGTGATGCTGCCCATGATGATCTATCGCCTCATGTTCACCCATGAGGTGCCCGATGCGGCCAAGCCTACGTTGGCGATTCTGGCGGCGCCGGCCAGCCTATCGTTGGCAGGTTACCTAACGGTGACAGCGGCGCCATCGCCGGTGATCATCGCCCTGTTATTTGGTATCGCGGTGTTGATGACGGCCATTATCTACCTGGCTTTTTATAAGCTCCTCAGGCTACCCTTTAGCCCCGGCTATGCGGCGTTTACCTTCCCCATGGTGATAGGCAGCACGGCGCTGTTTAAGATGGCCAACTGGATGGTAGTAGAGGGGATAGAAGCCGAGTATGTGCAGCAGGTGCGAGATCTCGCGGCGCTGGAGTTGGTGGTGGCCACAGTTGTGGTGGTCTATGTTGCGCTGCGTTATATCAACAGCCTCCTGATACAGCCGCGGCTAGTGTCACGGACGGCCTAGTGTCACGAATAGCTTAGTGTCACGAATAGCCTAATGTTACGGATAGCCTAATGTTACGGATAGGCTAGTATCGTGTCCTCAAGGCGCAAATTATTACGTCAGTCCCATGACTTCAGCGGCGTGAGCGCGTAAAATCCCCGCTTTCAGTAAGGGCCCTAATGCCAAATGGGCCCACTTATCGCCTAATTACTCAAGATGTCAGACGCCATGTACTGTGCCCAGCAATGTTTTACCCCCTTTAGCGCCTCAATCGAGGGCATAGCGCTGCCTGAGCGGTTTACCTTTCCCTTTTATTATGAGCCCCACATATTGTGTGAGCTGGCGGCCAGCGAGCTGCAAGCACACCTCGAGCAGCAACAGAGTTGGCAACATAACTTTGGCCTGACGGGGCAGCGTGAAGGCGCCATAGGTAAGATGTTTGGCGTGCTGGTGGTGCAAAAAGCTGATGGTGAGCTTGGCTATCTCAAGGCGTTTTCCGGTAAGTTAGCCGAGCAGAATCTACTGCCGGGCTTCGTACCGCCGGTGTTCGACATGCTGACCCAGGACAGCTTCTTTCACGGCGAGCAGCAGGCCATCAATCAGTTAACTACTGAGCTTGAATCGTTGCAGCAGGCGCCAGAACTTGCATCGCTTAGTGATGAGCTAAACACATTAAACGCTGGTAAAGCCGCGGCGGTGGCCGATCTGCGGGCAGAGATCATCGAGAACCGTAAGGCACGTAAGGCCAGACGTGTGGCCGGTGAGCAGCTAGATGCCCAGGCTTTCGAGGCGTTGCAGCAACAACTTGGCCGCGAGAGCGTGGCCGAGAAGCACAGACTAAGGCAGTTAAATGAGCACTGGGATAGCCAGATCGCCGAGCGTGAGCATCGCCTCAGCGCACTGCTAGATGAGATTGAGGCGCTTAAGCTGCAGCGGGCTAATCAGTCCAACGCGCTGCAGCGCAAGCTGTTTGCCCAGTATCGCTTCTTGAATCAGGCGGGGGAGCTCAAAGATCTCAACACCCTATTTAGCCTGTCGCCAAAAGGATTACCTCCTGCAGGCGCTGGAGAGTGCGCCGCGCCTAAGCTGCTGCAGTTTGCCTTCGCCAACGGCCTCAAGCCCATCGCCATGGCGGAGTTCTGGTGGGGGGCATCGCCCAAGTCGGAGGTGAAGCAGCATAAGCAGTTCTATGGCGCCTGTCATGGCAAGTGTGAGCCGATTTTGGCCCATATGTTGAGTGGCATAGCGCTGGATGACAACCCGCTGCTGAACAACCCCGCCGAGGGCAAAGAACTCTCCATTATCTATCAGGATGAGGCGATCGCCGTGGTGAATAAGCCGGCGGAGTTTCTTTCTGTGCCGGGCAAGCATGTAGCTGACAGCGTCTATAGCCGTATGCGGCAGGCCTTTCCCAAGGCAACCGGGCCGCTGATAGTCCATCGCCTGGATATGTCCACTTCAGGCCTGATGGTGATCGCCCTGAGTAGCGAGGCTAATACCGCTCTGGTGCAGCAGTTTATCGGCCGCACAGTGGAGAAGCGTTATCTTGCCAGGGTAGCGGGTGAGGTGCAGGGGGACGGGGGCGAGATCAAGCTGCCGCTGCGGGTGGATCTCGACGACAGGCCGCGTCAGCTGGTGTGTTTTGAGCACGGTAAACACGCCCATACCTATTGGCAGGTAAAATCCAGAGGTGAGGGGACGACCTTGCTGTCACTGTTTCCTAAGACGGGACGTACCCATCAGCTCAGGGTGCATTGTGCCCATCAAGATGGCCTGGGCATGCCCATCATAGGCGATGACCTCTATGGGGTTAAGGCCAACCGCCTGCATCTGCACGCCCAGTATCTGGCCTTTAACCATCCCATCAGTGGCAAGCGAATCAGCTTTAGCTGCGATCCCGATTTCTAGGCCTGTCTAACTTTGGCCTGTCTAACTATGGCCTGTCTAACTATGGCCTGTCTAGCTTTGGCCTAGCTTAGCCTAGGCCAGTTTGCCATGGTCATCACTTAACCTTGGTCCTGACCGCGGCTTAGCAGCACCTGACCCAGGTAGAGCTGCAGCAGGCCGTCGAGTTTTTGAATATCCACCTTAGTGATCTGGGCTATCTTATCCAGGCGATACCTCAGGGTGTTACGGTGGATAAACAGCGCCTTGGCGCAGGCCTGCTGGTCGCCGAAATGGCCCAGATAGCTGGCCAGTGTCTTGCGAAGCAGGGCGTTTTTATCCCTGTCGATGAGGCGCTGAAACGGCCTCAGCAGCTGCTCGCCGCGCCAGTCATGTTTTAGCCCAGAGAGCATCACCAGCAGGGCATGATCTTCATACAGGTACTTGCTCTGCTCTGGGTGTAGCTGCTGCCCCAAATTAAGGGTTTCCAGCGCTGTCTGATAGGAACGGTTGATATCCATAGTGGCGGGAAAGTAGTGGCCCAGGGAAATCTTCAATCTGGCGTTTAGTTCACTGGGCAGACGCTTGAGCAGACGGTCGATACGCAGGCTCTCGGCCTCGGCGCTCCAGGCCTTGCCATCGAGGAAGGCGGGTTTGAGGATCACCAGCTCAGTCATGGAGGTCATGGCGATCAGGTTGCCGCGGGACGGCGTCTCTAACAGGTGCAGTACCGTTTTGAGCTGGGAGTTGGCCAGCTCGTCGCCGGCGTCGTCGCTGATACGCAGCACAGCTGCGACCCTTGGCATCTCGAGATCGATATCCAGACGCTGGGCCCAGATCTTCAGGTGATTGAGATCCCGCCCCTCGGGCTTTATCAGCTGCAGAATAAACTCCTCCTGCTGACGGGCGCGCCACTGGGCCACATCCAGGGAGTTGGCCTGCTCGACGATCATCTCGGCGGTCATCTTCAGCAGCTCACCGAAGGCCTTGAGGTGTTCGGGCTCTCCCGTGATGCCGATGACGCCGATGATCTCCCCCTGATAATGCAGCGGCAGGTTGATGCCGGGCTTGACCCCCTGCAAGCTGGCGGCGCTGGCGCTGTTAAGCTCCACGGTACGGTTCTGACTGATGGCTAGCAGGGCACCCTCGTGGGTGGAGCCGATGCGGTGGGGCTCGCCCGAGCCGAGGATCACCCCCTGGCTGTTCATCACATTGATGTTGTGTCCTATGATCGCCATGGTGCGATCGACTATCTGCTGGGCGAGTTGATTATCGAGAAAGTACAAGGCGCTGGGTCATCTTGAAGGTGGTGTGTTGAGCTTAAGGCAAAAGCCCGACGGGAAAAAGCCTGGGAGGCTGTTTTTGCGAGATGGCAATCATCGATAGCGCATAAAAAACCCGCGACGGGCGCGGGTTTTTAGCTAGCTATAAATGCACGGTAATTACAGCTTGTAGCTCATGCTCAGCATGATTAGGTGAGCGTTGTAGTCATGGCTGTTGTAACCAAAGCCGACCACGTTCCAGATCCCGTCTGGCGCTATGCTGTTACCTGGGTCATTGTCCTTGTATTTCTCCATCTTGTAGTCAAGACGCAGTGCCATATTGTCGGTGGCCTGGTATTGACCGTAGACATTGACGTTATGGACCTTGGCATAGTAATCACCATAGTTGCCGCTGAGACCCTGTTTTACCTGGGTGTTGCTGCTCGAATCTGAGTAGGTGTAGTCCACGCCCAGGCGCAGTTTCTTCTCTAACAGATTGTTGTAGCTGAACCCGGCTCCGATCACATCGACCTGATCTTCCACCAGACCAAACCAGTTAGGCGTGCTGTAGTTGCTGCTGCCTGCCTGCTCTGAGTCTATGTTTTGACGATTGTAGAAGGCGTTCACCATCATGTCGTCGTTGATCAGGTAGCTGGCGTTGATGTCGTAGCTAACATCTTTCGACTCGGTCAGACCTACCTGGGTCTCGTTGTAGTCGTCCAGGGCATAACGGCCACCGAAGTCTATGGTCAGGGCATCGATTGGCGTGTGGCTGATACGTGCCTCAACCATGGTGCGCTGACGATCCGCCAGATTGTACTTGCGCAGCAGGCTGTTAGACTCGCTCGAAGTCCACTCTGAGGCCTGATATTCGGAGCCATCACGCTCGCCATAGCTGCCCTTGATCCACATATCCCAGTTGTCGAACGCGCTGAGGTGGAACTTGGTCCATAGCGTGTTCTCATCTGTGGTTTCGCGGTCCTGGTAGCTACGCTCGTCACGGCGGAAGTCGTAACCCGCTTCCAGCTTCATGCCACGGCTTAGACGGAAATCGGCGCCCAACTTAGCCCTTTGTGTCGTGAAGTCATAAGGGGTGTTGTAGGCCACCTTGCCTGTGGTGGAGTTGATGCTGATCTGGGTCCACTCTTCCACATTGGTCTTGTTATCGCGGTCGCTATAGTCATAGCTGGCGTTAACGCGAACCGTGCGGTTGATGCGGGACACAACCTTAAGATTAGCGCCCTTCATGTCGACCTTGGCATCCAACGCGTCCACAGGTGTCTGGTAACCATAACCTGAGGTAACCAGCGCCTGATCCTGGCTCATCTGACCGTAATGCACGCGGCCGCTCATGATGGTGCTACCCGCCGTGTATTGGCCCATCAGCGATACTGTGTGTGCCTCGTTGTCTGGGTCTAAGGCCATGGTGCCCTGAGTCTGGGCGCCGAAGGTCGGATTAAAGGCGTTGTCGAACGTGAGCTGGCTGTATTGGTTCTTAAAGCTCGAGCCTGAGTAGGCCAGGGCGGTAAACCAGTTGTCGCCTTTAAGCTTGATACCCGCCTCAACTGTGTCTGTGGTGTAGTCCACAGGCTCTGCCAGCATCATAGACTGATTGAAGAAGCTGCCCGATGCCTGCTTAAGGCCGGTCTTATCTTCACGCTGGTAGTTGACGTAGGTGCTCCACAGCTCTTCACCCTGATATTCGAAGCCGATGCCGGCGCGCTTGCGCTTGAGCGACAGCTCCAGTGGGTTGAGGCTGCTGTATAGCTCGCTCATATCCTGGCTCGAACCCGCCGTCTGCCAGTTGTCTGGCAGGGTCAGGTGGTCGCCGCCTACGCCTTGATAAGGACTCATTGCCTTATCGGTCTTGTAGGTGGCTATCTGACGGTAGTTGAGGCTCAGCTTGTGCTGACCTACCTTGCCTGACTCGAGATCCAGGCGGCCGTTTTCCATGCCGAGGTTTTGCGCCTCTATACTGGCACGGTAGCCAGATTCGCTGATGTAGCTCACATCGGCGTCGACCTTGCCTACAAATTCATTTTCGGCGGCAAAGGCGTTGGCTGAGCGGATGTCGTCGCTGTCGTTGTAACCGACGCCGGCACCGATAGTGCCACTGACGCCTGTCTCAATCTTACAGCGTTTACAGTCCCACTTGTCGAACTTCACCTTTTCTGTGTTGGCGTTTTGAATGCCATAGCCGTCGGCCAGTGCCATGCCGGGAATGACGATACCGGCATTAGCGATAAGGGCGAGGGTGACTACATTGAGTTTGAATTTCATCTTCTCGTCTCCTTAGCGCTGGAACAGTTTGCCAGATGGATGGTTAGAACCATGGATCTGGTTGTGACAGTTCAGACAGCTGCGACCACCGGTAAAGGCATTGCCACCCACGGTAGAACCTTGGTCAGTGTTGCCCATGTAAGCATTGCTGGCATGGCCATCGCTAGCGTGGCACTGCTGACAAAGTTGCGGGGCGCGGGTCTTCAACATGCCCTCGTTAACACTGCCGTGCGGGTTGTGACAGGTAACGCAGTTTTCAGTTACGGGCGCATGTTCCCATAGCTTTGGGCCGCGTTTTTCTGCGTGGCACGAATAGCAGGTTTCGTTAACGCTGGGCTTGACCAGGTCCGAGTCCGACAGGGTACCGTGTGGATTGTGGCAATCGCTACAGACCATCTGCGCCCACTTCATCGGGTGAGAAGAGCGCTTGTTCATATCGGCTTTTTGCTTGGTATGACAGCTGGTACAGACTTCCATCTCTGTGTTCTTAGAGAGCACAGGATCTTTATCTGTGTGCACCGAGTGGCAAGAGGCACAGGCTACATCGGCGTTGTCATGGTGACCGCCGTTCCATGCCATACGTTTGTCATCTTTGTGACAGCTCATACAGACGCTGTTTTGCTTCTCGGCAGACAGGGTAGAGTCGGGACCGAAGGCGATCATCGGCTCGTTACCGCCGCGGTTATGCTTACCCATGGGGCCGTGGCAGGCTTCACATTGCAGGCCAGCCATCGGACTCTTGCTCGAGTCGGCAGCACCGTGTACGCCCTTGAACAGGTCCATGACCTTTTCAGACTTGCCGTGACACATGAGACAAGAGTCGGCGCCCTTAGGCGAGTATTGGCCTTCGGCGAACTTCTTGTCCAGGGTGGCTTCCACCTCGTCCGGGGTCATCTTGGCATCCCACTTGGACGCCACCGCGCCCTGGCTTATGCCCAGCGACAGCAGTGCAACTGCCATCACCGCCGGAAACAGGCTTTTGAATTGATTTGTGATTTTCATAATAGGCATCCTAATTTGCACAAATGAGTCGTGAAAAGTGGGGGAGGAGACTCCCCCGGTTTTCAATTTGAGATGCGCAAATTACATCTTCACAGCAGTGTGATCTTCGATAACAGGTGCGTGGCAGAAGAAACAAGTTTCTAGCTGCGCCGCATCGTTAGCGACATCTTTAGCACCATTGATGATGGCACCTTGGCTTTCGGCGTGGGCCTTGACGCTATCGCTGGTGTGACATGAAGTACAAGTCGCCGCGATAGGCGTGCTGTACTGGCCAGCAGCTGTTGCCAGGGCACCCTTAGCCTTGAAGGCGTCCAGGTTGAAGTCGTTGTGACACTGGGCACAATCTTTGATGATGCCTTGCTCGCCGTGTACTACGTGCAGTTTCATCTCCAGGGCACCCTTATTCGCGCCGCCAGCGTATGTGCCGTCAGGCGTGTGACAGGCCACACAAGCATCGACACCTATGATAGGCATGTCGTTAGCGTCTTTGGTGTGAGACAGCTGCTCAGACATGACGAAACCTGCATGGTGGCTACCCTTGTGCACTTCAAACTCTTTGGTGTGGCAAGATGCACAGGCAGTGAAGTTCACTGAGTCGACGTGACGCATGCTTGGCGCCTTGTCTGCCAGTGCGGCGAAGGCCAGGTCGGCTTTCATGCCGGTGTACTTGTCGGTGTCGCTACCGTCGAAGGCAGGATCGTCACAGTTGACGAACTCACCCTTGTCTGAGCACATTGCCCAGCCAACGAAGGTAAAGGCGGTCTCGCTGTCGATACCGTTGGCACCTAGCTTAAGATCTTTGCTAGTGGTGTAAACCAGCTTGCCATCTTCCACTAGCGCCTTGGCATCGACCACGCCATTTTTCACGGCGTTGATAGAGTCTTTACCGCTATAACCTAGGGTCACATTGTTAGGACCTACGTTAGTCACGATCTCGACGCGCTGTACCATAGGCAGAATGGTGTTGATATCAACGGCTGCGCCGCTGGCATCGACCACTTGAACACTGATGGTGGCAGCAGTGCCTTCGGTGTTGATGGTTGACTCAACATTCAGGCCGTATTGATCGATAAGGGCTTTCTTATCGTTGCCAGCTTGAGTATGCAGCTCGGCAGTCCAGCTCGCGTTATGACAGGCAACACAGTTGCTGTTGTCGTTTTGCTGAGAGTGGCCTTTACCCGCCTCGAAGTCGATGTTGACGTGACAGCTGGTACAGGTTTCCATGGTTGGAATACGTGACCAGTTGCCCCACTCGGTGAGCTCGTCAGACTGAACGTGACAGGCTTGGCAGTTGTCCTGGACAATGTGGTGCGCAGTCTCGGCGCTCTTGTCCATGTTGCGGCCATACATCTTAGCGTCGTTGTGGACGTTGTGGATCAGATGGTTAAAGGCAACTTGTGGCTTACCTTTCTCATCGGCCATCTCTTGGGTGTGGCAAGATACACAGGTCTCTACGCTGGTGTAGCTGTGGTAGATCTTCTGTCCTTCGGCGTGACAGCTGTTACAACTGGCGGTTGAGACCACATTCTTGGTGTAGAGTGGCTCATAACCTTCACCAGAGAAGTCTTCGGCGATCTCGGTTTGCGGCACCAAGGTGACGCCGTCGAGCAGTGTCGAGGCCTTGGCGACGATATTGTATCTTTGGGTCAGCTCTGGGTTGTAGCCTTCCACTTCGATGGTAAAGGTGTAGTTACCATTCTTGTGGTCGGTGAAGGCTTTTTGTGAGCCGATATATTGCCATTCGGCGGCATTACCTGCACCGGTTGCGCCTTGTGGCAGCAGTTGAACCACTTTTTTCACTTCAAGATCTTTCAGACCGATAACGGGAAGATCTTCCTCGTTGGTCGCAAAGACTGTGATTGTGGGTGTGCCGTTGTCGTATTCAACCTTGGTGACATCAAGGTGAAGTACTTCAATGGCATCGGCCGCTGGGCCACCTGGGTTGCCCGGATTACCATCACTACCGTCGCTGCCACCACAACCAGTGAGAGCCATGGAGACGGCACCTGCTGCGAGTAGCAGCTTAAATTTATTATTTTGTACGTTCATCATTTTTTCCCTGCATAGGTTTGGCATCGTCTTAAGTGCATGGCCTGTTAACAGCGCCGATTCTCGTTTATAAGTTGTGCGACCTAAGTCGATGCTGGAAATAGAAATCCCCAAGGAAATGCTAACGTAACAGACGGCTAAAATCTGCCTGACTGAGTCTAATGTGTGACCGAGATCTTTCTATTTCTAAAGGGGTAGCCCGGCGGGCGAAGAATGGGGCGGCTTGGCGGAAAAAATGTTGCAAAATGAAACAGTTTTGCGATTTTTGTTCTTATTTTAGCGTTCACTGTTCTACAGTAAAAACAAAGGGAGGCGAGTGCCTCCCTTCGAGGTAGATGTCGACCCACTAACCTTGAGAGTTAGTGAGTCAATCCTCTTAGTAACCGTGCAGTTCCATCACCTTTTCTGGTGTGTGACAGGTCTTACAGGTTTCTGCTGCGCGAGTACGTACGTCATCGGCACTAACACCGTCTATGATACCGCCGTTGGTCTCGATGTGAGACTTGGCTGCATCGCTCAGGTGAGCCTGGTGACAGCTCATACAAGCACCTGCATCGGAAGACACCCAAATACCTGATTTATCTTTAGTCTCAAGGTTAGGGTAATTCCAAACACGCTCAGGCGATCTGCCTAAGGTAATGCCATTGTCGATTTTATTTCTGTCGTCTTGTGCAGTATGGCATGTTAAACAATCTGTCTTCATTACCGTTCCAGATTTTAGCCCACTACCCCATTTGGCGTTCATGTCGTGTCCTGCTGCGTGGTGCGCTTTGTACGCATAGCTTGTAGGACTGTCATAGATACCTGAATTACGAACCGATTCTTTTACCGGCTTGTCAGAGGTGTGGCACGTTTGACAGTTGTAACCATTGTTGTAGTGATGGTTTTCCTGGTTGTGACAGCCCTGACACTTGCTTGGGTCTATGATGTCACGACGCTCGGCTGTTGTTGCGCTGTCGTCGATGGCACCATCTTTCCAGACGAAGTGCATCGCTTCTTGTTTAGCTTCTACCTTGCGTACGCCTTCGGTTGCACAGGCGGTAGGCTTAATCTCCGCAACGCCATAGCCGCCATTGTTGAAGCAGACTTTCAGCGCTGACCAGAGTTCGAAGGTCTTGCCGTTGGCATCGGCAGGTAGATCAAACTTAGTACCTGTTAGGGTGTAAGTCTTAGTCTCGGCGTTGTAAACCCCTTCTTCAAGTGCGATACGACGATTGCTATAAGAGGCATCGCTGTAGGCTGGGAAGTCTTTGTCGATATCCCAGGCCACAACCACACGTGATTTCGGATCTAATAGCTCGCCATCCAGGGCGGCGCCATCGGCACCCAGTACCTGTACGTCGAAGACGAACTTACCATTAGCATCAACACCTATGTTGCTGAACTTAACGCTCATCGCCTCGGCATCTTGGTAGGCTTTCAGTACGTCGCCATGACGCTTGAAGGCGCTACCTGTGCCGCCATATGGTTCGGTGCTGTTGTGACAGGCCATACAGTCTGTGCTGCTGTGGTGAGAAGATGGTTTCTCGCTGTGACAGGCGATACAGGCTGTGTTGCTCAGGTCTGCCTTGTAAAGGTCGGCATTTGCCGGTGCATTGCTGCCCTCTACGTGACAGGCGCTACAATCGGCCGCTGGTTTTTGTGGGAACATCACCTTGCCATAGTCGTGGAAACTGCCTTTATAGCCGATCACCTTGTAAGGTGCAGGCACTTGGTTGCCGTCGGCATCATAGGTGTGGCGCTCTTCCCCACGGTGAATGGCGTGGATCATGTAAGTGAAGTCTATGCTGTTGCCAGATTCTGGATCGCCAGAGGTGGCGGTGTGGCAAGAGGCGCAGTTTTCGAGGTTAATACGACGGCCACCATGCAGCGCCAGACTCTCTGGCTGGTGACAGGTGTAACAGGTCTCGATAGAAACCACGTCGCGGGTTTGAATGCCTTCGGTTGCGCCACTAGAAGGTTGGAAATCATAGTTGGCGTTAGCCGTGACACTAGGTTGTTCCAGCTCTAGGGTAATACGCTGAGTCGCATCGGCGTCATAGGTCACAGTGACAGGTGAGGTGACGTTGGCGATGTTGGTCTGGAAGGTATAGGTATAGCTACCGTCTTCGTTATCGACCAGGCAGTCGTCGCACTTGGCGGCTTGTTCTACGTTGGCCTGGAACTGGTTAGACGGATTGATGTCGGTATCGCCCTCAGGTACCCAGTCTGGGTTAGGCGCTTGCTCGCTATTGATGTAGGCCTGCCATTGGAAGCCGCGATCGGCGGTTTCGCCATCGGCTTTGGTTTCAACCACATGGGTCAGCTGTGCGACACCAAATCTCAGGTCGTGGTCTTTGGTGAGCCCAAGTACGGCAACGCCGTTTGCATCTTGAAGCTTGAAGTCGACCGTGACTTTACCTGCGTCGATTGTCGCATTGGTAAAGGTTGCCTGAAGGGTAGGTGTAGTGTCGATGTTGACACCAATGATACCGTCCTTACCATCTTCACCATCTTTACCGTCGCTGCCGCAACCGGATAAGGCGAGAGAGAGAAGTCCGGCACCTAATACAGCTTTTGTCGCTGCATTAACATTGAACTTTTTCATCATGATTATTCCCTGCAATAGTTTTAATCATCACTAATTGATTGTTCTTCAATAAAAACAAGGACTGAAATTGAGAACAGCATTTGTTTTGTCTATTGAAAACACCCGCTTAGTGTGTGGAATTAATTTCCACCTCTAAGGCTATCGAAATGGCAACTTTTTAGCAGGTGTTTCAGTCTGCTTATGTGATTGAGATCTGACTATTTCTTTAGAGGTAGGCAAAAAAATGCATTTTTGGTGAAATTTTTATTTTCAGTCAAGAAAGTCAGCCAGTTAAATCACATCCTGTTAATTTGCTGTAGCCGAAAATGTGGCGCCTTTGGGGGTATGTAGACCTTGTGTTTCCCTGAGTTTGCTCCATGCGCACCTGTGGTCTTGCGGCAGATGGGAGATAAAGTGGAACAGAAAGCGGCGATAAAAAAGAGTGCCAGGTAATGCCTGACACTCTTAGCTTATTTTAAATGGGTCTTTAAAACAGTGGCGTCTGTTTTAGTTCTGCTTGTGCAGCTCGGCGACCTTCTCTGCGCTGTGGCAGGTGAGGCATGACTCGCTGTTTAGCATGGCCGCTTCATAGCTGCCGGCAACGACGCCGCCCATGCTCTCGATGTGAGATTTGGCCGAATCTTTACCACCGCCGATCTCATAGCTTGATGAGACGTGGCAAGAGGCGCACACACCGGCCTGTGGGCTGGAGTAGCTGGCATCGCCCTTGTTCCAGCGCATCGGTGTTGAACGTGCATTCTCTAGACCGAAGTTGAGATCGCTGTGACAGGCTGAGCAGTTGGCACTGCTGACCAGTTGATGCACATCGGCGCGGCCATGGGCTTTACCGAAGGTGCCGTGAACGCGCACCACCAGGCTGTTGTAGTCACCGGCTTCGTGACACTGGGCACAGGTGTGTACGTCGGCGTTGCGGTAGTGCGCGGCGCCTTTACGGGCCACCATGTCGTTGTTGTGACAGCTTGCGCAGTTGTCATAGTCCACGGCGCTGGCACGCACTGCGCCAGGCGTTCCGTCAAGCTTAACGAACTCTGTCTTGGCCGCGTTGGGGCTTAACACGCCGGCGCAGTTGCCTTCGCCGTCAAGTTCAACCAAGGTTGAAGACTTGTTCTTAAAGCAGGTGCTAAAGCTTGAGGTGATCGCCAGATCTGCACCATTGGCAATAACCTCTGCCAGTGAAGGTAGGCCATAGTTAGGCTTAGACGCATCGACGGTCACCCTATAGCTGCCATCCGGGTTCGCGGTTGCGCTACCACTGGTGCGCGCCGCCAGGTAGGCGTCAGGTTTAACCGCATCGACGGCGTTAACGTACACGGTAACGCGCGGTACATGTAGGCTGGTAACCGCCTCTTCACCTTTATTCAGGTTGAGCGTAAAGCTTAAGGTCGCGCTGGTTTCATCCCAGGCAATTTGGCTGTAGCTAGCACCGACTAGAATACCGGCCTGTGACGCGGCCTGGCTGCTGGCCTGCTGGTGACCGGCAAAGTGACGGTAGGCGCCACCACGGGTATTGCCATCTTGGCTGCTGTGACAGGTGACACAACCTACCATTGTTGCGCCTTCTTCACCCGGCGCCACCAGGTTGCTGCCTCTATGATATTCGCCATGACAGCTCTGACAGCTGGTCACATCTTTATCGCCAAACCAGGCCAGGGCGTGAGCGGTCAGGCCTTCGGGCAGCGTCTCTTCTGTGGTGGTGTAGCTTACGTGACAGCTTTGACAGTTGGCTGTCGAGGCCGGGAAGTTAAGCTCGGCCTTAGGATTACCTTCGCTATCGAGCGCTGCACCATCAAACTCATAGGTAAAGGCTGGGTTGTTGGCATTGGCGATAACCGAGTTGAATTTAGCCAGCTCGCGGCGATCTCCCTCTGTGATGCCTGTGTGCACGGCGTGAACCAGTCCCTTGATGGAGCCATCAAAGTTAAATTCGACCGTGTTGCCTTCGCCATCGGTACCTGAGCCGCTGTACTGTGTATAGTCTGTGTGGCAGAAACCACAGCCGTCGGCGGTATTACCATAGTTGCCATGGCGGATATGATCCTGACCTAGGTGACAGCTGGTACAGGTATCCATCTCCAGCACTTTCTTAGGCGAAGCGACCGACTGCTCGGTCAAAGGATCCCAGTAGTAGGCTTCGACATTCTTCAGCTTGTTTTGGCCCACACCATAGGTGATCAGGTAGATACCATTAATGCGGTTGGCATCATAGTCGTAATCCAGGCCGTTGGTGTTTATGATCTCTGGCGCCGTAACCCGATAACGGCCTTCGCCTAGGTAGCTTAGGCAGCTAAGCCCTTCCGGGCAGTCACGAGTTGGACGCCAGTTGTTGGTGCCCGTCATAGGTACGCCGTTCTTGCTGGCGTTGCGGTAAGAGAGCCAGATCTCCTCGTCACCGTCGGCGCGGCCGGTGACCTGGGTGCCATCTTCCAGGCTGTAGGGTGTGAAGGCCTCGCTGCGGGTGCCCATACGACCGAAGGCGATGCGTAGCGGGTCGGTGAGCGCCTCCAATCCTGTAACGGCGACGCCATTAGGATTGGTCAGGCTAAATTCGAAGCTTAGGGTCTTGGCCGCCGCATCATAGCTGGCGCTTTCTATCTTGGTTTGGACCGCAGTCGCGCTGTTGATATCGACTGCGATCTCACCAGGCTTACCATCTTCACCATCTTTTCCATCGCTGCCGCCACAGCCGACCAGCGCCAGAGACAAGGCTCCGACACCGAATGCTGCTTTGACTGCGGTACTGATTGAATACCGTTTCATCATTTTTCCCCTGCATGAGAATGAGAGTGAACTCAATTTTTTCTTTTTTGGTATGAACAAGGTGGCCAGAGTTATTGCTATTGCCTCAACAACTTGGCGGCACCTTATGGGCCATATTACTTAAAAGGGGGTAGGTGCAACGGCCCACCTGGCGCAAACGTGAAGCGGATCCATTAAGCTTGGTGTAAATTGATAAACTTGTTAAATCTAATATTTTACAGTGACTTATAAATGCCGGGTGAGGGGGTTTTTACTTCAGCGGCCTAAAAATAAGCCTTTTCTTAAATAAAGCTTAAGTGGCAGGGGATTTTTTCATCGCAGTTTTGATCTAACGCAAGCATAGGCATTGGGGGATAGATCAATTTCGCCGGTGAAACTCCCGCGTTTGTGGGCGGGATGTTATCGGTGTGTGAAGGGAGCGGCTAGATGGCGTGGCGTTTGGCGTCATGCATTGATGGCATGCATAGGTGTAGGGCGATAAAAAAGGAGGTCGTAGCCTCCTTTTATCCAGTGTTTCGCTCACCATCTTTTATAGTGCGATGCTACTCCTGGTGAATGCCTAACAGTTGAGCCGGCGTATGGCAGGTGGCGCAGGTCTCTGCCGCCCGGGCGCGTACATCGTCTGCGTCCATACCGTCTAAGATACCGCCGTTGGCCTGGATATGGGCTGCACCAGAATCTTTAAGGTATTTCTGGTGGCAGCTCAGGCAGGCGCCGGCATCGGATGAGACCCAGATATCGACGCCTGTGGTGGTATCGCCATAGCGCCAGACCCGGTCGCTGGCGCGGCCAAGTGTGATGCCATCATCTGTATGACAGGTGAGGCAGTCGGTCTTGAGCACTGTGCCCGATTGCACGCCGGCATACTTGAGGTAGTGACCCTCTGCCTCGTGGGCCTTAAAGGCGAAGCTGGTTGGCTTGCGGCCGCCGGGATAGCTGTCATCGCCACGAGTCGTCTTATCCGAGGTATGGCAGGTCTGACAGTTATAGCCATTGTTGTAATGGTGATTTTCCTGATTATGGCAGGTCTGACACTTGCTGGTATCGACGATGGCGCGGCGCATGGCCACCTGGCCATCTTCGGCAACGCCTGTGCCGGACCAGATGAAACGATAGGGCGCCTCTTTGACCGCCACCGAGCGGGTATCATCGCTACAGGCGGTCATCACCACATCGGCAACGCCATAGCCGCCGTGGTTGAAGCAGACCTCTACGGCGGACCAGAGCTCGAAGGTCTTGCCCGTGGCATCCATTGGCATGTCGAAGCTGCTGGCCACTATGGTGAAGGTCTTGCTGGCATCGTCATAGGTGCCTTGGGACAGCCTGAAGCGACGATTGCTGTAGGAGGCATCCGTGTAGGCCGGGTAGTCTTTATTTACATCCCAGGCGACCACGACCCGGGTGCCAAGCTCGATAAATTCGGCAGCCACCGGATTGCCGGCAGAGTCGGTTACCTGGAGATCAAATTTCAGCTTGCCGTCTCCATCCAGGCCTATGTTGCTGAAGCTGACGCCCATGGCCTGAGCCAGCGAGTAGGCCTTTAGCACATCGCCATGGCGCTTCTCGGCGTTGCCTGTGCCCGGATAGGTATCTGTGGCGTTGTGGCAGGCGACGCAGTTGGTGCTTGAGTGATTCTGCGATGGTTTCTCGGTGTGACAGCTGATACAGGCGACGCTGGAGTTATCTGCCTTGAACAGTGCGGCGTCGCTTGGGGCGCCGTCCCCCTCTTTGTGACAGGCCGCGCAGTTGGCTGCTGGCTTCTGCGGGAACATCACCTTGCCATAGTCGTGCAGACTGCCGCCAAAGCCCACTATCTTATAGGGGGCGGGTACAATGCCTTCAGGCGTGCTGGTGACCCTGTCCTGACCCTTGTGGATGGCATGGATCAGATAGGTAAATTCGATGCTGTTGCCGCTCTCGGGATCGCCTGAGGTCGCGGTATGACAGCTGGCGCAGTTCTCAAGACTGATGCGGCGGCCACCGTGCAGTGCTAGGCTCTCCTCCTGGTGACAGTTAAGACAGGTCTCCTTACTTACCACATTGCGGGTTTGAATCCCGTCGGTCGAACCCGAAGAGGGCTGCCAGTCATGGTGCGCATTGGCGGTCGCCTGGGGCAGCTTCAGCTCCAGGGTGACCCTGTGGGTGTTATCGCCATTGTAGGTGATGGCCAAAGGCTCGGTGACATTGGCGATGTTTTGCTGAAATTTATAGGTGTAGCTGCCATCGAGATTGTCCGTCAGGCAGTCTTCGCAGGCGCTGGCGGCCTCGACATTGGCCTGATATTGAGGCGAGGGGTTAAGGCCTGAGGTGTCATCTGGCAATGAACCCGGCTGTCTTAGGCTGTTGATGTAGGCCTGCCACTGGTAGCCGCGATCGAAGCCTTGGCCGTCAATTGTCTCTGTTACCTGGGCCAGCTGGGCGATACCGAATCTGAGGTCATAGTCTTTGGTCAGGCCGAGAACGGCCACGCCGTTGGCATTTTCAAGCTTAAAGGTCACGCTGACCTGACCATCTTCTACCGATGCCTGGGTAAACTGGGCCATCACGCTTGGGGTATCTGTGATGCTGACGCCTATGACACCGTCGGGGCCGTCTTTACCATCCTTGCCGTCGCTACCACAGCCCAGTAACAGCGCGCTGCAGCTCAGGGCGATGAGGCTCCATTGATTCACCTTCTTCTTCATATCCATCATAGTGCCTTCCATTTCAGTCAATCTCTCAATGCGTTGTCGAATCGGCGCCAGTGACCTGGCGCCTTGTCCGGTTTATTTGATGGGATGCACCCTCAGCACATCGGCATCGGCGCCTTGTCGGTGACAAGTGCTGCAGCTCTCGGTGCCTGCGGTGGCATCGGACAGAGTGCCGCTGAACACTGCGCCTTGCTGGATCATATGGTTCTTGTTGGTCTCGCTGCTGTGGCAGTCGCTACAGATGGCGGCCGTTGGGCTGGTGTAGCTGCTATCGTCTATGGCCAGCGGTTTCACGCCGGGATCCAGCGGCAGGGCGACCGAGAGCACGCCATCTCTGTCGGCGTGACACTGGGCGCAGTTACCTATGTTGCCCGGGTAGTTGATCCCTTCGAAACCGGTGCGCTGACCACTATGAATACCGTGGATAAGATGCTTGAAGTCCGCCGTGGTGAGGGACGGATTGTCCGCGGCCTCGGCCTGCATGTTGGGGTTGTGACATAGCTGACACTGCCCCTCTAGATCGTTGCGCGAACCGTGGAAGTTCAGCTGTTGATCCCCGTGGCAGCTACCGCAGGTGTCGTTGCTGACCACCACGCGGCGGCCGCTATCGCTCAAGGCCTCCGTGGCGAAGAAGCGATGGCTGGATTTGATCACCACTTCGCTGTTGGCCTCATCACTACAGGCGCCCAGCACGCCGTTGGCGGCGCAGACTCTGCCTTGAATCGCTAGCGTGCCTTTATCCATCTCGCTACCTGCGGGGACCGTCAGCCCGGCTATCTGATAGTTGAAGCTGCCGTTGCTGCCGGAGATAGGCGCGGTTTCATGCACACGTATGGAGCGCGCCGAGCGGGTGGCGTAGTCGAAGCTGGTGCCCCAGTTGGCGTAGACGCGAAGATCGGAGACGAAATCGAGTTGGTCGGCGCTGGCCGTGTAGGGCTGACCCGTCGCAGGATTTTCCAGTGTCAGGGTAAAGGAGACGGTATCGCCGCTGCGCATGGCTTTGGTGATCACAGGTTTGAACTGTGCCAATGCCTGGGCGTTGCCGCCGTCGTTGTGGACGCTGGCGGTCCAATCCGGGTTGTGACAGGCGACGCAGTTGGCGTTATTGAGCTGCGCCGGATGGCCTTCACCCTTCTTGAAGTCGATATAGGTATGACAGGCGCCACAGGCCTCCATGGTGGGTACCCGTGCCCAGTTCATCTGCTCGGTTAGGGTCTCATCTTCGGCATGACAGGTCTGGCAGTTTGCCAGCGAGCCGGGGAAGCCGGTCAGGTGTTTGCCGTGGATCATCTGCGGGAAGATGTTGTCTGGATTGCTGACGCGATCGGCGTTGTGACAGGTCACGCAGGTCTCAATCTGGTTATAGTTACCGCGATGAAAGGCCAGATCGCTGTGACAGCTGTTGCAGGTCTCTATCTTGATCAGGTTACGTGTGTATACCGGATCGCTGCTGGTGCCGTCTTTGTCGCCCTGCCAGTCGAAGTGCTGATTGGTGATGGGCAGGCTGGTGCCGTCGGCCAGGCTGTCGCCGCCTAGCTTAACCACTATGCGCTGGGTGGCGCCGGCCTGATAGCCGACATCGTTTAAGCCGTCGAAGGCGGCGCTAAAGGTGTAGCTGTAGCGGCCATTCTTATGATCCACATACTCCCCAGGGCAGCTGTCGTTGCAGCTCTCCGAGGTGAAGTATTGCCACTGGGAGGCATTGCCCGCATTGGTGTAGCCCTGGGGCAGCAGCTGAGCGGCAATAAAGGTGGCGCTTGGGATCCCCACCACAGGTTCGTCATCCTGATTGGTGACGCGGTAGTTCACCGTGGCGACGCCTGATTGCATCTGCACGGGATCGAAGCTGACCACTAAGGAGTCGATCACCATGGCGGGTGGGCCGCCGGGCTCGCCAGGATTACCGGGTTTACCATCGTCGCCGCCACAGGCGGAGAGTAGCGAAACTAGCCCAAACAGGGCGGCATAATGGAAAGTTTTGTTCATCTTCATCATCGCTTCCTTGGCATAGGGGGCGCCAGAGTTACAGCTGGTAACTCAGGGTCACTCCAAAGTAGTGGGCGTTGTAATCATGGCTGAGGTCACCGAAGGTCAAGACGTTGGGGATGCTGTCTGGCATCAGGTTGTCGTTGGCCCAGTCGGCGTCTTGGTACTGCTCGAAGATCCAATCCAGCCGCAGCCCCAGGCTCTCGCTGAGATTAAAGTCGGCGAAAGCGTTGAGATTGTGCCGGGTGGCGTAATAGCTGCCGTATGGGCTGTGCAGACCCTGGCTGACCTCTGTGTCGCTCTGGCCGTCGCTATAGCTGTAGTTAAGGCCTAGTCGCAGACGGTTCTCCATCAAGGCGTCGTAATCGAACCCGGCACCGATAAGGGTCGCCTTATCCTTGGTGGTGGCAAACCAGTTGGCACTACCGAAGTTGTTACTGCCCGCCTGATCGCTGTCGCGCCAATCCTGATTGATAAACGCGTTGAGGTTAATCTGCTCATTCAGGGCATAGTTGGCGGAGATATCATAGCCTTGGCTATCGACCTGGGTCAGACCTATCTGGGTGTCTGCGTAGTCATCCTGCATCAGGTGCAGGTTGAGCGTGGCGCTGAGTGCCTCGCCGTTATAGCTGGTGTAGAGGCCATAACGCTGGCGCTCACGATCGGCCAGATAGCTGCGCCTTAACAGCGGGTTGTTGGGGCGATTGTTGACGCTCGAGCCCAGATATTCGCTGCCACCGCGATCCTCAAATTCGGCCTTGAGCCAGGCTTGCCATTGGGAGGAGAGTCGATAGTGGAGCTTGGCCGTAACATCTGATGTCTGCAGGCTGTCGCGGTCGAGGGCGTTGTAGTTGTTATGCTCATACTGGTATTGCAGATCCAGATAGAGGCTGCGGGTAAAGCGGTACTTGGCTCCCAGATTCGCCTGTTGGCGGGTACGGTCATAGGCCTGATTAGGCTTATCGCCGCTGTAGTAGCTGTCGGTAATGATCTGCGGGTAACTCGCTATCTCAGACTTGTTGTCGCGATCGCGATAGTCGTAGCCGGCCCTGAGGCTGAGCTCTGGGGTGAGACGCCCGAGATACTTAAGCTTCATCTCCAGCAGATCTACCTGGCCGTCGAGATTGGTCGCAGGCAGCATGGGGGAAGGGCCGTTGATGGTGGCCGGCAGATACGCCTGATCTTGGGTCATGCGGCTAAAACCCAGATGCATCAGCACCTGCTGCCCCGGGGCGGAGAATTTGCTGTGGGCCGCCACGCGATAGGCCTTGTTATCGGGCGCTACAGCACTCTGGCCATAATAGGCGGCGCCGAAGGTGGGGCTGAAGGCGGATTGCCAGTGCAGGGCATTGCTATCGTTCTTGTAATGACTGAGCTCGGCATCTATGCCGGTCAGCCACTGATCGCCGCGAAAGTAGAGTTTGCCTTCGATGCGATCGCTTTTGTCGTCGACGCGCTCGGCCAGCATGGTGCTGTTGGTGAGCAGGTTGGCGCTGGCACGGCGATTGCCCTGCCGCTGCTCATGTTGGTAGCCGAGGCTTGCCTCGTAGAAGCTGCCGGTATAGGCGGCGTCGAGACGGTAGCGGTCACGGGTTATCTTAAGCTCACTCGCCAATAGGCTATCGTTTAGGCTGCTCATCTGATTGGTTGTGGCGGCGCTCTGCCATTGGCTGGGGAGCTGCCAACTACCGGCCGCTAGCCGATAGGGGGTTAGCGCCGCGTTGTTGTCGAAGCGGGCAAAGCCTCGATAACTGGCGGCTACTTCGTACTGGCCCTTGCGTCCGGTCGTTAGGCTGGCCGAGCCGGCGTCGTAGCCTAGGTGGTCTGCCTTAAATAGGGTCTGGTAGCCAGAGGCCTTCTTGTGGGTAAGATCTGCCTCCAGGCTCGCCACGGCGCCATCAGTGTCTGTGCCCGTGGTGTTGCCAAAACGGCTATCGCCGCCGTCGTTATAGGCGACGCCGACGCCTATCTCACCTGTGGTTGCATCTTTGACCTCACAGCGCTGGCATTTCCAGGCATCCATCTTCACCGAGCTGCGGTTGGCGGAGGCGAGATCGTACCCCTGGGCCGATGCCAGGCTGCTGAGGATAGAGAGGGTCAGCAGGCTGAGTGGCCAAGCGCGTGTGTGAGTCCCTTTAAGTCTGTTCATCGCTATGCTCCCTCATTAACGTTGCAGTAGTTTGCCCGATGGATGGTTAGAGCCATGCACCTGGTTGTGGCAGTTGAGGCAGCTTTGGCCGCCGTTGAAGGCATTAGGGCTGTTGGCAAATACCGGATTGGCGGCGTGACCGTCGCTGGCGTGGCACTGCTGGCAAAGCTGAGGGGGCTTGGCGATCAACATGGCCTCGTTGACCGTGCCGTGGGGATTATGACAGTTGGCGCAGTTGTCGGTGACCGGTGCATGTTCCCACAGCTTAGGCCCACGTTTCTCGGCGTGGCAGGCGTAGCAGTTGTCGTTGATGCTCATCTGTTGCAGGCTGGCCTCGCCCAAACCGCCGTGGGGATTGTGACAGTCGCTACAGACCATCTGTTGCCATTTGAGTGGGTGGCTGCTGCGCTTGTGCAGGTCGGCCTTTTGTTGGGTATGACATGTGGTGCAGACGGCGACCTCCTGGCTCTTATCGCTAATGGGGTCGTGACCCGTGTGTACCTGATGGCAGTCGCTACAGGCAACATTGGCGTTGTCATGATGATTACCGCTCCAGGCCATACGTTGGTCGTCGTTATGGCAGCTCATGCAGACGCTGTTTTGTTTCTCGGCAGGCACGGGTGAGTTGGCGCCGAAGGTGATCATAGGCTCCTTGCCGCCACGATTATGTTTGCCCATGGGGCCGTGGCAGGCTTCGCACTGCAGGTCGGCCATGGGGGAGCCTTTTACCTGGGGATTGCCATGCACGCCGTCAAATAGCGCCATGACGGTTTGGTTCTTGCGATGGCACATGAGGCAGCTATCGGCGCCTTTGGGCGAGTATTGACCTTCGGCGAATTTGCTATCGAGGATCTTCTCCACCTCGTCGGCGGGCATCTCGTCCCAGGGGGTTGCCTGAGCGAGCAAACTAAAGAGAGGGTATAGCGCGAGTAGAGCCGTTAGCCTAAGGGCACGCAGCCAAGTCGATTCCTTTTTCATCATCATCCATCCAAGCACAGTGTGGCGTTTAGTTGTTATCTTTATGAATTACTAATTTACCAAAGCTAAATAATAGGCAAGATTTGTGACGAATGTGTAAATTTTGTGGCGATAAATGACGGGTAAAAATGAAGTATTTGAGCGAATTAGCGCTTTATGTGATCTGGATCACGTTGCGCTCGTAAGTTGCGACGTAGAATTGCCCGCCAATGAAAATGGTTCTCATTTGATAATCTCGTTTACTGATTGAGATATCTGTCACATAATATAAAATACAATTGAAAATTATTATCGTTTCCAATCATAAATATTGATCTAGATAAAGTTATTGGAAGCCTTGCTCCGTTAGAATCTGGTGTAGTTCAGATTTATCGAGACCTGAAAAGGTAGAGTTGCAATATGAAATTAAGCGAATTAAAGCCTGGCGATAGTGCAGTGATCTCCGAGGTTGGCCAGATTAGCCTGCCTGCGGTGGTGAAACGCAAGCTTTTATCCATGGGGATCACCCCCAACACCTCTCTGACCCTGTTACGACGCGCCCCACTGGGCTCGGGATTAGAGTTGGCCATTCGTGGCAGTAAGTTATGCATGCGTAAGGACCTGGCTGAAGTAATTGAGGTGGAGCTGGCTCATGGCTAAACAATTTCATTGTGTGACCGTTGGTAATCCTAACGCGGGCAAGTCAACACTCTTTAACGCGCTAACCGGTGCCAACCAGCAGGTGGGTAACTGGTCCGGGGTGACGGTAGAGAAGAAGACAGGGGCCTTTACCCTGAACGATACCCAGGTACTGCTGACGGATCTGCCTGGTATTTACGATCTGTTGCCTGCCGGTAGCAGCTGCGATTGTTCTCTCGATGAACAGATTGCCCAGCAATATCTGGCCGAGGCGCAGATGGATGGCATCATCAACCTGGTTGATGCCACCAACATCGAGCGTCACCTTTATCTGACGGTGCAGCTACGCGAGCTTGGCATTCCTATGGTGGTAGTGATCAACAAGATTGACGCGGCCAAGGCCCATGGGATCGAGGTCGATGTCGACAAGATGAGTCAGCAGCTAGGCTGCCCCGTGATCGCCGTCTGCTCTCGCGATATGAATGATATCAAGCAGGTACAGGCCCAGGTGGTCGACCTGTTAGATGGTAAGGTGTCCGAGGCGCCTCTGGTGCTGGACTACGATGTTGAGATCGAAGCGGGTATTAAGGCGCTGTTTGAGCGTGATAGCCAGCTGAGTCGTGGCCGCGCCCTGGCGATGATGGGTAACGGTCTTGGATGTGGCCAGTGCAAAAATGGTCAGATGCTGTCTGAGGTGTCCCAATGCTCCGAGCGCTTAGCGGCCCAGGGTAAGGATATCGAGATCATGGTGGCCACCACACGTTTCGATTTCGTGCAGCAGGTCTTTAACCAATCGGTGAAAGACAGCGACCAGCTTACCCTGAGCGACCGTCTCGATAAGCTGGTGTTACATCCCATCGCAGGTGTCCCGGTATTCCTGTTTGTGATGTACCTAATGTTTATGTTCAGTATCAATGTCGGTAGCGCCTTTATCGACTTTTTCGACATCACGGCCGGCGCCCTGTTTGTCGATCATCTCGGCGCCCTGATGACTAATATCGGTGCCCCAGCCTGGTTGGTGACCATAGTTGCCGGCGGTATGGGCCAGGGCATTCAAACCGTAGCCACCTTTATCCCTGTTATCGCCGCGCTATTCCTGGCACTGTCTGTGCTGGAAGGCTCGGGTTACATGGCGCGCGCCGCCTTCGTGGTCGATGGCCTGATGCGTCGTATCGGTCTGCCGGGTAAGGCGTTTGTGCCTATGATCGTCGGTTTTGGCTGCTCGGTACCTGCCATCATGGCGACCCGTACCTTAGGCAGCGAGCGTGAGCGTATCGTGACAGGTATGATGGCACCCTTCATGTCTTGTGGTGCGCGTCTGCCAGTATATGCCCTGTTTGCCGCGGCCTTCTTCCCCGAGTCGGGTCAGAACCTGGTATTTCTGCTCTATATCATAGGCGTATTAGCCGCGATAGGAACGGGCCTGTTGCTACGTTCGACCTTGCTACCAGGCAGCAGCAGCGCCGTGGTGATGGAACTGCCTAACTACGAGAAGCCGAAGCTTAAGGCGGTGATGGCCAGAACCGGTAAGCGTACCAAGAGCTTTATTCTGGGCGCGGGTAAGACAATCGTTATCGTGGTGACCCTGCTTAACTTTATCAACGCTATCGGTGTCGACGGCAGCTTCGGCCATGAGGACAGCTCTGAGTCTGTGTTGAGTGTGGCGAGCCAGAAGGTCACGCCGCTCTTCTCGCCAATGGGCATAGAGCAGGATAACTGGCCGGCAACCGTGGGTATCATCACTGGTATCTTCGCCAAAGAAGCCGTAGTCGGCACCCTGAATAGCCTCTACTCGACTGCGAGCGGTGAAGATGAAGCCTTGGCGCCACTGTCTGAGAGCTTTAGCGAAGCCTTGGCAACTATCCCTGAGAATCTGTTTGGCATCGCACCTGAAGATCCGCTATCTATCTCGGTTGGCGATATTCAGACCATTGAGACGGCATCGAGTGAGCTGGACGTCGATACCTCGACTTTCAGTGCGCTGCAGAGTGGTTTCAGTGGCGTGACGGCAGCCTTTGCCTACCTGCTGTTTATCCTGCTCTATACGCCGTGTGTGGCGGCCATGGGTGCTCTAGTGGGTGAGTTTGGCCCTCGCTGGGCAACCTTTGCGGCAACCTGGACCCTGGGCCTGGCCTATGGCACAGCGACCGTCTTCTATCAGGCGATGACCTTTGCGGCGCACCCGCTGCAGTCTGGTCTGTGGATCGCCTTCTTCCTGGTCGCGCTGGTGGTCTTCTACCTCTGGCTAAAGCGTAAGGGACAGCGTGCTCAGACTATTATTCCGGTGATCAATGTGGTGACCGAGTAGATTTAAGCTTGATGTAAAACAGCTTGTTAAACCGAGAAAAGCAGCGATAAGTCGCTGCTTTTCTGTTTTTGCGCTAAATCATGGCAGTTTTTGCGATTTGGCCGTTGTAACGAAGCGAAATCTGTAGGAATATGCAGGTTTTCTCCCATTAGTCTCGAGCGGCACCTGTGCGCCCGATGAAATAGAGTTCGCAAAGAGGATTTCCATGAGTCATGTGGACACCGAAGTACGTCCCAGTAACTTCATTCGTAATATCATAGATGAAGATTTAGAGAGCGGTAAGCACACCCGTGTGCACACTCGTTTTCCGCCCGAGCCAAACGGCTATCTTCATATCGGTCACGCAAAATCGATCTGTTTGAACTTCGGTTTGGCGCAGGACTACAAAGGGCTATGTAACTTACGTTTTGATGATACCAACCCTGAGAAAGAGGATATCGATTACGTTAACTCTATTCAGGCCGACGTACACTGGTTGGGTTTCCAGTGGGATGGTGAGATCCGTTACTCGTCTAACTATTTCGATCAGCTGCACCAATACGCGGTAGAACTGATCAACAAGGGACTGGCTTATGTCTGTTTTCTCAATGGTGAGCAGACCCGTGAATACCGTGGCACCCTGAAGGAGCCGGGTAAGAACAGTCCCTATCGCGATACCTCTGTCGAAGAGAACCTTGAGCTGTTCGAGAAGATGCGTAAGGGCGAATTCAAAGAGGGCGAATGTGCACTGAGAGCCAAGATCGATATGGCGTCACCCTTCATGTGTATGCGCGACCCTGTGATCTATCGTATCCGTTTCGCCCATCACCATCAGACAGGCGATAAGTGGTGCATCTATCCGATGTATGATTTCACCCACTGTATCTCCGATGCGCTGGAAGATATCACTCATTCGCTCTGTACGCTGGAGTTCCAGGACAACCGCCGTCTGTATGACTGGGTGCTGGATAACCTGGACGATTTCCAGGCGCCAAACCGTACCCGTCAATATGAGTTCTCTCGCCTGAATCTGGAATACACCCTGATGTCTAAGCGTAAGCTTAACGACCTTGTGGTGCGTGGTCTGGTTTCGGGATGGGACGACCCACGTATGCCGACCATCGCCGGTCTGCGTCGTCGTGGCTACACGCCTGCGGCGATTCGCGAGTTCTGCCGTCGTATCGGTGTGACCAAGCAAGAGAATATGGTCGAAGTCAGCATGCTGGACGCCTGTATTCGTGAAGAGCTGAACGAGCACGCGCCTCGCGCCATGGCGGTGATCAACCCGGTTAAGGTGATCATTGAAAACTACCCAGAAGGCCAGGTAGAGAAGCTATCTGCACCGGCGCACCCGACTATCGAGTCTATGGGCGAGCGCGAGCTGGTCTTTGGCCGCGAACTCTATATTGATGCCGACGATTTCCGTGAAGAGGCCAACAAGAAGTACAAGCGCCTTATTCAGGGTAAAGAGGTGCGTCTGCGTAACGCCTATGTGATCAAGGCCGAGCGCTGCGATAAAGATGAGGCGGGCAATGTGACCACCATCTATTGTACCTATGACGATCAGACCCTGGGTAAGAACCCAGCCGATGGTCGTAAGGTGAAAGGGGTGATCCATTGGGTTGAGGCCACAAGTGCCGTGCCAGCCGAGTTCCGCCTGTATGACAGACTCTTTAATCAGCCGAATCCGGCGGCCGCCGAGACGGTTGATGAGGTGCTAAACCCTGAGTCATTGGTGGTTAAGCATGGTTTGGTCGAGCCGGGCCTGGTTAATGCTGAGGCCGAGAAGGCCTATCAGTTCGAGCGCGAAGGTTACTTCTGCGCCGATAGCAAAGACTCATCGCCTGAGCATCTGGTGTTTAACCTGACGGTTGCCCTGCGAGATTCTTCTAACTAAGTGAATGCTTGGTATTAAAAAAGGCTTTAGGTGAACCCTAAAGCCTTTTTTGTATCTCGTGTTAGCCTATGCCGTTTACTGGTACATGGGGCCTAGGCCGAAGCTCCACAGGATGACGCTTGAGGCCATCAACGCGACCAATAGCACCAGGCCTGCGGTGACCACCGAGCTGGCATAGATGAAGCCTTTCTCTTCCGGGATATTCATGATGATAGGCACGCCAGTGTAGAGCAGGTACACAGAGTAGGTGAGTCCTACCAAACCTACGACCATTATGAACCAGAGCGCAGGGTACAGCGCCGCTAGGCCGACCATAAAGAGAGGCGTTGCGGTATAGGCTGCCAGCTCGATCGCCTGTGTGTAGCTAGGCTGAGCATCGAAAGTCTTTGCCATCCAGTAGGCCAGATAGGCCAGGGCGAAGACGCCGGCTATTAGGCCGAAATACATGCTGATGGACATCATCATGGCGCTTTGCTTGGTGAGGAAGAGGGGATCGGATACCCCTAGGTTCCAGCCGAACATGGTGGAGGCAAGATAGGTACAGACGGCCGGTATGAGGGCAATTAGCAAGACATGGCTGAGACTGCTTCTCAGCGCTTCGTGGTTTTTCTCAATTGTGTGCCACTCTTCTTTCGGATGAGTGTATAACCCCATTAAGTGATTTAATATCATTATAATTATCCTTGTTCAGCTTTCATATTGTGCTCGCCAAACTTCAGACGAACCCGCATTGCCTGTTGGTCTGCTACCCAATAGACCTTAGGCTCCCAAACAGCCCTGTGAGGACTGACATAGTTTATTTATTGAACATAAACTTAGACTAGTCAAGCTAACTTTCATCTGTTAGGCGGATGGACCTGCCCAAGGCTGGCTTTTATAGGTAAAATAGCCACCGTCTGTCCGTTTAACCCTCGAGTGTGTGATGCAAACCCTACTAGCCCCGATAAAGCAGTTCCTGCAATGTGAAACCCCAGATGAGTGGATAGCGCTCGCCAGTCAGCCGGAGCAGCTTGCTGCGCTGCTTATCGATCACTGTAACTGTGAGCTTAAGGCGGCGCAGACGGCGATGTTCTTGATCCGTAAGTATGCGGTGGATAAGGCGAGTGGCGATCAGCTGCTCGAGTGGGCCAAGCCCTATGAGGAGTTCGTCTATAACAAGTCGCGGGATATCGATGCCTTTTTGGCGCGGGATGTGAAAAAGAATGAGCTGGTGGGGGAATTGACCGCGAAGGATGGGGTCGGTTATGGCCAGGAGCTTATCGCCAAGATGGTGCGCCTGATAAAAGAGGAGTTCCACCATTTCGAGCAGGTGCTGGAGATCATGCAGGCACGGGGCATTCCCTATCAGAATCTCACCGCAGGCCGCTATGCCAAGGGGATGATGCGCGCGGTGCGTACCCACGAGCCGGCAACCCTGGTAGATAAGCTTATCGTCGGCGCCTTTATCGAGGCGCGCTCCTGTGAGCGTTTCGCCAAGCTAGCGCCCCATCTCGATGAGGGCCTGAGTAAGTTCTATGTGTCGCTGCTGCGCTCAGAGGCGCGCCACTATCAAGACTATCTAGTGCTGGCCCAGGCGATATCGCCCGAGAATATCGATGAACGTGTAGCCCACTTTGCCAAGCTGGAAGCAGAGCTTATCAGCGCGCCAGACAGTGAGTTTAAGTTTCACTCGGGAAGGCCTGTTGATACAGGAAAAGCTTAAAAGACCTTAGTTAGGGCGCACTGTAAACTAACGGGGGATTAGGCTGTTTAGGCTGGCCTATGCCTCTGTTTCACCAAAGGGCAGGCTATGCAGGTTCACTTCCTTGGGGCTAATTTTCAGCACGCTGCCTTGCTCATACCAGTCACCCACCACGATACGCTCAGCGTTATTGGCTAGGCGATGAATATCGGGTCTGTGGGTATGACCATGGATCATGCGCTTAGCTCCGGTCTCAGCCATCAATTGCTCGACCGCGCTCTGCTCCACATCCATGATGCTATAGCTTTTTAGCTGATTACTCTGCTTACTCTTGCTGCGTAGCTTGTCGGCGATGGCGATGCGTTTCGACTTGGGCAGGTGATTGTAGATAAACTTGGCCCACGCCATGTTTCTAAAGCGGCGGAATCTTTGATAAGCCTTATCCAGGGTGCACAGGCTATCGCCATGGAGCAACACGCTGGGCTCACCATAGAGGTCGATGCTATAAACTTCGGGCAGCAGCGTCATGCCTGAGCGCTTGGCGTACTCTTTACCCAGCAGGAAGTCGCGGTTGCCATGGATAAAATAGATAGGCGTGTGCGCCGAGAAGGCTTTTAAACGCTCGGCGAGCTCGAGAGCGAAAGGCTCGGCGATATCATCTCCCACCCAGACTTCAAATAGATCTCCCAAGATATAGAGGGCGTCGCAATGGCTGGCATCTTGATTAAGAAATTGATGGAAGGCGTTTAGGATATCGGGGCGATCGGCACTGAGGTGCAGATCGCCCACAAACAGGGTGTAATTCAAGAATTGTTTACCCTGTGCTTACTCAGCAACGGTCACGCTTTCGATAACAACCGCTTCTAACGGTACGTCTTGATGCATGCCGCGGTTGCCTGTGGCAACGGCCTTGATCTGGTTAACCACATCCATGCCTTCGGTTACCTTACCGAATACACAGTAACCCCAGCCTTGTACCGACTCAGATTTGAAGTCGAGGAAGGTGTTGTCGTTGATGTTGATGAAGAATTGCGCGGTGGCCGAATGTGGATCTGAGGTGCGGGCCATAGCTATGGTGCCTACAACATTAGATAGACCATTGTTGGCTTCGTTTTCGATTGCTTCATTGCAACGCTTTTGCGACATATCTTCGGTGAATCCACCACCCTGGATCATGAAACCATCGATTACGCGGTGAAAAATGGTGCCGTCATAGAAACCGTCTTTAGCGTACTTAATGAAGTTAGCGACGGTTACAGGGGCTTTTTCGGCATCAAGTTCGAGTTTAATAACACCGTGGTTGGTTTGCATTGTGATCATATGACTGTATCTCATCATGGTTACTTATTCAGATAGCGCCAGATTCTAGCCTATTAACCAAGGCGCATAAAGGGATGGTGTGACTTTTCTCCCCCGGAGCAAGCTTAGCGGCGCGATAAACTCTCGCATTTTGGCCTATTCGACTAAGAGAATGTGCGGGGGCACAAAAAACGCTTTAGATTCACGCAATCACGCTGGAAGCGGCCGTTTGCAGGTGGTAGACTGAGCGGCCTATTTGTTGTCAATTATCTGTAGAGAATATCAATGTTGAAGCTATACAACAGTCTTACCCGCCAAAAAGAGGAATTTAAGCCAATACAGCCAGGTATAGTCGGCATGTATGTCTGCGGGGTTACCATTTATGATTTGTGTCATATTGGTCACGGACGTACGTTTGTTGCTTTTGACATGATCGTCAGATACCTCAGATATATCGGTTACGATGTGAATTTCCACCGTAACATCACAGATGTCGACGATAAGATCATCAAGCGTGCCACTGAGAATGGCGAGAGCTGTGACGCCCTCACCGAGCGTCTGACCCAAGAGATGTATCACGACTTCGATGCGCTGAACATGAAGCGCCCTGACTTCGAGCCTCGTGCGACTCAGCATATGCCTGAGATCATCGAGATGGTTGAACGTCTGCTAGAGCGCGACCATGCCTATATCGCCGACAATGGCGATGTGCTCTTTAGCGTCGCGTCCTTCCCTGAATATGGTCGTCTGTCTGGTCAGAACTTGGATCAACTTCAGGCAGGTGCCCGCGTAGAAGTGGACGAGAACAAGCGCGATCCTATGGATTTCGTGCTGTGGAAGATGTCTAAGCCGGGCGAGCCAACTTGGGATTCGCCATGGGGCCCTGGTCGTCCAGGCTGGCATATCGAATGTTCGGCGATGAACAGCAAGCATCTGGGTGAGCATTTCGACATTCATGGCGGCGGTTCAGATCTGCAGTTCCCTCACCATGAAAATGAGATCGCTCAGTCATGCTGCGCCCACGACACCCCCTATGTGAACTACTGGATGCATACCGGCATGGTGATGGTGGACAAGGAGAAGATGTCTAAGTCGCTCAATAACTTCTTCACCATTCGCGACGTGCTCGCGCATTATGATGCCTCGACCGTGCGTTACTTCCTGCTGTCTGGTCACTACCGCAGTCAGCTGAATTACTCGGAAGATAATCTAAAGCAGGCTAAGGCGGCACTCGAGCGTCTCTACACTGCACTGAAGGGACTAGATTTGAGCGTCGAGGCAGCGCCTGCAAACGAGTATGTGGCTAAGTTTAAAGAGGCTATGGACGACGACTTTAATACGCCTGAGGCCTACTCAGTGCTGTTTGACATGGCCCGTGAGATCAACCGTCTAAAAGTTGATGACCTCGCGGCGGCTTCCGCCCTGGGGGTTAGCATGAAGCAATTGGGTGACGTGTTGGGGATCTTAGAGCAGGATGTCGATGGCTTCTTTAAGGGTGAGGGCAGCGATGATGAGGTGGCGCAGATCGAAGCCTTGATCGCCGAGCGTAACCGTGCCCGCGCAGAGAAGGATTGGGCTGCGGCCGATGTGGCGCGTGATGGCCTCAACGCCCTTGGGGTGATCCTGGAAGATGGCCCGGAAGGAACGACCTGGCGTAAGAAGTAAGGCGTTATGACGTTTGCCGTCACTTAAAAAGTGACAAGCGTAAAAAAGCCTGCATATTGCAGGCTTTTTTGTATCTGTCGCTTAGCTAATCAAGTCAGACGGCTAATACTTGTCGACATGTAGTCGTCGACGTTAGTCGAGATAGCTTAGTCGTGATAGCTAGTTGTGATAGCTAGTCGTGATAATTTTCCGCGGCGTACAGGGTGTTTTCCAGCAGGCTGGCGATGGTCATAGGCCCGACACCGCCCGGTACCGGCGTAATATGGCTGGCGTGCTCGGCGGCAACATCATATTGCACGTCGCCCACGAGTTGACCGCTCTCTAAGCGGTTGATGCCCACGTCGATAACGATGGCGCCCGGTTTAATCCACTCGCCTGGAATAAAGTTCGGTTTACCCACGGCGACGATCAGCAGGTCAGCGCGGCGCACCTTATCTTCAAGGTCACGGGTGAAGCGGTGGCAGGTAGTCGTGGTGCAGCCGGCTAATAGCAGCTCTAGTGTCATCGGGCGGCCGACGATATTAGAGGCGCCAACGACAACTGCGTCCAGGCCGTAGGTGTCTACGCCGGTGGATTTGATAAGTGTCATGATCCCCATTGGCGTGCAAGAGCGCAGTACTGGGATGCGCTGAGCCAGACGACCCACATTATAAGGATGGAAACCGTCGACATCTTTGTCCGGGCGAATACGCTCGATCACCTTCGACTCTTCGATATGATCCGGCAGTGGCAGCTGGACCAAGATACCGTCGATACTTGGATCTTCGTTGCACTTGTCGATCAGGGCCAGCAGATCGGCTTCCGAGGTTTCGGTCGGCAGGTCAAAAGACTGTGATAGGAAGCCAACCTCTTCACAGGCGCGGCGCTTACTGCCTACATAGACCTGAGAGGCGGGATCGGCTCCCACTAAGATAACGGCTAATCCCGGTACACGTTTTCCGGCCTCTTTGCGGGCGGTTACTTTGGCACTCAGTTGTTTTCGAATGGATTGAGCAATCGCTTTGCCATCGATTATTTGTGCTGTCATGGGGGGTGGATTTCCTTAATATGGCGCGATAATAAAAAATCGGCGACATTTTAACAGGGGGGGCGGAAACTGTCATTGACTTAGCTCGATAACAGTCAGTTCTAATATATGGATAATATAGGATGGGGTTGGGATATGTCTCGCTACGCTTAAAAGGATATTTAGGGGGATGAAACTGATTAATTCTGTAGATATTTACGCGAATTGTTTAATAAAGTTGCGGATAGCTGCTTAAATAGTCAGGCGCGTCGGCATTGCAAAAAAATCGTTGACGCTAACCATATGAGGGGATAATATGCGCTCCGTTCTCGACGACACCCAGAGTATCGTCAGGAAGTAAGATTCTCGGTGATTAGCGCAGTCCGGTAGCGCATCTGGTTTGGGACCAGAGGGTCAGAGGTTCGAATCCTCTATCACCGACCAAATTTTTAAATAACGTGGAGACGTTATTTGCCCTGTTAGGATATGAACCAAGTTCATAACGACGCGCCCGTAGCTCAGTTGGATAGAGCATCCGCCTTCTAAGCGGATGGCCGCAGGTTCGAATCCTGCCGGGCGTACCAAATCAGTGGTGATTGTAGCTCAGTTGGTAGAGCCCCGGATTGTGATTCCGGTTGTCGTGGGTTCAAGTCCCATCAGTCACCCCACTTCTTTCGAAGAAAATAAAAAAAGCGACCTCTGGTCGCTTTTTTTACGCCCGTAATTAGAGCTTTGAGGCTCGACTATGCCGAAAACCGTGGCTATAATGTCGCGTCTTGATAAATTTCAACTATGTGCGACGACTGCCAAACCCAGTTACCAAGGCATTTTAGTCGTTTTTTTAGATCAAGAAACGAATACCTTAATAGTTGATGATTCGGCTATTACAAAAGACGTTTGACATATTTCGAGGTAAAACAATGCAAGTTTCTGTAGAAACAACACAAGGTTTAGAGCGCCGCCTAACTATCTCTGTTCCTGCTGAGCAGATTGAAAAAGCCGTTTCTGATAGTTTGAAAAATGAAGCTAAGCGTGCACGTATTCCTGGTTTCCGTCCAGGCAAGGTACCTGTAAGCGTGATCAACAAGCGCTATGGTAAAGCGATTCGTCAAGAGATCACTGGCGAAGTAATGCAACGTAACTTCGTTGAAGCCATCATCGCAGAGAAATTGAACCCAGCCGGCGCACCAACTTTCGTTCCTGGTGAAACCGACGCTGAAAACTTCCAGTTTGTTGCTACCTTCGAAATCTACCCAGAAGTAGAACTAAAAGGCCTAGATGCGATTGAAGTTGAGCAACCAACTGCCGAAGTTACCGACGCAGACGTTGATGCAATGATCGAAACGCTGCGTAAGCAACACGCTACGTTCGAAGCAGTTGAGCGTGAAGCTGCCGAAGGCGACAAGGCGAAGATCGACTTCGTTGGTTCTATCGACGGTGAAGAGTTCGAAGGCGGCAAGGCTGAAGATTTCGAACTGCAACTAGGCAGCGGCCGTATGATCCCAGGTTTCGAGTCTGGTGTTGAAGGTCACAAAGCCGGTGAAGCATTCGATATCGACGTGACTTTCCCAGAAGACTACCACGCAGAAAACCTGAAGGGTAAAGTAGCTAAGTTCGCTATCACCCTGAAAGAAGTACAAGCGGCTAACCTGCCAGAAGTGAACGACGAGTTCGCTAAGCTGTTCGGCGTTGCTGACGGCGGCCTGGAAGCGCTGAAAGTTGAGATCCGTAAGAACATGAGCCGTGAGCTTGAGCAAGCGCTTAAAGCTAACGTCAAAGATCAGGTTCTAAACGGTCTGCTTGAGCAAAACGAAATCGACCTGCCTAAGGCGCTAATCGATGGCGAAGTTAACGTTCTGCGTCAACAAGCTATGCAGCGTTTCGGCAACCAAGCCGCTAACATGCCTGAGCTACCAGCCGACCTGTTCACCGAGCAAGCCGAGCGCCGCGTAAAAGTGGGTCTGCTACTTGGCGAAGTGATCAAGACTAACGAGCTGAAAGCTGATGACGAGCGTGTTCAAGCGCTGATCGCTTCTATGGCTTCTGCCTACGAAGATCCACAGGAAGTTATTGAATATTACAATAACAACCAAGAGATGATGCAGAACATGCGTAACGTTGCGCTAGAAGAGCAAGCCGTTGAAGCACTGCTAAAATCTGCCAAGGTTACCGAGAAAGCAGTTCAATTCGAAGAATTTATGAACAAGGCTACCGGTCGCGCGTAACCTATGCTTGACTTAAATGGCTGTTAGCCATTTATAATGGCTCGTATGAGGCTCCTCATGCGGGCCGTTTTTATTTAGGGAAGTTAATAATGCAAAATGCGCCAGAATCAGTACTGAATGCACTTGTGCCTATGGTCGTTGAACAAACTGCCAAAGGGGAACGTTCATATGATATTTATTCTCGTCTGCTCAAAGAGAGGGTGATCTTTCTCGTTGGTCAGGTTGAAGAGCATATGGCTAACCTGATTGTGGCTCAGCTACTGTTCCTCGAGTCTGAGAGCCCAGATAAAGATATCTATCTTTATATTAACTCTCCAGGTGGCTCGGTCACTGCGGGGATGGCGATTTATGATACCATGCAGTTTATTAAGCCAAACGTCAGCACTGTCTGCATCGGCCAGGCCGCCAGTATGGGCGCATTCCTGCTTGCCGGTGGTGCCAAAGGCAAGCGTCACTGTCTGCCGAACTCACGTGTGATGATCCATCAGCCATTGGGTGGCTTCCAGGGTCAGGCCTCTGATATCGCGATTCACGCGCAAGAGATCTTGGGCATTAAGAACAAGCTTAACCAGATGCTTGCCGACCATACAGGCCAGCCGCTGGAAGTGATCGAGCGCGATACGGATCGTGACAATTTCATGAGTGCAACCGAGGCCGCAGAGTACGGATTGGTTGACTCTGTGCTCGATAAACGAGGCTGATATTTGTCGCTTGCTGAGCTATGATCAGTAAAAGGCGTAAGAGAAGAATTGTGCAGTGAGTGAAACTGCAAAAGAGGTAAACTAATGGGCGACAACAAAAGTAACGGTGATAGCGGGAAACTGCTGTACTGCTCTTTTTGTGGAAAGAGTCAGCATGAGGTTCGTAAGCTCATCGCCGGCCCTTCTGTGTATGTATGTGACGAGTGTGTAGAGCTTTGCAACGATATTATCCGTGAAGAGATACGTGAGATATCGCCAAAGCAAGATCAAGATAGATTACCTACGCCACATGAGCTCAGAGCGCATCTTGACGACTATGTCATAGGTCAAGAGAAGGCTAAGAAAGTCTTATCTGTTGCTGTATATAACCACTATAAGCGTTTAAAGAATGCTACGCCTAAAGATGGTGTCGAACTGGGCAAGAGTAACATCCTGCTTATTGGCCCAACCGGTAGTGGTAAGACGCTGCTTGCCGAGACCTTAGCTCGGTTCTTGAATGTGCCTTTTACCATGGCCGATGCCACCACCCTGACCGAAGCCGGTTATGTGGGTGAGGATGTCGAAAACATCATTCAGAAGCTGCTGCAGAAATGCGACTACGATGTTGAGAAGGCCCAGCGTGGTATCGTCTATATCGATGAGATCGATAAGATCAGCCGTAAGTCAGATAACCCATCGATCACCCGTGACGTGTCTGGTGAAGGTGTGCAGCAGGCCCTGCTTAAGCTGATTGAAGGCACAGTGGCTGCCGTACCGCCTCAAGGCGGCCGTAAGCATCCACAGCAGGAGTTCTTGCAGGTCGATACCTCTAAGATCCTCTTCATCTGTGGTGGCGCCTTTGCGGGCCTAGAGAAGGTGATCGAGCAGCGCTCTCATGTCGGTACCGGCATAGGTTTCGGCGCCGAAGTGAAAGGTGAGGCCGATAAGGCCACAATCTCTGACGTATTGCTGCAGGTTGAGCCTGAAGATCTGGTGAAATATGGTTTGATCCCTGAGTTCATCGGTCGTCTGCCTGTACTGGCAACCCTGGCCGAGCTGGATGAAGCGGCGCTGATTCAGATCCTGTCTGAGCCAAAGAATGCGCTGACTAAGCAGTTTGCCGCCCTGTTCGAGATGGAAGGGGTTGAGCTTGAGTTCAGAGAAGATGCGCTCAAGGCGATCGCCCTGAAAGCGATGGATCGTAAGACAGGTGCTCGCGGCCTGCGTTCAATCGTCGAAGGCATACTGCTGGACATCATGTACGACCTGCCATCGACCGAGAACGTGGCCAAGGTGGTTATCGATGAGTCTGTGGTTAAGGGCGAGTCCGCTCCTATCCTCATCTACGAAGCCAACGAGACGCAAGCTGCCGTGGCTGAACAATAATTCGGCTAACGCGAAGCGAAATAAACATAAAGGAGTCCACTGGGCTCCTTTTTTTATATTTGCCATTGAAACCCACTGAAACACCCCAATATACTCATTAATATTGTTACCAAACGGAATCGAGCTATGACCTTAGAGCGTGAAGCGCGAATCGAACTCCCGGTACTGCCATTGAGAGACGTGGTGGTTTACCCCCATATGGTTATTCCCCTGTTTGTCGGTCGGGAAAAATCTATTCGCTGCCTGGAAGCGGCGATGGAGCAAGATAAGCAGATTATATTAGTGGCCCAGCGCGATGCTGAATTAGATGAGCCGACCAGCGATGATATCTTCGAGGTCGGTACCGTCGCCTCTATCTTGCAATTGCTCAAACTGCCTGACGGCACAGTGAAGGTGCTGGTCGAAGGTGGCCAACGTGCCCGTATCGACAAGTACACTCAAGAAACCGAATTTTTTGTGGCGACCGCCCAGTACCTCGAATCGGAAGAACTTGCCGATAAGGAAGAGGAAGTATTGGTGCGCTCGGCCATCGGTCAGTTCGAAGGTTATATCAAGCTAAATAAGAAGATCCCGCCAGAGGTCTTAACCTCGCTCTCGGGGATCGATGAAGCCGCGCGCCTTGCCGACACCATGGCGGCCCATATGCCGCTGAAGCTTGAAGATAAGCAGGCGGTGCTCGAGATGGTTAACGTCTCCGAGCGTCTGGAATATCTGATGGCCATGATGGAGTCGGAGATCGATCTGCTGCAAGTGGAGAAGCGCATTCGCTCCCGCGTGAAGAAGCAGATGGAGAAGAGCCAGCGCGAGTATTACCTCAACGAGCAGATGAAGGCGATACAGAAGGAGCTTGGGGATATCGACGAGTCTCATGACGAGTTTGAGACCCTGACCCGTAAGATTGAAGAAGCCGGCATGCCGAGCGAGGCCAAAGAAAAGGCTACCGCCGAGCTCAACAAGCTGAAGATGATGTCGCCTATGTCCGCCGAGGCCACAGTTGTGCGCAGTTATGTGGACTGGATGATCTCTGTGCCCTGGAAACAGCGCTCTAAGATCAAGCGCGATCTCGCCAAGGCTCAGGATGTGCTGGATACAGACCATTATGGTCTGGAAAAGGTTAAAGAACGCATCCTTGAGTATCTGGCGGTGCAGAGCCGTGTTAAACAGCTCAAGGGACCTATCCTGTGTCTCGTGGGGCCACCGGGTGTGGGTAAGACCTCGCTGGGACAATCTATCGCCAAGGCAACGGGCCGTAAGTATGTGCGCGTAGCGCTCGGCGGCGTGCGAGATGAAGCCGAGATCCGGGGTCATCGCCGTACCTATATCGGCTCAATGCCGGGTAAGGTGATCCAGAAGATGTCTAAGGTTGGCGTTAAGAACCCGCTCTTCCTGCTCGATGAGATCGATAAGATGAGCAGCGACATGCGTGGTGACCCGGCGTCGGCGCTGCTTGAGGTGTTAGACCCTGAGCAGAATGCGACCTTTAGCGATCACTACCTGGAAGTCGATTACGATCTGAGCGATGTGATGTTCGTGGCGACCTCTAACTCGATGAACATTCCTGGCCCGCTACTCGACCGTATGGAAGTGATTCGGCTGTCGGGTTACACCGAAGATGAGAAGCTCAACATCGCTAAGCAGCATCTGTTGCCTAAACAGATAGAGCGTAACGGCCTCAAGGCCAGCGAAGTCAACGTCGATGAGAGCGCCATTATTGGCATCATTCGCTACTACACCCGCGAAGCCGGTGTGCGTGCGCTGGAGCGCGAACTGTCTAAGATCTGCCGTAAGGTAGTTAAACAGATCCTGCTCGACAAGTCGGTGAAGCATGTGGATGTCAATCAAGACAACCTCAAGTCTTTCCTCGGCGTGCAGCGCTTCGACTATGGCAAGGCCGAGTCGAACAACCAGATTGGTCAGGTGACAGGCCTTGCCTGGACCGAAGTGGGGGGCGATCTGCTCACCATCGAAGCCACCTCTGTGCCGGGTAAAGGTAAGCTGACCTACACAGGCTCATTGGGTGACGTGATGCAGGAGTCGATTCAGGCGGCCATGACAGTGGTACGTGCCCGCGCCGAACAGCTGGGCATCAACCCAGATTTTTACGAGAAGCGCGACATTCACGTGCACGTGCCTGAGGGAGCTACGCCAAAAGACGGTCCTTCTGCCGGTGCGGCCATGTGTACCGCCTTGGTCTCTAGCCTCACAGGCAATCCGGTGCGTGCCGATGTGGCCATGACCGGTGAGATCACCCTGCGCGGTGAGGTCTTGCCAATCGGCGGCCTGAAAGAGAAGCTGCTGGCGGCCCATCGCGGCGGTACTAAGCTGGTGCTTATTCCTAAGGAGAACGAGCGTGACCTCGAGGAAATCCCAGCCAATGTCGTGGCTGACCTTGAGATCAGACCGGTACGTTGGGTGGATGAAGTGCTTAAGCTGGCGCTAGAACGACCAATCGAAGGCTTTGAAGTTGTTAAAAATTTGGTCTAACGCAAGAAAATGCCTATTTGCATTAAAAAAAATGCAAAAAGGGGCTTTTTAAAATCTAAACCTGTGGTAGCCTAGGTCTGTGGATAGCATTTTAGCTGCAGCCCTTGGCGCTGCTGGTTTTTAGGCTTATTCCAATTTTATTTCTTAGGTTTTCCTATTTGGCTTGAACTTTAGTTTCAAGCTTGTTATAAAAAGCCTCCGCAGACCGCTCTAGAGAAGGATTTGGTTGCGGCGCAAAAATTAAATTCAAGGGGATGACATGAACAAATCTGAACTAATCGAGAAAATCGCTTCTGGTGCTGATATCTCTAAAGCGGCCGCTGGTCGTGCTCTAGATTCTTTTATTTCTGCTGTGACTGATGGCTTAAAAGATGGCGATAAAATCTCTCTAGTTGGTTTTGGTACTTTTGAAGTGCGTCAACGCGCAGAGCGTACTGGTCGCAACCCACAGACTGGTAAAGAGATCAAGATTGCTGCAGCAAACATTCCAGCATTCAAGGCCGGTAAAGCACTTAAAGACGCTGTAAACTAAGACGCACTTAGTTAAGGTGGCCTTTGTAAACCTTACGAGTAGTTTGATAAGCACTGTTTAGACAGTGCTTTTTACGAGTAGGGGTTTTGATAATGTAACCCTCATTATCAAGCCGTTGGCCTAACATTACGCACTGTGTAAACTAGGTCTACAAATTACAAAAATGGCGCATCCTCCAATAGGTGATGCGCCTTTTTATTTTTATTGCAACGAGCGAGAAGTCTGATGTTAGAAAAGATTCGCGAAGGCTCACAGGGCGTGATTGCTAAAGGCATTCTCGTTCTTGTCATTTTGTCCTTTGCATTTACTGGCGTGAGTAGCTATTTGGGTTCATCTTCGGAGCCGAGCGCGGCTACGGTTAATGGTGAAGAGATCAGTAAATCTGCACTGGAGCAAGCCTATCAAAGCGAGCGTGCTCGATTAGAGCAGCAACTGGGTGATATGTACGACACCTTGGCCAGCAACGAAAGCTACCTGGCTAGCGTGAAGCAGAATGTATTAGAGCGCCTGATCGCCGACAAGTTGGTGGATCAAGCCGCCGCCGACTTAGGGCTTACAGTCTCTGATCAACAGATCAAAGCGGCTATCATGAATGAGCCCGCCTTCCAAACCGACGGTAAGTTTGACAACGACCGTTACCTAGCCCTGATCCGCCAGCTAGGCTATCAAGCCAACAGCTTCCGCGACATGATGCGTGGTGACATGACACGTCGTCAGCTAGTGGTGACCGTTGTCGGTTCTGAATTTGTGTTGCCTGGTGAAGCCGAGTATCTGGCAAAAATTCAGGGACAAACCCGTGACATTCGTTACCATGTGGTCGATGCCGAGCCTATGCTGGCCGCTGTAAGCGTGAGCGACGAAGAAGCGAATACCTATTATCAGCAAAATCAGTCGCTGTTCGTGCGTCCTGAAACCATTGCGCTGGATTATATCGAGCTAAGTGCCAATCAGTTAGCGTCGGCGATTCAGGTAAGCGATGAAGAAGCTAAGACCTATTACGACGAGAACAAGGCGCAGTACCTGCAGCCTGAGAAGCGTCTGGCCGCCCATATCTTGGTGAGCCTGGGTGATGATGAAGATGCAGCTAAGGCTAAGGCCGAAGCTATTATGACTAAGCTCAAGGCGGGCGAAGAATTTGAAGCGCTGGCTAAGAGTGATTCAGATGACAGCTTCAGCGGTGAGCAGGGCGGTAAGCTGGATTGGTTCGAACAGGGCGTGATGGAAGCACCTTTCGATCAGGCACTATTCGCGCTGGAAAAGGGTCAGTATTCAGACATAGTGAAGACCAGCTTCGGTTACCACATCATCAAGCTGCTCGATCTACAAGCGGCATCGACCTCGCCATTCGAGGCAGTGAAAGACAAGATCGTTGCTCAGATCCAGCAAGACAAGGCCGTTAACGAGTTTTATACCCTGCAACAGCGCCTGTCTGACGTGAGCTACGAAGTGCCTGATACCCTGGCCGAAGCGGCTAAAGAAGTGGGCGTTGCGGTCAAGACCAGCCCAGTATTTACCCGCGACAATGCGCCAGAGCCACTAAACTCTGCCGATGTGCTTAAGGCGGCCTTCTCTAACACGGTTCTGCTCGATGGCATGAACAGTGATGTGATTGAGCTGGGTGACAACCATGTGGTCGTGGTGCGTGTGAACAAGCATGCTGCGGCGGGCACCATGGAGTTTGCAGAGGTGAAGGCGACCATTGTCGAGCGTCTCAAGCAAGACAAGGCTAACGAGCAGGCGCGCGACAAGGCGCAAGAGATGATGGCAGCCATCAAGGGCGGTGAGATCCCGGCCGAGATGATTACTCGCACTCAGCTAAGCCGTGGCGAGCAAGGTATCGATACCTCTATCGTTAGCAAGGCGTTTGAGATGGCCCAGCCAGCCGAGCAGTTTGTGGTTGATACCGCAGCCCTGGCTAACGGTTATGCCGTGGTGATCCTAGATAAGGTTAATCAAGCCGAGAGTGTCGATGAGAGCCTGGTAACAGCGCTTAAGCAACGTTTGAACTCTCAGTACAGTGAGAACGACTACCGCGCGCTTATCGCCGCGCTGAAGGCTCAGGCGGAAGTGGTTTACACGCCAGCCGAATAATTTATCTTGAGAATAAGATGAGTTGCCAAAAGCCAGTCCTAGTGACTGGCTTTTTTGTTGCTAAGGTTTGGCCAGAGGCCATTCAATTCGGTTTGCCTGTGAGTACAGAGTGGCAATCCGACTGAGGGGGAGATCAGCCTGAGTTGCTGCATAGAAGGCATTTTCGCCGTTTCATTAGGGGAGGTGGGTGTCGATAACGGCCTTTCTATCGAGTGTATGGTCTAGGCTTCTAGCCAGTAGCGATCAGCATCTGCCTTTGCAGTTATCACTCTTATTTGTCTTCTATGGCGGGATTGGTAGGGAGATTGTCTTTAGCCTACTCACAACGCCGCTTAGAAGAGATGAGTTGAGAGAAGACAGCTTTTATGGGGCGACATAGTAGCTTGAATCAATCGCGGCCTGATAGTGCCTCTGAGGCGCTTCAGGGACAATAAGCCGGACAACAAAAAGCCACGGCAATGGCCGTGGCTTTTTATCGATGAGCGAGCGGTTTAGAACTGCTCGACGTCGAAGTTCACCTCTGGGTTCACATCGGCGTCATAGTCTACAGACTCGATACCGAAACCAAACAACTTGAGGAACTCTTCCTTGTACTCACGGTAGTCGGTGAGTTCGCTGAGGTTCTCTGTGGTGATGGTTGGCCATAGGTCGCGACAGTGCTGCTGGATCTCATCGCGTAGTTCCCAGTCATCCAGACGCAGGCGGTTAGCCTCGTCAACTGCCGGTGCTGCACCGTCGGCGCGATATAGGCGCTCGTGGAACATACGGTTGATCTGCTCCTGACAGCCTTCGTGCAGACCCTCTTCGCGCATCTTCTTAAATACCATGGCGATGTAGAGTGGCATTACAGGGATGGCCGAGCTGGCCTGAGTGACCACACTCTTAAGCACGGCGACGTTGGCGCTGCCGCCGGTGGCCGATAGCTTGTCGTTGAGCGCGTGTGCGGCGCGGTCAAGGTCCATCTTGGCCTTGCCCAGGGCACCGTGCCAGTAGATAGGCCAGGTCAGCTCTGTGCCTATGTAGCTGTAGGCTACCGTCTTACAATCTGGAGTCAGTACGCCGGCCTCGGCCAGGGCATTGATCCACAGTTCCCAATCCTGACCGCCCATGACGGTAACAGTATCTTCAATCTCTTGCTCTGTGGCCGGCTCTACGCTGGTTTCGATGATCAGATCTTTGTTGGTATCAACCGCGGTAGACTTGTATGTCTCGCCAATCGGCTTCAGTGAAGAGCGTACCAGCTCGCCGCTGTCAGGCAGTTTTCTTACCGGAGAGGCCAGTGAGTAGACGACCATGTCTACCTGACCCAGATCTTGCTTGATCAGCTCGATAGCCTTCTGCTTGGCTTCATGGCTGAAGGCATCACAGTTAAGGCTCTTAGAATAGAGACCGTCTTGCTTTGCAAACTTGTCGAAGGCCGCTGAGTTATACCAGCCAGCCGTACCAGGTTTAGTCTCGGTACCTGGTTTTTCAAAAAAGACGCCGAGGGTTGCCGCGCCGCTGCCAAAGGCTGCCGCAATGCGCGAAGATAGACCATAGCCACTTGAAGAGCCGATCACTAATACTTTCTTAGGGCCATTGGCGACAGGGCCTTTTGCCTTAGTGATGTTGATTTGCTCTAGTACATTTGCTTCACAGCCAACCGGATGAGTGGTGGTACAAATAAAGCCACGTGTTTTGGGTTTGATTATCATGTTTCTGCTTCTCTTGAAAAAGTGCCATAAGGATAATTAAACCACGCTGAAATGGCACACCTTTTTTAATAATAAGACGTTAATGTTCCAGTGGTTGGAGCAGTTTAACGCTTGTAGGAAAACATGGTCTGTTCCTGAATAAGCCGCTGGGTATATTCATGCTCGGGGGCATTAAACAGCTTCTCTGTGGTGGCTTTTTCCACCATCTTGCCCTGGTGCAATACCATGATCTTATCGCTGAAATGGCGAATGATATTCATGTTATGGGACACGAAGATGTAGGAGAGTCCCATCTCTTGCTGCAGCTTGAGCAAAAGGTTAAGAATTTGCGAGCGCACCGAGAGATCCAGCGCCGTCAACGCCTCGTCGGCAATGATAATTTTTGGGTTTAACATCAAGGCCCTGGCCACCGCGACCCGCTGCTTCATCCCCTCTGAGATCATGTGAGGGTAGAAGTCGGCGTGCTCTGGCAATAGGCCGACCTTGCGCAGGGTATCCACCACCTGAGCGAAGCGCGCCTGCTTGTCCAGATCCGTATTGAATCTTAAGGGTTCATCCAATAGTTCACCCACAGTCAAGCGCGGGTTGAGCGAGGTGTTGGGGTCCTGAAAAATCATCCGAATGAGCCTGCAACGCTGTTTCAGGTTGCGGCTTTCCAGCGCTTCGCCCTCAAATAAAATCTCACCATCGGTGCGCTGCTCGGCGCCTACCAAGATACGGGCCAGGGTGCTCTTGCCCGAGCCCGTCTCGCCCACAATTGCCAGGGTCTCGCCGCGATTAAGCTCGAAGGAGATGGGCTCGAGGGCATGGTTATACTGGCGCTTAAATCCCTTATAGCCGGCGAAAAAGGTTTTACTGAGTCGATTAACTTTTAGTAAGGGGCTCTTCATGGCATGGCTCATTGTGATAAGGGAAATGACAGGCAAAATAGCGGTCTTTCTGGTGACACAGGCTCGGCTGATTCACACAGAGTTTCTGGGCCTGGGGGCAACGCGGGCCGAGTCGGCAACCTATGGGCAGATGTTGTAGCGCAGGCGCCGAGCCTGGCAGGGTCTGCATCATGGTCTTGTGGTGCTCGGGATTGGAGTAATCGGGAATATTATCCAACAGCGCCTTGGTGTAAGGGTGATAGGGATTGGCGATAACATCGCTGGTCACTCCCGATTCCATCACCTGACCGCTGTACATCACGGTTAAACGGTCACACCACTGAGAAAGCGTCTCTAACTCGTGGCTAATCAATAGGATAGATACGTTTTGTAGTTGATTGAGTTTACTCAGCAGACGGAAAATCTGTGCCTGGGTGCGCACCTCCATCGAGTTGGTGGGCTCGTCGGCAATCAGCAGCCTAGGCTGGTTGGCTACCGCGATGGCGATCATCACCTTCTGGCACTCACCGTCGGAGAGCTCCCAGGCGTAGCTGGACATGATCTTCTGGGTCTCTTTTATACCCACCTTATGCAGCCACTGCTGGGCCTTCTTGCGCTTGTCGCTGCCGCGCTTCCACCAGGGCAGTTCCTTGTTTTCCGGCATCGCCTCGATGATCTGGGTGCCGACGGCAATAGCTGGATCTAAGCTGCTGATGGGGTCTTGAAAGATCATCGCCATCTCGCTGCCCATGAGCACGCGGCGCTCGCTGGGGGACATGTCCATCAGGTTCTGTCCATCCCACATCATGCGATCCGCCTGTATGGTCCAGTTGTGACCCGGGATCCCTAAGATAGCCTTGGCCAGCAGGGTGCGGCCCGAGCCCGACTCGCCCACCAGGCCGTGAACCTCGCCAGGGTTGAGGGTAAGGCTCACACGCTCCAGGGCCTTGACGCGGCCGTGGGGGGTATCGAGTTCTATGGTGAGGTTTCTAATGTCCAGTAATGGCATAGCTGCGTCTCGTTAGGAGCGAATCGGCGAGAGGGCAGAGCGCAGTCCGTCTCCCACCAGGTTAATGGCTAGCACGCTACAGAGGATGGCGACGCCGGGTATGGTGACCGTCCAGGGAGCGGTGAGCAGATTATCTAAGCCTTGAGACACCATGGCGCCCCATTCTGGGCTAGGGGCCTGGGCCCCCAGGTTGAGGAAGCCCAGTGCGGCGATATCAAGGATAGCGGCCGAGATCCCTAAGGTGGTCTGAATGATCATCGTGTCCATGATGTTGGGCAGGATCACATACCAGAAGATCTGCAAACTATTGGCACCATCGAGTCTGGCGGCGGTGACATACTCTTTCTGTAACTCTTCGTGCACCGCCTGGTGAATGGCGCGGACAAACTGCGGGGTAAGCGCGATGCCCACGGCCCAGAAGACGTTGCCAAGCCCTGGTCCTGTGACCGCCACCACCAGAATCGCCATCAGCAGCGAGGGGATCGACAGCAGCGCATCCAGCAGGTGGCTCAAGATACTCGACTTGAGGCCCTTCATCATGCCCGAGATGGAGCCTATGATGAAACCCAGCAGCAGGGCGGTGATAACGATTGCCAGCGCCATGCCGAAGGTGAGGTGGGCGCCATGGAGCAGGCGGCTGAAGATGTCGCGGCCCAGATCGTCTGTGCCGAGGAAGTGCTCCACCGTGCCCGTGGGCTCCCAGGAGGGCGCCAGTAGTAGCGCCAAGGGGTCTTGATGCTCAGGGCTATAGGGGGCGATAAGCGGGCCAAACAGAGCCAAAAGCAGCAGACAGCAGACGGCCCAGAGCCCAGCGAAGGCGAACGGGTTATCGGTAAAGGCGGACCAGATCCGGCTCAGGGGCGAGGGGATGTGATCTTCCTGATAGATTTTAATTTGCGGCATAGAGCTCTTTCCTGCTGAGGGGGTTCATTGCCGTATGGATCACCTCGATAAGGATACTTAAGAAGATGATGATTAAGGCGACGGCGAGGATCCCGCCCTGTATCACAGTATAATCCCTTTGATAGATCCCTGAGACCAACCAGGCGCCCACGCCTGGCCAACTAAAGATCACTTCCACCACCATAGCATAGCTGGCAAAGGCGCCCAGCATGAGGCCGAGGTTTTTCAGCACGGGAATAAAGGCGTTTGGCAATGCGTGGCGCAGCACTATGATGCTGGTATGAAGGCCGCGGGCCTCGGCGGCTTTGATATAGGTCTGATCCATGATGGATATCATCGCCGCGCGGGTGATACGCACAACTACGGTAAAAGGCAGCACCGCCAGGGTCACCGCAGGCAAGATGATATGCAGCAGGGCGTCGATAAAGGCCGAGGTGGCATATTGCGAGTCCGACAGCAAGGTATCGATCAGCAGAAAACCGGTGACCGGGCGTATGTCATACAGCAGATTGATCTGCCCCGAAATCGGCAGCCAGCCCAGCTGTACCCCAAACCAGAGCGACAGTGACAGGCCGAGCCAGAACACGGGAATGGAGTAACCGGTCAGGGTGATCGCCATGATGGTGTGCTGAGTGATCTTATGCTTGCTCAAGGACGCCAGTACTCCCAGCGGCAGGCCCAACACCAGGGCGATCAGCCCGGCGACAATCCCCAGCTCAAAACTGGCGGGCAGCACGGCGGTGAGCTCGTCGAACACCGGGTTCTGTGAGGTGGCCGATATGCCCAGGTTACCCGACAGGCGCTGCTGTAGGTAGGCGAGAAACTGATGTGCCTGCGAGCTATCGAGTTGATAATCTTGCGCAATTTGCGTCAGTTCTTGAGCTGTCGGTGATTGCAGGCCCGTTAATGCAAAGGTGTGGGCGACGGGAAACTTACCGGTAGCGATAAACATCACCAGGAAAAGCACCAGTGAGGTCGCCAGGAAAAGATTTAACCTACGGATCAGGTATCTGGCCATCAGTTACTCTCCTTGTTGTCGCTGGTAAGGCGAGGCTGGGCAGATGTTTTGGTGAAGGAGATGCCGCCAAAGGGGGTCAGCTTAGCCTCGGTCACCGATTTCTGTTTCACCACCATGCGGGTGGCATGGGCGAAGGGCAGCATAGGTACCTGCTCGGCCACATACTGCTCGGCCTCCTGATAGAGACGCGCCCGCTTCTCTCTGTCTGTGGTTGACTTAGCCGCGTTAAGGATATGGTCGAAGGCAGGGTCGCACCAGCGCGAACGGTTACTGTTTGAGCCCACAGAGGCGCAGCTCAAAATGGGAGTAAAGAAGTTGTCGGGGTCGCTGTTGTCGGCGTTCCAGCCGATGAGTACCGAATCGTAACCATGCTGGCTCAGCTTCTGATTGAAGACGCTCCAGTCGTAGTTGACGATATTGACCTTGACGCCAATGTTGGCCAGATCTGCCTGGATCAGTTCGGCGGTCTTATGGGCGTTGGGGTTGTAGATACGGGCGACCGGCATGGCCCAAATATCTATGGTGAGGTTTTTCACCCCAGCCTCGTCGAGTAGCTCGCGGGCTTTCTCTGGGTCGTAGTCGATCATCTTCTCGTTGGCCGAATATGCCCAGGAGAGTGGCGGCAGCAGGCCCACCGCCTCTTCGGCCGTCTTCTGGTACACGGCCCTGAGGATGTTCTCTTTGTCTATGGCGTGGGCCAGTGCGCGGCGCACCCTGACATCGTTAAAGGGGATCCGCTCGGTATTAAAAGCCCAGAAGGCGACGTTAAATCCGGGGAGCGACTCCACCTCGAGATCTTCTTTCTCGATCACCACCGGCAGCTCACCGGCCTTAGGCAGGGCCGAGACGTTGCAGTCGCCGGTGATCAGCTTAGCCAGGCGGGTAGTGCTCTTTGGCGTGATATCAAACACCAGCTGATCGACCTCTGGGGTCAGGCGCCAGTAGTAGGGGTTGCGGTAGTAACGAATAAAGTCGTTCTTCACGTAGTCGATCAGCCTGAAGGGGCCGGTACCTATCGCCAGTTTGTCCAGCAACTCTTCCTGACCGGAGCGCTGCAGTTGGTCGGCATACTCTTTAGAAAGGATCACCGCAAAGCCTGTCGCCAGGTTGGAGAGGAAGGAGGCATCCTTATGCTTGAGATGAAAGGCGACATGGTAGTCATCTATCTTCTCTATATCGTCGATAAGCTCGGCAAAGCCGATGCTCTGGAAGAAGGGGTAACCGCTTTTAGAGACAAAGTGATAGGGGTTGTCGGTATCTATGATGCGGTTGAAAGAGAAAATCACATCATCGGCATTAAAGTTGCGACTCGGGGTAAAGATGTCGGAGCGATGAAATTGCACGTCTTGGCGAAGCTCGAAGGTGTAGACCTTCTCATCATCGCTGAGGTGCCAGGAGGTGGCGAGAGACGGGGTCATCTCACCGGTTCTGGCGTCGTAATCCACCAGACCGTCGTAAAGCTGCTGTGAGGTCGCATCGACTGTGGTACCAGAGGTGACCAACTGGGGGTTGAAGGACTCAGGGTTGCCTTCAGAGCAATAGACCAATCCCGAGGGCACTCGCGTCGGTCCACAGGCCGACAACAGTGGCACGATACAACAAAACGCCGAACCTAACGTGAGACGTTTGAGCAGCTCTTTCATCAGCAGATGTAATAGTTATTTGAATGAAGGGGTTTATTTTAACAGTGGTCTGGAGTTAGGGGCAAACATCATCTGCCCCTGGTGGGCTTATTTATCCAGTAAGTTGTACTTTTTTAAGATGCCTCTCAGCTGATGGTAGCTGAGTCCGAGTAGCTCCGCCGTCTTCTTTTGGTTGTATTGCCCCGATTCCAGCGCCTTCTTAAGCAGCAAGATCTCCTGCTGCTCACAATGCTCTTTAAAGTCCAGTGGGAAGCTGATATCTAGGCCGTTAGCCTTGCTGGCTGATTCGGTAGCGTGCGTCGCTGGGCTCTCCTGCTCAACGGCCTGTTCACTCTGCACCTGACGGGACTTGGTCTTGACGCGGTTGGTCGGCCTATAAGGGGAAGCAAAGGGATCTATGATAATGCTGTCGATCGGTTCATCCAGATCCGTATTACGGTAGACGGCGCGCTCGACCACGTTCTTCAACTCACGGATATTGCCCGGCCAGTGATAATCCAGTAATTGCTCGATGGCATTGCGACTAAAGCCGTCAAATTGCTGCTGTTTCAGCTGGCGAGCCATACCGATGGCGAAATATTCGGCCAGGGGCATAATATCTTCCGGGCGATGACGCAGTGGTGGCAAGGTGATCACATCAAATGCCAAGCGGTCGAGCAGGTCGGCCCTAAATTCCCCCGCTTCGGCCAGTGAGGGGAGATCTTCGTTGGCGGCGCACACCAGGCGCACATCTGTCTGTACCGTCTTGCTGCCCCCCACACGTTCAAACTCGCCATATTCGATGACGCGTAGTAGTTTCTCTTGGATTAAACCTGAGGTGTTGGCTAGCTCGTCTAAAAACAGGGTGCCGCCATCGGCGCGCTCGAACCGTCCTTCGTGTTTCTTGTTGGCGCCGGTGAAAGCGCCTGCATCGTGGCCGAAGAGCTCGCTCTCTAATAGATTTTCACTGAGCGATGAACAATTTAGCTTAATAAAGCTTTGATCCCAGCGTTTGGAGAGATAATGTAGGCGCTCGGCGATCAACTCTTTACCGGTTCCGCGCTCGCCAATAATTAAGACCGGCTTAGATAAGGGTGCAATTTTTGAAACGTGCTCAAGGACTTCCAGTAGAGCGTTCGACTGACCTATGAGGTTGTCTTGTTGAAATTGATTGGCCACTTTATTTTTTAGTCTTTCACGCTAATTATTGGTGAAAATTATAATATGTGCCCTGTGAAATAAAATAAAGAAAAAGTTATAAATATGTTTAACTGATTGTTTTTAATCGGTATAGTTAAGTTGGCACACTTAATGTATTAATCTAGGCGAAACCAACATAAATTTGAGGACAGTATTATGGGAATTTTCTCTCGCTTTGCAGATATTATTAACTCGAATATCAGCGCATTACTCGATAAAGCAGAAGATCCAGAAAAAATGGTTCGCCTGATCATCCAAGAGATGGAAGATACGTTAGTAGAAGTTCGTTCTACCTCAGCCAAGGTACTGGCAGAGAAGAAAGAGATCATTCGCCGTATCGCTAAGGTGCAGGAGCAGGTTCAGGATTGGCAGGACAAGGCGGAACTGGCACTGTCGAAAGACCGTGAAGATCTAGCTAAGGCTGCTCTGCTTGAAAAGCAAAAGGCCAGTGAGTTGGCAAGCACCCTAGAGCAGGAGCTAGTCGTTGTCGAAGAGCAGATCGCACGCCTGAAAGAGGAAGTGAACCTGCTGCAAGAGAAATTGGCCGACGCCAAGGCACGTCAGAAGACTATCATTATGCGTAAGCAGACTGCGTCTTCTCGCCTAGAAGTGAAGCGTCAGTTGGACTCGAGCAAGATTGACAATGCCATGAGCCGTTTCGAGCAGTATGAGCGTCGTGTCGAAGGTCTTGAATCTCAGGTGGAAGCCTATGATCTGGGTAACCAGAAGACACTGAACGATGAATTCGCCGCGCTGGAAGCTGAAGATGCCGTTAGTGCAGAGCTAGAAGCCCTGAAGGCTAAGGTAAAAGCAGCGAAAGCCAAGAAACAGACTAAATAACAACAATTCTGAGGTGAGTTATGGATTTGGATTTATTAATAGCCCCAATTATTATCTTTATGGTAGTGGTGGCGCCCATCTGGCTGATTCTGCACTATCGTAGCAAACGCCAAGTGAGCCAGGGACTCACTGAAGAAGAGTATGCTCAGCTGAATGAGCTAATCGGCAAAGCTGATAAAATGGCCCAACGCATAGAGACATTGGAAGCGATTTTAGATAGCGAGGCCCCGCAGTGGAGGAATCGAGATGAGCGAATCTAAGGGACGACCCTTATATCGAATCCCCGAGTCAGGCAAGATAGCTGGAGTGTGCGCAGGGATAGCGGACTACTTCAACTTCGAAACCTGGTTGGTCAGAGTGGTCGCCGCATCGATATTTTTGCTTGGGGGATCGGGGGTTATTCTTATCATCTACGTACTACTCTGGATGATCTTGGATATCAAACCCGGCAGCGCAAAGAACAAGCAACAACACAAGGAGATCGAGGTGAAGAAGAAGGTATGGCAGGCAGGAGAGCCGGCTAAGGCAGCCTTAAGAGACGTCAACAACCAGTTCCGCGATTTAGAACTCAGGTTGCAGCATCTTGAAAGGCATGTCACCTCAGACAGCTTCGATCTTAAACAGCAGATCAACAATCTTTAAATCCTTTCAATGGGCGGTGTATACCGCCCTTAGCCGTATTAAGGTAAGAAGCCCTTAACCGTAACGCTCTTAGCCATAAAGCCCTTAGCCAATAGTAAAAGCAAATGATGAATTCATTTAACCGCTCTCTTCGTCAACTCGGCCATCACTCCAAGTCACTGGTTAAACGCACCACGGACAATCATGTTCGCCTGGCGGTAACCGGCTTATCGGGCGCAGGCAAGACCGCCTTCATTACCGGACTGGTTAATCAACTGTTGCATGCCGGTGTCGGTCAGCGCCACAACGCATTGTCGCTGCTGCAGGTCTCCCGTGAGGGGCGCCTACACGGGGTGAAACGTGCCCTACAGCCGGATCTGACTATAGCGAGTTTCGACTATGAGGGCGCCATGAGCGCCTTGTGCGGCGAGACGCCTGCCTGGCCACAATCGACCCGTACCATCAGCGAGCTGCGCCTCGCCATTCGATACCAGCCTTCGGCAGGCTTTAGGGCAAAATTTACCGACAGCGCGACGCTTTATTTGGACATAGTGGATTACCCAGGCGAGTGGCTGCTGGATCTGCCTATGCTCAAATTGAGTTTTAAGGACTGGTGCCAGGTGCAGGCGCGCCGCGATGCTGTGTTGTCACAGAGCGCCCATTATCAGGCATTCGTCGCGGCTTGTCGGGAGCTAGACCTCAAGCAAAGCGCCGATGAGCTTAAGTTAAAGCAGATCGCTGGGCTTTATCAGGCGTTGCTGGTGGATCTTGTCGAGGAGCAAGGCTTCTACCATGCTCAGCCCGGGCGCATGCTGCTGCCGGGTGAGCTTGCAGATACCCCCATACTGGCATTCTTTCCCCTGCTGCATCTGAGCGAGGCCGAACTGGACGCCGCAGAAGAGAGTCCAAAGCATTGCTACTATCAGGTATTGAAGCAGCGCTATCACAGCTATGTTAGCCAGGTGGTGAAACCCTTCTATCGTGACTATTTTGCCAAGTTCGACCGCCAGCTGGTGCTGGTCGACTGCCTGACGCCGCTCAATCACGGCAAGGCGCAGTTTGATGATATGACGGGGGCAATCGATGCTATCATGGAGAGTTTCCATTTCGGGCAATCGAATCTGCTGAGACGCTTGTTCGCACCGCGGATTGATAAGCTCTTGTTTGCTGCCAGCAAGGTAGATCACATCACCCGGGACCAGCAGGGCAATGTGTTATCGCTCTTGTCTCATCTGGTGAAACGCAGCCAGCAACATGCCCAGTTTGAAGGCTGTGAAGTCGAGGTGATGGCGATCAGTGCCATCAAGGCGACTCAGCACGGCATGGTGCAGAGCCAGGGGAAATCGGTCGAGGTGGTGAAGGGGATAGAGCTTGCCTCAAACCAAGAGGTGACCATGTTCCCGGGCGAAGTCCCCACTCACTTACCCGGCGGCGATTTCTGGCGGAGGCAAGGGTTCGAATTTGTCGATTTCGCCCCGCCGCGACTGGCCGAGTCTGGCCACCAGGCGCAGTTTGAGCACATACGCCTGGATCACCTGTTGCAGTTTTTGCTCGGCGACAAGCTGAGTTAAATCGGGCACAAGAGTGCGGAGAGATAGCGGTTAGAAAGCATGCATTGCAATGAGGGCACCGAAAAGCGTTATGAGTAAAGCCGATATGCAGATTGAAAAGAAGCAAGTGTTCGAGCCAGAGCAGGCGTTAAGCGTTACCGAGCTTAAGGCGGCAGAGCGCTTCGATGACCAGGTGGTGTTCGAGGATGCCGAGACAGGCGAACTGGACGAAGCGGCGCTCCAGGCGCTGGTGCCTGAGCTTGATGGTATCGTTAGCAAGTCGCCGTCTGGCGCGCGTCGGCGCTCATGGTCATGGCTTGCCAAGGCGTCCTTGCTCGGGATTGGTAGTATCTTGCTGGTGGAGCTCGGGTTGACCCTAAGGGAAGCGTGGGCTCAGAGCCCTTGGCTGTTTGGTCTCTATGGTAGCGTGACCGCCATCGTGAGTCTTTGGGCAGTCACCATAGGCGTGAAGGAGTGGCGCCAACTGCGCAGACTACGCGCGGTAGAAGAGGCCCAGGCGGTGAGTGAGCGCTTATCTCAGAGCATGCAGAGGGGCGAGGCGGACAAGTTTATCGACAGACTCATCTCAAACCTACCAGAAGAAATTGACACCAATAGTTATTACCGCCTGGTGCACGAGGAGCATAACGACGCCGAACGCCTGATACTGTTCGAGAGCAGCGTGCTGCCGCAGGTCGATGCCAAGGCAAAGAAACTGGTGCATCGCTATGCCAGCGAATCGGCACTCTTGCTGGCGGCCAGTCCTATCGCCGTGCTGGATATGGCGATCATACTCTGGCGCAATCAGAAGATGATAGCTGAGCTGGCGCGCTGCTACGGCATAGAACTGGGTTACTGGAGCCGCATCAAGCTTATCCGGTCGGTGATAACTAACATCATCTATGCCGGCACGAGCGAGATTGTCACCGATATCGGGACTCAGCTGTTTTCACTGGAGATGTCAGGTAAGATCTCTGCGAGACTGGCACAGGGGCTGGGCGGCGGCCTGCTCACGGCGCGTTTAGGCTATCAGACCATGCGGCTGTGTCGCCCCGTGGTGTTTACCCCAGACTCCCGACCTAGGCTGAGTAAGATACATACGGCCCTGCTTGGCGAGCTGAAAGACTTCTCCGTTAGCGTCTTAGGTAAAACAACTGTTCGTAACAAAGATTTTACATCCAAATAGGAGATAATTTCGCTAAGCAGGTTTACTCCGCGTCCCTAAACTGGGCAAGTTAATGCATCGCTGCCACGCTAAACCAATAAATATAAGCCAACAATAATAGGCTGCGAGTATGACGGAGAAAGTGTATGCAAGATAAATGGAAACTTGCCACTCAGGTGATCCATGCAGGGCATGAGGCCAATCAGCACGGCGCCTTGGTATCCCCTTTGGTGCAAAGCGCCACCTTTACCTTTGAGACAGTCGAGCAGGGCGGTGATTGCTTTGCCGGCGAACAACAAGGCTATATCTACACTCGCCTTGGCAATCCCACTACGGCAGAACTAGAACGTAAGATGGCGGTGCTGGAAGGCAGCGAAGCCGCAGCGGCGACCGCATCCGGCATGGCGGCGGTATCTGCGGCCCTGCTGACCAATCTAAGCCAGGGCGACCACCTGGTCGCTTCCAAGGCTGTCTATGGCTGTACCTTTGCCCTGATGACGGAGCAGTTTAAGCGTTTCGGCATTGAGGTGACCCTGGTGGATTTCTGCGAAGTCGCCAACATAGCTCAGGCCATTCGCCCCAACACTAAGGCGTTGTTTTGCGAGACGCCTGTTAACCCACATCTGGATGTCTATGATCTTGAGGCTATCGCGGCGCTGGCCAAAGAACATCAGCTGGTGAGCATAGTCGATAACACCTTCATGACGCCGCTGTTGCAGCGCCCGCTGAGCATGGGGATCGACATGGTGATCCACAGTGCGACTAAGTATCTCAACGGTCATGGTGACGTGATCGCGGGCATCGTCTGCGGGACTGAGGAGATGATCACTAAGGTGAAACTCGAGGTGCTTAAGGATATCGGTGGAGTGATCTCTCCCCATGATGCCTGGCTGATCCTGCGAGGACTCAAGACCTTAGATGTGAGACTGGCGCGCCATTGCGATAACGCCGAGCGGGTCGCCGCATATCTTGAGCAGCATCCTGAGGTGGCCAGAGTCTATTACCCTGGCCTCAAGGGACATTCTGGGCATGCTTTGCTGGGTAAACAGATGCGTCGAGCCGGCGGCGTGGTGGCCTTCGAACTTAAAGGCAGTTTCGACACTGCCAAGGCGTTCGCTAATAGACTCAAGCTGTTTAAAATCGCGGTCAGCCTGGGGGACGCCGAGTCTTTGATCCAGCATCCCGCCTCGATGACACATTCGCCCTATTCGCCAGAGGCGAGAATGGATGCCGGCATAGGCGATAGCCTGCTGAGGATCTCCCTGGGCCTTGAAGATAGTGAGGATATTATTGCCGATCTGGCTCAAGCCTTCGAGGCTTAGATCGACAGCTAATTTGACGACTAATTTGGAAGTTAAAGCCTAGAGCCTTATGTGAGTCCTTAGATAGAAGAATAAAAAAGCCTGCAGTTGCAGGCTTTTGTGTTTTTAGATGGTCCAGAACAGATGGGCGATCACATAGAGCGCCAACATACTGATGAAGTTGATGATCACCCCGGCGCGCATCATCTCCGATTGCTTGATAAAGCCAGAGCCGTAAACGATGGCGTTTGGCGGTGTGGCCACTGGCAACATGAAGGCGCAGGACGCGGCGATACCTATAAGCACAGAGAGCATCACAGGTGACAGGCCTAACGCCTCGGCGATGGCGGCAAATACAGGCACCAGGAGCGCGGCGCTGGCGGTGTTACTGGCAAATTCGGTAAGCATCACCACAAAGAAGATCACCGCAAAGGTAAACAGCGCCATATGGGTGTTGCCGAAGATATCGGTGACCCAGTGGGCCAGGAAGACGCTGGTGCCCGTGGTTTTGAGGATGGCGCTGAGTGTGAGGCCGCCACCGAAGAGGATCAGCACGCCCCAGTCAGTAGTTTTCTCAATCTTCTTCCAGTCGACCAGGCCAAGCCCGGCGAGCATAACGACTGAGCCCAGTGCCACTATGGTATCGAACTGTTTAATTCCCCCCAGTGCGGTGGAGATAGGCTTGCTGAAGATCCAGCAGCACACAGTGGTAAGGAAGATAAGCAAGGTGAGTTTACCCTGCAGGGCGAGATGTTCGTTGCTCTTGGGGATCTCACACACCACATTGAGGTTGGGTTTTAGGTAGATATAGAGAGCAATCAACATGCTAGGCAGCATGAGTGCTACGGTAAGCAGACCAAACTCTAGCCAGTCGGCGAAACTCAGGCCGACCTGGGCTGCGGCGATCGCGTTCGGCGGGCTGCCCACCAGGGTGCCGATGCCGCCAATGTTGGCCGAGTAAGCGATGCCCAGTAGCATGAAGAGATAGGTGCTTCTGTGCTCCTTGAAATCCAGTTGCCTGAGGATCCCAAGGGCCAGAGGCAGCATCATGGCCGCCGTGGCCGTGTTGCTGATCCACATGGAGAGTAGCGCTGTGATCCCAAATAGCAACATGCAGGCGATGCTGAGTTTGCCCTTGGAGGCGGTCAATACCTTTTGGGCGATGCGTCTATCAATGCCCTGATGGTTGAGGGCTGCGGCCAGCACGAAGCCACCGAAGAAGAGATAGATGATAGGGTTGGCGAAGTTGCTCATGGCTGCCTTGGTTTCAAAAACCCCTAGCAAGACGCCCATGATAGGGATCAGTATGGCGGTGACGCTGATGTGAATCGCTTCGGTCAGCCAGAGCACGGCGGCGAAGACGAGAATAGCGATGCCGGTATTCACCCCTGGCTCGAAAGGCAGAAAGTTATAGAGCAAGGCGAACAGCACTATATCGCCGAACAGAATCGGCAAGTTGGTTTGGGCTGCCTGCTTTGGCGGTGCGGCGAGTGCCTCTTGTGTGGTGTCGAGGGACATAGGGGTTCCTTAATTATTATTTTGGCGCTCTACACTAGCCTAGCGGTTGCGGGGCGCAACTAAATTTTTTCTGTGGCAAAACTACATTTCATACTTATTTGGGTGTGATTCAGATCGCTTTTCTGTGGCTGTTTGCTGTGTTGATCACGCTGTAGTGACGTCTGGCGATCAATTTTTTTTACGGCGGCTGGGTAACGGGGCGCTAATTAATAACAGACTGAAATAAATTAATATAATTTATTTTGTGATCTATCTCTCGCGGCGGTCGGCTCGGTATATTTGTCGGTCACGAATTGGCGAAATTTTTGAAGCTGTTCTATGTTTTCGAGGTGGCCGAGGAAAATGGATTGTTGGCCATGAACAGCATAAGGATATTTAAGGAGAGCCCCAATGAAGAACCTACTTTTAGCTGCGTTCGTCGTAGCGTCATTTTCCCTCTTTCCCGCTCTGGCTGCCGAACAGGTTTCGATACCTGCCGACACGGCCCAGGCGAGCCTAAGCCAGGTTAATATCAATACCGCAAGCGCCCAGGAGCTGACTCGGCTCAAGGGGATCGGTGAAGCTAAGGCGTCGGCCATAGTCGAGTACCGAGATGCTCACGGTAAATTCAACAGTATTGAAGAATTAACCCAGGTAAAGGGTATCGGCCCTAAGGTGATCGAACAGAACAAGGCGATATTGGCCCTGTAGACACCATGAGCGTCGATGGAATTTGGCCCGCACTCGCGGGCTTTTGTTTATAGAATGGGCAGTTGGGCCTATTCTGGCGATTACTCTTGGTTATTGACTTGATTGCCGGGCTGCCATAGTAGATAATGCACGCCGTCTTAAGGATTTAATTGCTTGAGAATCTATGGTGACCCTAGGGTCCCCCCGCAATGATAACTTGTGAACTCGGCCAGGCCCGGAAGGGAGCAACCGCAGCAGGCGACTCATGTGCCGGGGTGTTGGCTCTAGGGGAACCTCCAATCCTAACTATTATCAACGAGTTAACTCAGAAATACCTCAGGTGGTACACTCGATGATAAATAGTCTATCTAAAAATCCTCCTTATCTGTTTCAATCTCGTCGATGTAACGGACATCAGGCATCTGGCTTGCGTGAGTTGTCGTGCTCTAGGCTCAGCTACTTGAGGCTTAGCTACCAATGGTTTAACAAGGTATTCTGCCCATTTATTCTGGGGAAGTCTGATAGCAGAAAGTCGCTCACCACCAGAGAAAGTTTCCGGCGGTTGGTTTTGCATATGACGGCGATGCACCAGAATTGTCTGACGTTTCCCCTGGGCTACTCTGCCTGAATCTGCTCTTCCGGTAGTTTTGACTTTAAGAAGGCGCGCGATTTTTCCAGTGCGGTCTGGATCTCTTCCTTCATCTGTTTGAGTTCGTTGTAGTCTTCGAAGAAATAGGTATCCACCAGATGACGTATATAGCGCACCGGCAGTTGGTTTAGGGTCACGCAGCAGAGATCGGCTAAATAGTCTTCGGGTAGCTCGTCAAATAATCCTTCATCAGACAGTAACTCCATCAACAGCACTTCGTAATAATTGCGAATTTCCAGTTGCATAGGTCTCTCCCTCAGGCTCCGTTGTGGTTTAACTAAGCATAATCTAGTTTGCTACCATATGGCATGAGCGGCAATAAAAACTTGCGCGTGGCGCTCGGCGAGCACCTCTATCTCCTTGCTGTACCCCCCGCCGACGACGCAGGCGATGGGAATGCCGGCCGCCTTGGCGTTGTCCAGCACCAGCCTGTCCCTTTGGTAGATCCCTTCAGTGGTGATATTGAGATGGCCTAGCCTGTCATCCTGATGCACATCGACCCCAGCATCATAGATAATCAGATCCGGCTTATAGAGGCGAATAGCGAGCGCTAAGGTTTGAGCGACAGCCTCGAGATATTCCTCATCACCGACACCGCGGCTCAACTCCAGATCGAGATCTGAGATCTGTTTGCGGGCGGGGAAGTTTTCCTGGCAGTGAATGGAGCAGGTGTAGAGGTTGTCATAGGCCTGGCCCATGGCGGCGGTACCATCGCCCTGATGCACGTCGCAGTCGAAGATGAGCACTGTCTCTATCCCCTCCAGGCTCTGAGCATGCAGGGCGGCGGAGATCAGGTCGTTAAATACGCAGTAGCCGCTACCAAATTGATAGTGGGCGTGGTGATAACCGCCGCTCAGTTGCAGGGCTATGCCGTGTTTTACCGCCAGCTCGCAGGCAAGATGGCTGCCGCCGACAGAGTAGAGTGTCCGCTGAGTCAACCGCTCGCTCAGAGGAAATCCCAGTCGACGCACCGCCTTGTCGGGCAGACGCTGCTCGATAAATTGCATGACATAGTCGGGACAATGGATTGATTTCAGCCACTCAAGGCCGACTGCCTCGGGGGAGTGAAATGCGGTCGGGTCGACTATCTGTCTGTCCAACAGGTATTGGTAGAGTGCCTGGTATTTAGTGATGGGAAATCTGTGGTGGTGAGGTAACGCCAGCTGTGAATAGCTGGCGTGATAGACGAGTGGAACCATCTAAAAGTTACAGCTGTTTGATAGCCCAGCTCATAAACTCTTTACGTGTCTTGTCGTCGGCATGTAGCCACCAGTATTGCAACATCTGCTGAGCATGATCGGCATCGCTTGCACTTGGATTGGCCGGTAGCGTGGCAGGTAGGGTGACGGCTTCGACAGTACCAGCTGGTTGCACAGGCGCAGTAGCATGAGCGGCGACGGCTGTACCTGTCGCGGCTGCGGCTGCGGTTTCGATATCCTGACCCGAGTTGCCGTTAAACAGCTTGCTGACGAAGCTGTCTTCAGTGAGCTCGGTGTGAGTCACCTTGTAGTTGACCGCGCCGCCATCGATACGGCTGATCACTACCGCTGGTGATTTGGCGAATGATTTGGGCTTCTTGATGATCTCGCCTTCGGCCGGCTGCAGGCGGTAATCATAGTCGCCGTCAACCGCCAGGGTCACGATGAAGGGAGATGATTTTACAAAGCTTTCGCTGTCGCTAAAGTCGTCTTGTACCATGTCATGGTAACGGATAGCGATTTTGTGCGTGCCTTGGCTTAGCTCAAGATCAGATTTGTGATTAAACAGGCTGCCTTCTACCTTCTTGCCATCTAGGGCAAGGTATTCGAATGCCATGGGGATGGAGAGGTTGGCAGCCATTGCCGATGAGGCACCAAGCAGAGCGATTAAAGCGGTGATTGGCTTGATTGATTTCATTGTTGCTCCTTAACGATTCTGATGCTTGTATGGGCGTTCGAACGCCTGAATACGATCTTCTATATAGCTGATAGCTTGTCGGCACTTGCCTAAGCGGCGATGGACCAAAAGTATTTCATTTTGCAGTGCAATTTTGTCAGCACTATGACAGTTTTCAAGCTTAGATTGCAAATGCGCAATTTTTTGTTCAAAGGTGTGAACCCAGTTCATATGTTTGTTCAATTCTTCATAGAGCTGGTGGCTGTTATTCATCACGCCGGCCGCGATCCAACTAAATCCGCTCTGGGCATGGCTCTTCTGTCGCCGCTTGCGCGCGTGGGCGATGCGAGACGCCTTCTGCTGCTCGGCCGACTTTACCCCTAGTGCCGTAGTATTCAACGCGCGCCTCAGGGCGGTAAACCTGTCCTGAATACCTTCGCAGGCCAGGGCGATGGTCGTCGCCGAAATATTGCCCTGAAGCAACTTCTCCAGCTGAGCAATCTTCTTACTGAGCTGATCAATGCAGGGGCCAAGCTGAGCACCCGCCTGATTAAACAGATTGTCGTTAAATCGCTCGGTTTCTTGCAGCAGCTTGCGCTGCCCCTTAGGCAATTGGCTGTCGTGTTGCAGCACCTCTTGCTCTAACTGTTTCAGTTGGACTCGCAGGCGGTAGATAAGTTCATTTGTCTTCATGCCCAGGCTCCCCAGGCCAGATTAATGGCGATGAGTATCACTATGCTAATAAACAGGGGGCGGATAAAAGGCACGCCAAACTTGATGGCGGTGCGGGCGCCGATAAATGACCCTAGCATCATACACAGCCCCATCGACAGTCCAACCATCAAGTTCACCTGGCCTAATGCCAGAAATACACTCAGTGAGGTGAGGTTGCTGATCAGCGTCATGGCTCTGGCAAGGCCGCAGCTATTGAGCACTGGCAGCTTATATTGAGACACACTGCTGATGGTCCAGAAGGCGCCGGTCGCTGGACCGGCAAATCCGTCGTAGAAGCCAAGCGGTAGCCCTTGGCGCCACTGCTTGAACTTCGAGGGCGCCTTTACCGGTGGCTCATAGGTGGGGCAGCCCATGGCGTTAGGTTTGAGTAGTGTATAGAGGGCAACGGCGATGATAAACAGCGGCAGCCACTTCTCCAGCCATTGATTGTCGATAAGATAGACCACAAAGGTGCCTATGACAGCGCCGATAAAGGTGGCGATGGAGGCGTGATACCAAAACCTGGGAGTGAAAAACTGCTTGCGATAGTAGGTAAAGGCCGCCATGGAGGAGCCGAAGCTGGCCGCCAGCTTGTTGGTGCCCAGCGCCGTATGGGGTGGAATGCCTATGGTGAGCAGGGCCGGGATCGACAGCAGGCCGCCGCCACCGGCGACGGCATCGATAAAACCTGCGATAAAGCCGGTCGCAGCCAGAATCGCCCAGCTACCTGGGTCGAGTAATAGATCCAATGGTTATCCTATTCGGTTGCTTTCTATTAGATAGCTTTTTATTCAATGACTTGACGAAAGGGAGGCAGGGCATCCAGTAGGGATTTGCCGTAGCGTTTGGTCACTAAACGGCGATCCAATATGGTGATTCTGCCATAATCCTCTTCTTTACGCAGTAATCTACCACAACTTTGGATCAGTTTACGCGAAGCATCTGGGATCGTCAGCTGTAAGAAGGGATTTCCTCCCTTTGCCTTAATGTATTCTGCGTGTGCCTGTTCCACCGGTGAGGTGGGCACGGCAAAGGGTAGTTTTGTGATAATCAGGTTCGTCAGGTAGTCGCCGGGAAGGTCGAGACCCTCAGAGAAACTGCCGGTACCGAAGATGATGCTGACCTCGCCATTATCGCAGCGCTGCTTATGATCTTGCAGCAGCTGCTGACGGGAGGCTTCCCCTTGAATAAGCAGCGGCGACTTAATCTTGCTTCTGACCAGATCGGCCACCTTCTCCATCTGCCAGTAGGAGGCAAATAGCACCAGGGTCGCCATCTCACCGTCGATAAGCGTGAGGATCTGTTCCGCCAGCTCGTCGGTATAGCGATCGTCCGTAGGTTCGGTGCGCATCTTGGGCAGATACAGGGTGGCGTTCTGCTGGAAGTCGAAGGGGCTGTCCATGGCCAGATAGCGACTGCCATCGTTGATGGAGAGCCCCACCTGATGGGTAAAGTGATTGAAGTTGTTCAGTGCCCTCAGGGTCGCGCTACATAGCACCACGCCGGCAGCCTTCTCCCATAGGAGGTTCTCGAGCATATAACCCACCTCGATCGGCGAGACATTAAACAGATAGTCGCTCTGCTTACCCACCAGATGCTCGACCCAGCGAGCCATGGGCGCTCCCTTGGCGCTGTCTTCCTTGGCCATCATCTTCCACAGCTTCTGCAGATTCTCCAGGCGCTGTAACATGAAGCCGGTTTCGCTTAGTAGCTGCTCAGATTGATGCTTAGGTAGCTCGCCATCCTTAATCGCCTCGTTGAGCAGCACCAGCATCTTGTTAAATTGCTTGAGCGCACTGCTCGACGCCGTGGCCAGGTTTTCTGCCAGCATGGTTAAGGCCGCCGGTAGCTTGCCGTGTTCGAAGCGGATGCGCCGCTCGGGGTTATCAAATTTGGACGCCTGGCCGTCGCAATATTGGGCGACGCTGGTGAGTAGGCTGGTGAGATCGTTGATGTGATCTAGCATGGCCTGGGCGGGGGCTATGATGTTGTTGCTCTTGAGCTGGTTCTGCAGCTTGGCGCTGGTCTTGCCGACCTTTTCCAGCCAGTCGATGGCGCCCCTAAGGGTTGCCTGGGCGCTGGAGAAGTCTCTGGCCACTATCGGCAGGTGATGGGCCTCGTCGATCACATAATAGAGCTCTTCCGGATCTGGCAGAATCACCCCGCCGCCCAGTTCGAGATCGGCAAACAGCAGACTATGGTTGGCAATTAGCACATCCCAGGTGTCGACATCTTCACGGGCCTTATGGAAGGGGCAGTGCCTGTGGCTGGCGAGTTGTCTGTGGCAGCTGTGTTTATCACAGGCGATCTGCTGCCACAGGTGATCGGGCAGCTGCTGAGACAGTGTGTCTCGCTCGCCGTTCCAGCGTCCTTCGTGAAAGTCTTTCAGCAGGCCTTGTAAGAGCTCGACCTGGCTATGGTCAGGCTTGGTCTGCCACATGGCCATCTGAGTGCCGTCATCGCCGCCGATCAGCATCTCAAGCTTAGAGAGACAGACATAGCGCTGACGCCCCTTTACCAGGCCGAAGGTGAAATTAAGCCCAGATTGCTTGGAGAAGAAGGGCAGATCCTTATTGAGCAGCTGCTCTTGCAAGGCAACCGTGGCGGTAGCGATACAGACCTTCTTCTTGCTCGCTAGTGCCAGCGGAATCGAGCCTAAGATATAAGCCAGTGACTTGCCTATGCCAGTGCCTGCCTCGACCACTATGATGCGTCTATGCTTGTCATATTCACCGGCGAGTGTCTTGGAGATCTCGGCGACGATATAATTTTGTTCCCGGCGCGATCTAAAGTTAGGCAGGGCGGCGGCAATCTCTTTGTAAATCGTTCGGATCTGGGTTTTAACGTCGGCAGATAACATGAAGGCTTAGTGCTGGCAAATAATGCTGTACATAATAACAGTGATTACATAGCCTAAGAAGAGTTGAAGTAAGGAATTCACGACTTATTTGTTGTCGTGTCACCTAATGTGTTGAAATTAATTGGATAATAGCCAGGCTTGCATGATTTAAACACCCCGCTGGTGAGCGTAAAAGGGCGGATCTTAACCCGTCACCACCAAGGCAGCGAATTACATTATTACCTTAGTACGGCCGAAGGGCCGGTTCGGGTCATTGTGCCCAATGGCGAGCGCATCTGTTTTTGTCGTACTCAGGATGAATTGAGTCTGCTCGGCGGCAACCATGAGAGTTGGATACGCAGCGAAGCGCTTAACCTGACCACCTTCGACGATGAGCCGGTCAGCGCCCTCTATTTCGCCAATAATCAAAGCTTTCGTCATCTAAGCCGTATCGCCATCGATAAGGGGATCTCCCTTTACGAGTCTGAACTCAGGGCCGAGCAGCGTTATCTCATCGAACGTTACATCGCCTTGGACGTAGAGTTTATCGGCCGCTGGCAAAGCCAAGCACTAGACACGCCTACGCTCATCGCCGAGCGGGCCAGACGGAGTGAGCTAGATGTTAATCGAGAAGTTAAGCTGGCTGTGGTCTCGCTGGATTTCGAATGTGCCATGGATGGAGAGCTTTTTAGTGTCGGGCTGTACGGCCAATCGGCCAGCGGCGAGCCCTATCAACAGGTGATCATGGTGGGGGAGGCGTGTGACTCGCCGCCTGAGTATCTAGAGCTTGTGCCCAATGAGGCGGCGTTGATTAAGGCGCTGCTGGATTGGTTTAAGCTCAATGATCCAGACATCATCATAGGCTGGGCGGTTGTGACCTTCGACCTGGCGCTCTTGTATCGCAGAGCCAAGGTGCTCAATATTCCGCTGACGCTTGGCAGGCTAGGCACTCAGCTTTCTTGGCGTGTCGATAACAAATATCGACCCGAGACCTTAATCTTGCCGGGCCGTGTGGTGCTCGATGGCATCGACTGGCTCAAGGCGGCCTTCTATCAGTTTGACAGTTTTAGCCTTGAGTCTGTCGCCAGAGAGCTACTCGGCGAGGGGAAGGCGATTCACAACGTCAGTCACCGCGCCGAGGAGATAGCGATCCTGTTTCGTGAGGATAAGGCGGCGCTGGCCCATTACAATATTACCGACTGTCGCCTGGTGTGGGAGATCTTTGCCAAAACCGATCTGCTGGCCTTTGTGATGGAGCGTTCGCGTCTAACCGGCTTAGAGCTCGGCCGGGTCGGCGCCTCGGTGGCGGCGTTTAATAATCTTTATCTGCCCCATCTGCACCGCGCCGGCTATGTGGCGCCCAGTGTGCCGGTCAGCGATGGCATAGAGAGCCCAGGCGGCTATGTGATGGATTCCAAACCCGGTCTCTATCAACATATATTGGTGCTCGATTTTAAGAGCCTCTATCCCTCTATTATCAGAACCTTCTTAATCGATCCCAAGGGGCTGGTGGAAGGATTAAAAGAAGGGGCTAATGCTGAGGTAAAGGGAGCAAGTGAAGGCAATGACACCGTGCCCGGATTTTTGGGCGCCCAGTTTAGTCGCAATTCTCCTATTCTGCCTGAGCTTATCGCAAGCCTGTCTGCCAAGCGCGAAGAAGCCAAGCGCGAAGCTAACGCCCCCCTGTCGCAGGCGATAAAGATCATCATGAACTCTCTCTACGGAGTGTTGGGGTCTCGCGGCTGCGTATTCCACGATGCGCGCCTGGCAAGCTCGATCACCCTAAGGGGTCATGAGATCATGAAGCAGACCAAGCAATGGATTGAGGCTCAGGGCTTGACCGTTATCTATGGCGATACCGACTCTACCTTCGTGCATATCTCCTCGCCCGAGCGTGTCGGTGATATCGACGCCTTTGCTAGGGAGTTGGTCGCATCGATCAACGAGAAATGGCGACTCAAGCTCAAGCAGGAGTTTCAGTTAGATTGTTATCTCGAGCTTGAATATGAGCGACATTTTGAGCAGTTCTTCATGCCGACACTGCGTGGCTCGACCGAGGGCTCAAAGAAGCGTTATGTGGGCGCCTACCTGCAGGAGGACCAAAGCCTCAAGCTGGTGTTCAAGGGAATGGAACAGGTGAGGAGTGACTGGAGCCCCTTGGCGCGGGAGGTGCAGGCCGAGCTCTATTATCGCCTGTTTGCCAAGCAGGATGTGCTCGGCTATTTAAAACAAATTGTGGATGCGCTGCAGCAGGGAAAGCTCGACGACAAGCTGATCTTCTCTAAACGCCTCAGGCGCAACATCGAAGACTATACCGCCAAGTCATCACCCCATGTGAAGGCGGCGACCCTCTGGTGCCAGCGAAGTGGCGATGACAGTCATGGTAAGCGTGGCGAAAAAATTAGCTACCTGATGACGCAAAATGGCGCCGAACCTGTACAGCATCTACTCGGAAAGATCGATTATCAGTATTATCTGAATAAACAGATCGCACCCATTTCTGATCCCATACTTTCAATTTTAAACACTAGTTTCAATAATCTTGTGGCCAAGCAAATGTCGTTAATTTAGTTGTTTTCTGGTTGTTGAGATAGTGATGAGTTGTTAACGTTTGGTGTAAAGTCTGAGTTTTCTGGCATTCTTTAGTTAACTTGGTGAAAAATAGCGCCGTTATTGTGATATTCGTCTTTGAGGGAATGCTAATCTTTTGCTAGTCTTTAGCTGAAATTGGAACGAAATAAAACAACGGAATGTCGCACAATAAGATAAAGCAAACTGAACATAACAAAAGGTTAGACTAACAGATGAAGAAGAGTGTAATAGCAACAGCGTTAGCGGTTGTCATTTTTGTCCCCGCTGCATCCGCTATCGAAATCTATAAAGACGATAAAAATGCGGTAGAAATTGGTGGTTTTATTGATGCCCGTGTTATTAACACTCAAGGTTCAACTGAAGTGGTTAACGGTGCGTCACGGATCAATTTTGGTTTCACCCGTGAGATGAGCGACGGCTGGAAGGCGTTCACTAAGCTGGAGTGGGGTGTTAACCCATTCGGTAACAGCGAAATCGTTTACAGCAGTGAGAGTAACTTCGAATCTAAGAGCGGTGACTTTCTTAACAACCGTCTCGGTTATGTCGGTATCGCCCACGATCTCTATGGTAGCCTGACCATAGGTAAGCAGTGGGGTGCTTGGTATGACGTGGTTTACAACACTAACTACGGTTTCGTATGGGACGGTAACGCTGCCGGTGTTTACACCTATAACAAGGCAGATGGTGCGGTAAACGGTGTGGGTCGTGGTGACAAGATCGTTCAGTACCGTAACAGCGTAGGCGATCTGAGCTTTGCGGTTCAGGCGCAGCTAAAGAACGATAAGTTCTATACCTGTGAATATGATCCTAACCTGTCTACCGACTGTAAAGAGCGTTGGGACAGCCAAGATCCTGTCTTAGATTCAGAAGAAGTTAAGTACAACTACACCTATGGTGCGTCTGCGACCTATCAGGTTAACGACAAGCTTTCTGTCTCTGCCGGTATCAACCGTGGTGAGTTTGATGTCACCTTCAGAAAGACTTCTGAGCAGATCACCGCAATCGACGTGATCTACGGTATGGGTGTGACCTGGGGTAACTGGGACGCCGACGGTTTCTATGGCGCGGCTAACTTCAACAAGAACGAGAACCACGATACCGATAACCTGGGTCGTCTGATCAAGGATTCGTACGGTGTCGAAACGCTATTCTCTTACAAGTTCGACAACGGTTTCCGTCCTTTTGTTTCGTACAACATCTTAGATGCGGGTAAGGACTATGTGATCCAGCCTAACAATGTTGACCCTAACTCTTCGTTCAAGCGTCAGTTCGTGGTTGTTGGTCTGCACTATGTGTGGGATGCCAACACAGTGCTTTATGTTGAAGGCCGTAAAGACTTCAGTAAGTTTGAAGGTGCCGATGCTGAAGCCCAGGCTAAATTCGAAGAAGACGGTATAGCCATAGGTATTCGTTACACTCTGTAATACACCTTGTGATTAAGAGTGAAAGTCTGATCAATTCAAAAAAAGCGCCTAATAGGCGCTTTTTTATTACCTTTCTAAAATCCCAATTCTTATCTGTTTGATGGCGAGTGATACTTCCGCCTTAAGCCCTTCCATCCATTCTATTTATGAGAATTTGAACGCCGCCATTTAAGTGTCTATCAAGAGTCGAAGCTAGGTCTCATTGCCTGACTCTAGACTAGTCTCGATCTGCGCTGATTCTAGTCATAGTCGGGTCTTGGTTTAAACTTAGTCCTTACCTTATTTGATCTTAACTACCCCTGATGCTGCCAAATTTTGGCCTTATGTGAGAGTTACTGCGATTTAACCTTTACCAGCAGGTTAATTTGTAATCAATTCTTTACGTGCGGTTGCCGATTTTACCCAAATGACAGCGTGATTTTACAATTAAGCTCTTTGTGACAACTACCTATATTTAACATCTTGTCGATCATTAGTTTGATAAACCGCTAATTAATAACTTGGCTAATTTAGTTTGTTCTGCTTATGGCTTATGCACGCTTTTGTCTTGTATTTGATTGTTTTTATTCGGTTTATCTGTTTCGTCTCTCTAGTTGTAATGCTTGGTAACGGCAATATTAGCCAAAAATCGTTGACTTGTTACAGCTAACAAAAATCTGACTTATTGTGACAGGCGTCTACAAATTGAGCGATCGCCAATTAAATCTGTGAAAATAGTGATGCGATTGTTGATTAAATGTTTCACATGTGGTTCTATTTGTTGGCGAATGTGCACAAGTGTAACGATTGGTGTTTATTTGTGTTTACTTTCACACAAAAATAAAAAATAAAGTCCAGGGAGAAACAACATGTATAAGAACAGCTTATTAGCTAATTCAGTGCGTTTCGCACTAGTTAGCGGTGCAGCTATGACAGCTTTTACTGCCCCAGCAGTATTCGCGGCAGACGAGCAAGCTGCAGATAAAGTTGAACGTATTGAAGTTACTGGTTCACGCATTAAGCGTAGTGATCTTGAAGGTGCTTCACCTGTAACAACGATCACTGCAGACGATATGAAAGTTGAAGGTAACTTTACAGTAGCCGATGCGCTACGTAACAGTAACTTAAACTCTTTTGGTTCATTCTCTGAGCGTTCAGGTAGCTCTGCTCAGTCTCAAGCAACAATCAACCTACGTGGTGCTGGTTCAAGCCGTACCCTAGTTCTGATCGATGGTAAGCGTTTCCCAGGTTCACCTACTCTAGGTGGTTCTTCTGCTAACCTTAACGCCATCCCTATGGCAGCGGTTGAGCGTATTGAAATTCTAACCGACGGTGCTTCTTCTACTTACGGTTCTGACGCGATTGCTGGTGTTGTTAACATCATCATGAAGAAGAACTTCCAAGGTATCGAATTCAACGTTGGTGGCGGTTCACGTGACCGTGATGGCGGCCTTACAAGTAAAGAATTCTCTGTGGTTGCTGGTTATGAAATGGACAAGGGTAACATTACCTTTGCATTCGACCACCAAGACCGTAAGGGTATCGCCGACGGCGACCGTGCTTTCTCAGCTCCTTGGATGCGTGACCTGAACGGTGACGGTGAAATCCAGGCTTACAGCGAAACTGATGGCTGGTCTATCTATGGTGCAACCATTGCTTCTCCAGACTTCTCAGAAGCTCAAGCTTCACCACTTTGTGATGACTTAGCAGCACAATACGGCGACAACGTATTCAAGACTGTTAAAGCTGACGATGACTGGGGCCCAGGTTCAACTTACTGTATGTATGCATACGGTAACGTTTCTTACAACAAAGCTTCTGTTGACCGTAACACTGTATATGTAGATGCAAACTATGAAATCGCTGAAGATGTAGAGTGGTTCGGTCGCATCATGTTCACTCAGAACAACTCTTTCGGTCGTTATGCACCTCCAGCTGCTGCTTGGAACAATATGTCTGCCGATAACCCACATAACCCTTACGGCGAAGAAACTAAAGGTTACTTCCGTTGGGTTGGTATCGGTACTCGTGACGGTAACGTAGATGACTACAACCAAGATTACCTGACTGGTCTTCGTGGTTCTATCAGCGCGTGGAACGATGCGACTTGGGAATTCTACTACCACTACAACAAGGCCGATAACAAGTCTATCGGTGAATACTACCTGAGCTACTCTGGTCTTGCTTACAACGAAGCTAACGGAATCGATCTGGGTTCTGAAGCTGGTGTAAACAACATGAAGGCCACTACTCTGACTCAAGACCGTGCTACCTTCCACCAGTACAATGCTGGTATCGGTTTCGATGCATTTGAACTGCCAGGTGGTGCTGTTGCGCACTACTTCGGTATGGAGTACTTCGAGCAAGATTTCGCTTCTATCTATGACGCGCAATCTGAAGCGGGTCTGATCGGTGGTAGCGCCGGTAACTCTGCTGGCGGCGACCGTCAAGTATGGGCTGCATTCTATGAAGCGGCTATGCCTCTGACTGACACCATCGAACTGAACATCGCAGCTCGTTACGATGATTACAGCGATTTCGGTAACAACGTAGCGCCTAAGGCATCTGTCCGTTGGCAAGCTCTGGATAACTTAGTTGTACGTGCTTCTTACTCTGAAGCGTTCCGTGCACCAGCTCTGGATCAGCTATATGCTGCAACCACTTTCAGTGCTGATGACGGTACTGACTACCCATACTGTGTATCTAACGGCATTGCTGATTGTCCAGAGAAGCAATACGATACTTACATCCGTGCTAACAAGGACCTAGGTCCTGAGACTTCTGAGTACATCAACTTGGGTCTTGCATGGGATATCGTAGATAACTTTGGTATTAAGGTTGACTACTTCGACCTGAAGATTGATGACGTTATCAGCCGTCGCTCTATCACTAACGTAATGCGTGGTATTGCAAGTGGTAACCTGGCTCCATCTGATACCTTCTACGTAGTTCGTGCTCCAGGTGAAGCAGGTAAACTAGGTAAGGCATTAGAAGTTGGTACTGGTTATGGCAACAGCGATAAGCTACAGATCAAAGGTATCGACGTTGGTCTAAACGGTAACTTTGAAACTGATTTCGGTGACTTCGGTATCGCATGGACTAACAGCTTCGTTCTTGAGTATGTTGAAGAAGTTGAAGGTGGTTCAGGAGCAATCGACACTGCTGGTTGGTCAGGACAGCCTGAGTACAAGTCTGTATTTACTACTACTTATACAATGGGTGACCACCGCGTATCTTGGAACATGAACTACACTGACAGCACTTACGAGTCAAGCAAGTCAGTTGGTGACACTATTGTTCCAGAAGGTAGCTTAGATTCATGGTTGATCCACAACATCAGCTACACCTATGATGCAGGTTCATTCGGTTCAATCATGCTAGGTGTTAACAACCTAACTGACGAAGATCCTGTTCTATCTTCAGACGGTAAGTTCGAAAACGCTGACCTGTACAACAACTATGGCCGCGAATACCGCGCAAGCTACACTCTGAAGTTCTAAGAGTAAGCTAATAGTTTTAGTATAAATATCTGATAAAAAGGCCCTATTTAGGGCCTTTTTTTATGGTATTAATAAAAGCCGGTAACAAAAACGACAAAAGGGCGAGCATTATGAGCCATCATTGGGACGAATACTGGCTACAGGGACATCTGACATCTTTTGGTGACAGTTTTTCTGGCAATTACTCTGGTGTGCTAGAGACAAATTGGCATCAGGATTTTAATGCCTTAGCAGATAACTTTAAGGTGCTGGATCTCGCTACTGGCAACGGGGCACTACCGCTGCTATTGAATCAACATTTCAAAGGCGCTAATAAGAAAGGTGAAGTAATAGGTGTAGACCTTGCCCAAATAAACACTAATTTAGACGCGTTAGCGTTAAATGAGGAGGTGAGGGTATCACTGCTTTCCCACATAGATTGTTCGTGCTTGGCTTTTGAGGACAATAGTTTTGACCTAGTTATCTCTCAATATGGTATAGAGTACTCTGATTTAGCCCTTTCCATTCCGGAGGCGATTCGTGTGCTTAAGCCCGGAGGTAGACTTAGTTTGGTGACTCACCATAGCCGTTCGATGATCATTAATCGTAACCGGCGAATATTGAATGTCGTCAGTCAGCATTCGATCACCAAAGTATTCGAGACCATGGAATCGCTCATTTTGCAGATGGGCTCGCTTATCAACGCAGAAGATGTTCAGCGCATCAAGCAAGATACCGAGTGCGAGCGATTGCGCCACCAATTGAATCAGGAGATTTCAACCCTGGCTCAGTCCGATGAGGAAGGACTGAAGGACAGTGAGTTGCTTACCTATGTGGCGAGCCTTTTTCAACAAGGTCTATTTTGGCCCTTGGCAAAGAAGCAGCAATATCTAATATTTGCTCGTCAGCAGATTGAAACATTAAGAGATCGCCTCGGCGAGCTCGTCGAAGCATCTCTAGATGAATTGGCACTTTCAGCCATGTTAGCTAATCTAATTGAACTGGGTGTGAACTTAAGCAGTATTAACCAGATTGAAGACAACGATGGTCAGATATTGGGTTGGAAGATTGTCATAAATAAAACTATCTAGTATCTGCGGGACTCAATTCGCTATATGTATAAAAGATGTTTCAGATAGACCACGTGGTAATACCAGCACAACATAATTTGATGCAAACGTTTGCGATAAAGTTATTTGGTTAACAATATGTTAACAGGGTATTTGGTTTTTGTTATCTCACTTATGCAAATAAAATCATATAGTTATTTATACTTTGTTGTTTATGTCGGCTCATGCGAATTAGATTTGTAAATATTGACTTGTTTGAAAAAACACCTCTTGTGTTATTTTCAGCCCCTAAGAGCTTTTTCTGCTAGTTTTAGCCGTTTCCAAATGTTGACACAGGTCAACATTTTGTGAAATGATGCCTGCGGGTCTACACCTTGATTGGTGTAGAAAAGGGAAGATAATAACTAACAATCACAAGAGAAATGCACACTTATGGTGGCGGAATTCGTGCAAATATAAGCAGAAAACCCGTGTTGCCAATAAGTTAAACCTTTTATTTTTCACTTCAAATTGGTTGGGAACTATGTCCAAGGTAAGCAATAGAACTAAAATCGCTACGGCGCTCATTGGCGCGCTGGCCTTAGCAGGCAGTAACTTAGTGGTTGCCGATCCACTTTCTGATGTTCAGAAAGCGGATGCGAAAATTCATGCAGATGCAGCCGCATCTCAAAAGAAAGTTGATAAGTATTACGATCAAGCGCAAGACATGGCGTTTGAATATGGCCAAGTTGCAGACACTCGTGAGTCAACTAAGTCATACAACGATTATGTAGCTGGCCTGGTAGCAGACCAAGAAGCCACCATGAAGCTTATCCAAGAAGACATCAACGGTGTTGATAAGCTACGTCAAGGCGTTGTACCGCTAATGTTCAAGATGGTTGATGCACTAGAGCAGTTTGTTGCTCTGGATCTGCCATTTAACAAAGAAACTCGTGAAGCCCGTATCAAGCGTCTTCGTGAAACTCTAGATACAGCTAACGTAACGCTGGCTGAAAAATATCGTCTGATCCTTGATGCTTATAACATCGAGCGTGAATACGGTTCTAAGTTGAATGTTGAAACCGGTAAGCTGCAACTTGACGGTAAAGAGATCCTGGTTGATTTCATCAACTTCGGTCGCGTTGCCTACTACGCACAAAGCCTAGATCAAAAGTCTGCATGGATGTTCAATCCTGAGACAAAAGCATGGGATAAGCTAGAAGATAGCTATCTACGTAACATTACTAAAGCAATTCGCCAGGCTCGTGGCCAGGGTGCTCCAGATATGTTCGCGTTACCAATCCCAGCTGCGGAGGCTGCACAATAATGAAAAAGTTAATCTCTACAGCAATCGTTGCTGCAAGTCTGTCTTTAACTGCTGGCATGGTGAGCGCTGCTGATGCGCCTAAGAACATCGACCAGCTACTTAAGCAAGTTCAAACCGATCGTGCTAACGCTGCTAAAGTAAACAAGAAGCGTGAAGCCGAGTTCCAAGCCGAGCGTGGCGATAAAGCTGCACTGCTAAAGCGTGAAAAAGCGGCGCTAGCGGCTGAAGAACAACGCGGTAAAGATCTTTCTCAAGCGTTTGCCGATAACGAGCGTAAAATTGCTCAGTTAGAAGAAGACCGTAAGATTGCTCAAGGTGACTTGGGTGAGATGTTCGGTGTTGTTAAAGGTGAAGCCGGTGATTTCGCTGGTAAGCTTGTTTCATCAAACGTAAGCGCTCAGTTCCCTGGTCGTGATGCTTTCATCGCTGAGCTAGGTGCACGTAAAGAACTGCCAAAAATCGAAGAGCTAGAGAAGTTCTGGGAAGAGCAGCTATTCGAAATGGCTGAGTCTGGTAAAGTGGTTACTTTTGACGGTGCCGTAACGGGTATCGACGGTAACGTTCACAACACCAAGATCACTCGTGTTGGTGCTTACAACCTGCTAGCAGATGGTCAATATGTTGTTTATAACGCCGATCTAGGTCTGGTTCAGCAGCTTTCACAACAGCCTGGTAGCGAGCAAGTTGCCAGCGTTAAAAACTTTGAAGGTCAAACTTCTGGCGTTCACAAGCTGTTCGTTGACCCTGCACGTGGTGTACTGCTAAACGTGTTCACTCAGAAGGCAACTATTGAAGAGCGTATCGAAGCCGGTGGTACTATCGGTTACATCATCATCGGTCTGCTTGTTCTTGGTGCCCTGATCTCTATCGAGCGTCTGGTGACTCTGTATGTTGTTGGCGCGAAAGTTAACGCACAACGTAAGAACATCGACAACCCAGGTAACAACCCTCTGGGTCGCGTACTTAAGGCATACCACGACAACAAAGATGTTGACGTTGAAACGCTTGAGCTGAAACTTGACGAAGCGATTCTGAAAGAAACTCCAGCACTTGAGACTCGTATCTCTATCATCAAGGTGCTAGCGGCTATCGCACCTATGATGGGTCTACTGGGTACAGTAACAGGTATGATTGCAACCTTCCAAAGCATCCAGCTATTCGGTACTGGTGATCCTAAGTTAATGGCTGGTGGTATCTCTATGGCACTGATGACGACCGTACAAGGTCTGGTTGCTGCACTGCCACTAATGCTAATGCACGCTATCGTGATTGCACGTAGCAAGTCAGTTGTTCAAGTACTTGAAGAGCAAAGTGCGGGTATTGTTGCCGAGCACGCTGAGAAGAGGAACGCCTAATGATGCTATACCTGATGGACATCTGGGATTCCGTCAGGGGCTTCATGGCCTCCGGGGGCGACGTCCTCTGGTTGGTTGCGGCAGTGCTATTCCTCATGTGGGTGTTAATGCTTGAGCGCTATTGGTATCTCAATCTGATTGCGCCAAAAGAGCACAAAAACATTATCACCGCATGGGACAAGCGAGAGGATTCAACCTCTTGGCATGCACACCGTATCCGTGAAGCTTGGGTATCCCAAGCGAAACAAGATATGAATGCTCGTATGCTGATTATCAAAACCTTAGTAGCCATCTGTCCAATGATCGGTCTACTAGGTACCGTAACCGGTATGATACAGGTATTCGATGTGATGGCAGTTCATGGGACGAGTAATGCTCGTATGATGGCAGCTGGTATTTCAATGGCAACCATGCCGACAATGGCGGGAATGGTCGCAGCGTTATCGGGAGTATTCTTTAGTACTCGCCTAGACGCCAAGATGAAAATCAGTATGGAAAAGCTAAAAGATAGCCTGCCACACCACTAGAGAGAGATTGAACATGGCACGTAAAAAGCATTCAAGTATAGAAGAAGAAGCGCAAATTGATATGACACCGATGCTCGACATCGTGTTTATCATGTTGATCTTCTTTATCGTAACAACGTCGTTCATTAAGCCATCTGGTCTTGACTACAACAAGCCAGAGGCTTCTCAAGCGACAACTCAGAAGTCGGCAAACATCTTTATCGGTGTGAGCAAGACAGGCGTAATTAAGATGGAAAACCGTCAGGTTGATATCGAGCGTGTAACAGCAAACGTTGAGCGTATGTTGGCTGAATCACCAGAAGCGGCTGTATTGATCGAAGCTGATAAAGAAGCTGAACACGGCATTGTTGTAAAGGTTATGGACAATGTGAAGAAAGCTGGGATCAACAAGATTTCGGTATCAGCGGGGAAAGACTAATATGCTGAGAGGAATAGTATCATTATTAATTGGTGGTGCTGTTACTTTCGCCCTGTTTGTTTTCATGGCCTTCTTGGTCAGTGGCGGCGCGAAACGCGCCGACACTGCCACTGAATCTCCGGTTATTGAGATCAGTATGGATAAACAGGATACGAAAGTGCAGGACAAGCCTAGGGTCAAACCTAAGCCACCTACACCACCTGAGCAGCCACCTTTACCAGATACGCCACCGCCTGATAGCTCATCAGACATAGACACCAACATGTCTTTCAACATGAGTGGTGTAGTAGCGGGTGCCGCATCTACCGGCTTCAAGCTGGGTAACATGATGACTCGTGACGGTGATGCAACACCTATCGTTCGTATCGAGCCACAGTACCCGATTGCTGCAGCACGTGACGGTAAGGAAGGTTGGGTACAACTTAGTTTTACTATCAACGAACTTGGTGGTGTAGAAGATGTGCAAGTGATCAACGCCGATCCTAAGCGTATCTTCGACAAAGAAGCTAAGCGTGCACTGAAGAAGTGGAAGTACAAGCCAAAGATTGTTGACGGTAAAGCCCTTAAGCAACCTGGTATGACGGTACAACTAGACTTTAAACTTGATGGAGGCAAATAGAGATGCAAAAGGTTAATACACTTGCAGCCGCACTATTGCTTGCCATCGGTGGAAGCCTGGTCGTTGCACCAGCGGCAAGTGCTGCCGAAAAATGCCCCATTGAGAAGCGCCAGTCTAAGGCCGTAGGCCAAAGCTCGGCAAAGAAAGTCCAAAAGTCTTTCGAAGCTTATCAAGAAGGCAATATCGACGAAGCGATTGCCGTATTGCTTGAAGCCAGCCCACGCGATGCTTTTGATAAGGCCTATATTGCCCGTATGTTGGGTAACTTTTATGCCGAAAAAAATCAGATGGGTACGGCGATCAAGTACCTGAAGCAAGCCGTTGACGCTGACATTCTTGGTGGTACAGACCATGGTGCAACCCTACGTCTATATGCCGACCTGTTGATTCAGGAAAAGAAGTTTAAAGAGTCTATCCCTTACTACTACGAGTGGATGAAGTTTACCTGTAAAGAAGATCCACAAGTGTATCGTCGTATAGGTATCGCTTATTCTGAACTTAAAGAGTGGGATAAGGTGCTCGGCGTTGTCGATAAAGGTCTGTCTATCAGTACTAAGCCAGATAAAGGCTTGTACCAGATGAAGCTGACTGCTTACTTCAACAAGAAAGATTATAAAAATGCGATTAAAGTCCTAGAGACTATGGTGCCGCTTTTCCAACAAGATGGCCGTCTATGGGTACAGTTAGCGCAGTTTTATTTGATGACTGAAAGCTATGATAAGTCATTAGCAACCTACGACTTAGCTTATAAGAATGGATTTTTAGAGACTGCGGGTAACATCACACGTCTGTCTCAGCTGCTGGCGCAAAATGGTTCACCATACCGCGCGGCGAAAATCTATGAAAAGCATATGAAGAGTGGCCTGATTAAGGAAGATGAGAAAACTTTATCTATCCTGGGTGGCTTCTATCACAATGCTAAAGAGCTAAAGGAAGCGGCAGATTATTATGGTAAGGCTGCTGCCATCAATAACGATGGTAAACTTTACCTTAAACAAGCCCGTCTTCTGACCCTGCAAGAGAAACACAAAGAGGCGATCCCTGTGCTGAAAAAAGCATTGGCTGCCGGCGGTGTGAGTGAAGGTGAAGTTGAGTTTGAACTAACTTTGGCTTATTTAGGTACTAAGCAGATTAAAGCTGCATACAATGCCTGCTTGAAGGCTGCTAAGGATGAGAAGACTAAGCGTTCAGCAACAAGTTATCTCGCCTATATCAAGGAAAAGGCACGTATCTATAACGTTGCACTTTAAGCCTTAAAATAAAAAGCCCCGCAAGGGGCTTTTTTTATGCCGGTAGACAAGTATACAAGTTAGTTCAGGCAATGCATCGCCGTATGGTGTTCCTTCTGCCCCTCTAAGGTGTGGGTCAATGAGCGGACATCTTCAAACAGGTTTTCGATGTTGAGATCGCTCTCGGGTTGGCAGAGACAACCGGCCAGCTCATAGTCGATGCGGTTGCTGTGTTTGCGTTGATAATCCTGGTTAAAATCCATTATTTTCTGTTCTATGCGGGCGATAACGATTTCGGTTCCTTCTCTATCTATGTTAAACAGCCCCAAGGCAAAGTTATCCTGATTCAGTCTGGCGACCATATCCGTTGTCCTAAGTATCGCTTCTTGAACCTGTTTCATGAATAATTCCAGTAAATGAGGTTGCTTTACTGTTTCATGAATGTGTGGGCAAAGATACAATAAGGCCAGCGTCTGGCGTTCGCGCATGTGGCGGTGCCACTCACGGTTAAACACCTCCATAAAATAGGTTTGGTTGTAGACGCCAGTTTCGGGATCTCTGAATCCAGAATTACTAAATGAGTAAATCATTAGCTCGCTCCTCAGATACACCTAAGGTAATTATAGAAAACAACACTCACTTGCACAGAATATGAAGGATATAACTCGAATGAACAAAACGCTTCTCGCATTGACGATATCAGCTTTAGTGGCCGTGGTGGGCTGCTCAGACAAGGAAACCAGTGCAAGCCAGGCCAAGAGCAATGCCCCTGCTCCAGAACAGACTGTGGCGCCTCAGGCACAAAGCGCAGAGCAGGAATACCTCGCCTTAGTGGATCGTTATTTCAACGACATGCTCAAACTAGAGCCAATGTACGCCACCTTTGTCGGCGTCAATGACTACAACGACCAATTTGGCGGCGATCTGACCGAGGAGTATCTCAAGTCGCGTCACGAGCTTAACAGTCGCTACCTGAAGGCGGTAAAGGCCATAGATCGCAGCGCCTTACCCGAGCCGCTGCAGCTGAGCTACGACATGTTTACCTATGACAGAAACATGGCGCTGGTGTCCGAGACCTTCCCATCCTATTTCATGCCGATGAACCAGTTCTACAGCACAGTCATTACCATGGTGCAGCTGGGCAGCGGTGAGAGTGCTCAGCCATTTAACACGGTTAAAGACTATGAAAACTGGCTATCGCGTCTATCGGGCTTCATCAACTGGACTAAGTTGGCCCAGGCACGCATGGACGAGGGGATTGCCAGCAAGGCCGTGCTACCAAGAGTCTTGGTCGAGCGCATCATTCCGCAGTTGGATGCCCAGTTAGTCGAGCAGCCGAGCGACAGCCTTTTCTATGCGCCTATCACTAATCTGCCCGAGAGCTTTAGTGAAGAGGAAAAGCAGAAGCTTACTCAGCAATATGACACTCTGATCGGCAAAGAGCTGATCCCAGCACTAGCGTCGCTGAAGCAATATTTCCAGGAAACCTATCTGCCTGTGGCCAGAGCCAGCGATGGTTGGTGGGGGCTGCCTAACGGTAAACTCTGGTACCAGCACCTAGCCAATGCCCACACCACGACCACCATGCCGGTCGATGAGATCCATCAGATTGGCCTTAATGAGGTGGCGCGTATTCTCAGTGAGATGGATAAGGTGAGAGAGCAGGTGGGCTTCAAGGGCGATCTCAAGGCCTTCTTTGCTTCACTATCTTCTGAGCCGCAATACTTCTTTAGCGAGCGTCAGGGGCTGATCGATGGCTACATGGTACTGAAGGACAAGATCAACGCCGTATTGCCTAACTACTTCAATGTCATGCCTAAGGCCGACTATGTGGTCAAGCCGGTTGAGAGCTTCCGCGAGCAGTCAGCGGCCGGTGCATCTTACGAGGCACCAGCGGTCGATGGTTCACGTCCTGGCGTCTTCTACATCAACACCTACAACCTGAAGGCGCAGCCTAAGTGGGGGATGACGACGCTGTCACTGCACGAAGCGGCACCTGGGCATCACTTCCAGATCGCCATCAAGCAGGAGCTGTCCGGTGTGCCCGAGTTCCAACGCTTTAGCGGCTATACCGCCTTCGAAGAGGGCTGGGCATTGTACGCCGAGTATCTCGGCATCGAGATGGGCCTGTTTGAAGACCCTTACCAGTATTTCGGTAAGCTATCCGATGAGATGCTGCGCGCCATGCGTCTGGTGGTAGACACTGGCCTGCACGCCAAGGGTTGGAGCCGCGAGCAGGCTATTCAGTATATGAAGGATAACTCGCCGATGGCCGAGACCGACATCATCGCCGAGGTCGAGCGCTACATGGCGATCCCAGGTCAAGCCCTCTCATACAAGGTGGGACAGCTGAAAATCTTGGCCCTGCGCGCCGAGGCGGAAAAGGCTTTGGGCGACAAGTTCGATCTCAAAGGGTTCCACGATCAGATCTTAACCTCAGGCTCGCTGCCGATGGCGGTAATGGAGCAAAAAATCCACCGTTGGATAAAAGCTCAGGGCGCTAAAGCATAATCTGAGGGTTACACCTTTTTAAACCCAGCAAATGTTTTATACTTGCTGGGTTTTATTTTATTCATTTTTAGGGAAATCAAAGGAGTGCCACATGGTACAAGCAACAGCACGTCATCTATTGGTTAGCAGCGAAGAAGAGTGCGCACAGATCAAGCAGCAGATCTTAGACGGCGCAGATTTCGGTGAGATGGCCAAGGCTCATTCCTCTTGTCCGTCAGGGGCGCAGGGCGGCGACCTGGGTTCTTTCGGTCCAGGCATGATGGTACGTGAGTTCGACGAGGTGGTCTTCAGTGCGCCGCTAAACGAAGTGCAAGGCCCAGTTAAGACCCAGTTCGGCTACCACCTACTCGAAGTGACCAGCCGCGGTTAATCTCTTGATTGTCGAGTTATATACAGACAACTTAAAGATCCGCTCGCTCATGCCTGAGGACTGGCCACACTTCTTGTCGGTCCATCAGGATGAGCGGCAAAGTCGCTATGTCAGGGCGCCTCAAACCGAACCTGTCTTACGGGAGAAGTTTGAGCAGCGTCTCGCGCCCTGGGATTACGAGTCTGGCGCCTGGCTGACCCTGGTTATCGAAACCATTGAGGATGGTGAGTTTATCGGCTTTACCGGCTTTTACGGTGTCGATACCAGTCTGGGTCAGGTCGAGGTGGGCTATATGCTAAGCAATAGTGGCCAGGGGCGCGGTTATGCCACCGAGAGCCTCAGGGCGGTGATCGATTGGGCCTGTCTGCAGTTTAATGCCCATAAATTTATCGCGCTTTGTACTGACCAGAATCTGGCCTCGGCCCGGGTGCTTGAGAAGTGTGGCTTCGTCCTTGAGGGCACCTTAAGGCATAACTTCAGGCTAAATGATGCCTGGGTGGACGATCGCTATTATGGATTGCTCGCCTCGGAGCGCAGTGATAGCCCGCAATAGGCCAGAGTGATATACTCCCGCCGACTCAGTTAAATAAAGGTAGTTAGCGTGACCACAGAAGCCCAAACCTTAACCCTGTTACCGGGTGAAGAGTTTATCGAACTCTATAAAGTATTGAAGGTGCAATCCATGACCTCAGCTGGCGGCGAAGCCAAGATGGTGATCAGCGAAGGCCTGGTGACCGTCGACGGTGAAGTCGAGACCCGTAAACGTAAGAAGGTGATTGCCGGACAGGTGGTCAGCTACAACGGCGAAAGCGTGACAATCGTCGCTGAGTGATTCGTCGCCAAGAGATCCAGAAGGAGTCAAACTATGCAGTTCCCAGATGATGATAATGGCAAGATGTTAGCCGCCATGGCCGAGGCCGGTATCGATTTAACCAAGGCCTTGGATGTGGATTTTTTCCTGATCTTTGACGATCAGCGCGACGCCGAATCTGCGGTGGAAGAACTTTCCCAATCAGAGCTCGAAGGTGAGTTGGAGTTACACCTCAACGACGAGCTCGGCAAGTGGGAATTGATTGTCTGCATCAACATGGTGCCGGAATATCAGGCCATCGTCGATCAGGAGGTTGAGCTCAACGAGTTTGCCGCCGAGTTCGGTGGGGCGACTGACGGCTGGGGCGTGATGCAGCATCAGGAAGGTGACGATGAGTTTGCCGACCATGACCATGAATGCGATGACGACTGTCATCATTAATCGCGACTAATTTTAAAAGCAACTAATTTATTAAGCCACTATTTATAGTGGCTTTTTTTTGCTGTAACGTAAGCTACAGGATAAGCAAGCCTGGTATTAGGGAGAGCAGATGGCGAAGCAGATCAGTTTTGGGACCCCGGTTAATGACGCCGAGCGCTGGGCATTTGCCATGCTGGCCGACGAGTTGCCTGACAACTACATCTTGTTGACCAATGTGGAGATCCCCACCAAGTCGGGACAGGCGATGGAGGTCGACGCACTGGTGATCGGCGAGTGGGGCGTCTATGTGGTCGATGTGAAGGGCTATATCGGCCGCCTGGACGCCGGTCTGCATGCCTGGTCGCTCGATGGCCGTCAGGTAGATAACAGCCTGGCCAAGGCCAACTATGTGGCCCGTGTGCTGGCGGGCAACGTCAAACACAAGATCCCCGTGGGCGTCTATGCCCCCTGGTGCCAGGGGATGGTGTTCGTCACCGGACGAAAAGGCGAGGAGATTGAGCTTGAGAAACAGCAGGGCTCTTTGAGCATCTATACCCCGAGTCAGATCGTTGCCGCGCTGACTAAGGAGTGGGGCCTCACGGCGCCGCGTAAGCATCAGGTGACCGACAAGCAGAAACAGATGGTGCTTGAGACCATAGGCCAGGTGGCCCTGGTTGAGCAGCGCAACAATAAGATCCAGGATTTCGTTAAGCTCAAGTGTCTCTTCATCCAGAGCGGCCTTGAGGTGTGGCAGGCGGAGTACAGCCCCGGCGGTTGGACGGCGCCCTGGCTGCTCAAGGTATTAGTGCCGACTCAGTTTGAGAACAGCGATGAGTCGCTGCAATATGAGCTGCGTCTGCGCGATGAGTTTAAGCGCTTGCAGACTCTGGCTGGTTGTAGCGGTGTGCCGCAATGCGCGCCGCTTATTCAAGATGGCGAGCAGTTGGTGTTGCCCATTCGGATGCCACGGGGCGTACCGCTGGATGTGCTCGAACATGAGCAGTTAACCACCTATCAGCTACTGGAGATCCTGCGCCGCGCCGTCTCTGGCTTGCAGCAGATCCATCGCCGAGGAGTCACGGTTGGCGGCTGGCAGAGTAACTGTCTGTTCGTCTCGGATCTCGGCGATGTCGAGTTTATCGATATCAAGGACAACCTCAATGCCAGCCAAGATATCGCCGCCTTCGCCGCCAGTTTTCTTTCATTGGCGGAGCAGACCCGTCAGCCGAGGATCTATCAATGGTTTCGCCAGGCCGCCAGTGGAGGTACCACAGATCTGGACATGATCCGCTGTGATATCGCGGCATTGATCGACAACGGCGTTTGCGACACCCTGCCGGAGCGGATCGAAATTGCCAGCGGCGCCATTATCGATCATCACTATCAGCTGGAGCAGTTCATCGCCGCCACAGAGCACAGCCAGTTCTGGCGCGCGCGCCATCTTCAGGGCAATTATCCCTGCGGCGTCTCCATCTATGCCAAGGTGGAGACCGACTGGCTGATGCTCAGCAGCCTCTATCGCAGTCTGTCGAAACTCTATCACCCCCACGTGGAGCAAGTGCTGAATTTCGGCCAGCTGCCCCAGAGCGATGAGCTGTTTATCAGCCGCGCCTGGGAGCGCGGCGTGTCGCTGGATGAGCTGAGCGATATTCAGCTTGGGCAACCGGCAACCTGGTTTACTCAGTTATTGTCGGCGCTGCAGTATCTGCATCAGATGGATATTTATCACGGCGCCATCTGCCCGAAAAACATCATCTGCAGCGACGATAAGGCCGTACTGGTGAACTTCGGCATAGGGCTGGATATCGCCACCAGTCATTATGCTCGCCGTTACGCCGACCCTCAGCTGTGGGCTGCCGAAGGGGAGGCGGAGAAGGACCTCTACGGTCTGGTGGCAAGCTTTATCGCCACCCTGACGCCGGTCAAACTCCAGGGAGATGGTGGTCAGGCCGGGATCATCAAGGCGCTGCATGCCTTCGACCGGGAGTGGTTTGGCGAGAAGACCTTCGATACCTGCCTCAAGGTGCTCAACTTCGAGTTCGATGTGGGCCAGGGCGTTAACTATCTCGAGGCCTTCGACGCGAGCGATCTGCTCGAGTAAGTTCTAGCTTAGATCGTCGCTTTGGTGGCGGTATGGGGCAAAGATCTCCAGCAGCCAGTCGATAAAGGCCTGGACCTTGAGTGGTCGCTCACTTTGCTTTGACGGCGGTAGATTAGGCGTCAACACATAGTAGGCGTAGGGGCTGGTAAATTGGGTAGCTAAGGGGAGCACCAGGCTGCCCTCTGCCAGCTCCTTTTCGATGAAGAAGCGGGGGATCAGGGCAAGCCCCATGCCACTGACCGCCGCCTGACTCAGCATATAAAAGTGCTCCATCCCCAACATCTTGTCTGTGGTCAGCTTAAGTCCCACCTTCTCGGCCCACAGTGGCCAAAGCTCGGGGCGGGTGGTGTGCTTCAGTAACGTCTGACGATTGATAGCTTGAAGGCTGTCTATCTGCTCGGCAAGCTGCGGCGCGCAGACCAGGCAGAGATCTTCATCCATCAACTTGAGTACATGGCAATGGGTCGGGCGCACCGTGGCGCTACGAATGGCCACATCATACTTATCCCGCTTGAAATCCACCTGAAAGTCGCCGATGGAGAGATCCACATAGAGGTGGGGATGGCGGGCCTTAAACTCCTCGAGCCTCGGGATCAACCAGTTAATGGTGAGGCTGGGCAGGACGTTGATCGACAGTGCCTGCGCGATACCCGGTTGTGACCTCAGCTCCTCTGTGGCTTGGCTGATGCTTTGCAGTGCGCTGCTGATATGGCGCAGGTAACGCTCGCCCTCAGGCGTGAGACTGAGCTGTCTATGTTGGCGGCTGAACAGGCTGACATCTAGGTAAGACTCTAGTGTTTTTATCTGCTTACTGATGGCGCCATGAGTGACAAAGAGTTCATTCCCGGCGCGGGTAAAGCTTAGGTGCCTTGCCGCCGACTCGAAGGCGCGCAGGGCATTGAGGGGCGGGAGTGTCAGTTGATTCATCTTCTGTTTGTGAGATTATTTCACACTAAGGCGAGGATAACTCCTTTGCTAAATGTATGCAAAGCGCGTTTAATAGCGGCCAATTGTGAATAAACCTTTATAGAGTCCCCATGTCCCTCGAAATGAGTTATGAACTGATGGCACTGCTGTTTGCGGTAGCCGCCCTGGCCGGTTTTATCGATGCCATCGCCGGAGGCGGCGGCCTGATCACCATTCCTGCGCTCATGTGGGCTGGCCTGCCACCCACGGCGGCGCTGGCGACCAATAAGCTACAGGCCTGTGGCGGCAGTTTCTTTGCCAGTTTCTACTTCGTGCGTAAGGGAATGGTGGATCTCGGTAAGATGAAATTGGCCATCTGCTGCGCCTTTCTTGGCGCAGCACTAGGGACGGTGGCGGTGCAGCTTATCGATACCAGTGTGCTTAAGCTGCTGCTGCCCTTCTTGATCCTGGCAATCGGCTGCTACTTCCTATTTTCCAAGTCCATCAGTGAAGAGGATAAGCATCAGGTGATGTCGCCAACCCTCTTTGGCCTGACGGCCGCGTTAGGGGTAGGCTTCTACGATGGTTTCTTCGGTCCGGGCACCGGCAGTTTCTTCGCCCTGGCCTTCGTGTCGCTCGCCGGATACGGGCTGGCGAAGGCGACAGCCCATGCCAAGGTGCTCAATTTTTCTACCAACATCGCCTCGCTGATCTTCTTCGCCCTAGGCGGCAAGGTGCTCTGGCTGCTGGGCGGCGTGATGCTACTGGGTCAGGCGATTGGCGCTACCTTGGGTTCGCGCATGGTGGTGACTAAGGGCAGTAAGATCATCCGCCCGCTGGTGGTGACCATGTCGATCGCCATGAGTGGCAAGTTGTTGCTGGAGCATTATCTATAGTCTTTTCTCTGACATAAGAGGGCTGTTGTCGCCGTAAGTCAGTGACTTAGGGGAGCTGACAGCGGAAATCGAATGCTGTGTATTTCACCTGAGTTTTGTGTAGAATGGCTGGAGGTTTAGTTTAATCTCATTACATTTCAGTAACATGCAAAGCCAGGGAAGTTAGGATGGCCTTTAGCCAAAACAGGATTGTTTGTACGGCATTGACGCTCTGTTTGAGCCTGTTCGCGTCTCAGAGTCATTATTGTGAGGCGAATAGCAGGGAAACGGATGCCCGCCCCCATGAATATCAAGTCACCATGAGTACCCTCTATGTTCATGGTGACAGCCAGCAAGTCGGCGTCCGGGCCCGGGCGCTCCTCAACTATCAAACAGATTCGACGGCAAGTAGCAGCAATGGCGTCAGCCTCTCTGTCATCCCGACTATGCTGCAGTATCAAGACCCTGGCTATCGACTCAATATCAATAGTTTCGATGATGCCGGCCGCCGCGCGGCGCTGGCCAAAATAGTGCGCAAGGGGATGCGGTTAAGCGTCGCTGACAAGGTCGCTACAAGCCAAAGTCAGGTGCGTTTCAAGGCCCAGGATGAGTGGGATGCCTATCTGGCGAAGCAGGGCAAAGAGGCAACCAGGGCGCTGGCGCCGTTTAAATCCCTGTTCACGCTCAATCCACTCATTCCCCTGGCTCAAAGGGAAGCAAAGGCGCCTAGTGTGGGTGACACCCTTAAGCTCGGTAATTTCATTCAAACGGATACAGACGCGTTAGCCCCCTGGCAGATAACCGCCATCGAGGGGCAGTGGGTGACGGCGACACTCGAGCAGAGCCGAGTGCAACAAGGAATAGAAAACCGGCACTATGGCCTGCTGAGGTTCAACAGGCATACCGGCTGGCTAGATAGGCTCTTGTTGGTGGAACAGCAGGAGAAAGGCGATAGGAGGCAGACGCGTCGCTGGCTGCTGGCACCTAAATCGACTCTCTATGTGAGCGACATGCTGTGGCAGGATGATGGAAGCACTATCGATGATAGTGGCTTCCCCCTTGAACCTGAAGACGATCTCTTTGAGATCCCAACCTTGCCCATGACGCCAGACGATCCTGATGCTAGCCTCCCTATGATGGAGCCAGACCAAGGGATCATGTCAGCGGGTTGGGGCGGTGATGATATCGAGCTGCGCTATATTCATGGCCTAGTCGCGGGGGACTTTGCCACCTCGGTCGAATACCAAAATATCCAGCTTATCGACTGGGGGGACAGAGAGATAGATCTGCCCTTGTGGCGTCATAGTGCCCGGGGCGCCAGCGTCCTGGAGGGTGTGGTCAGTTCAGGGGTTAATCTGCTGCCGCTCGGTTGGGGTGAAAGCCGGGCCAAGTTGGAGGAGCTTTATCAGATCCGCGCCGAGGTGAGTTTTACTCCGGTACGCACTTACACTGAGCAAGTCTCCTGGCAAGCGCTGTTGAAGCAGCCTTATCGCTTCGGCGAGGCGACGCTAACACTCGATGCACTGAATAAACCCGGTCGCTATCGCCTGGTTGTGACTAATCGTGGAGTTAATAGCCTGTCGCCTGACTTCAATGGTCTAAACGGCAAGTTGGGCTTCGAAGCGCCAGTAGGTCAGGGGCCTAAGTGGCTGACGAGCACAGAGCAACTCTTGCTCGATGAACTCTTTTTTCGCGAGCAGGCCTCTCATGTCTACATCTTGCAGTTAGCCCAGGTGCCCACATCACTCTCAATCCTCCATGGCGAGCAGTTAAGAGATAGGGTGACGACTAAAGCAATCACCTTCGTGACTCAGTCAGACTATGAGGCGAACCTCGCCAATCCACCGCTAACGCCAGCCTCAAGGGGCAGCTTTGACAGCGATGCATCTGCTAAGTCGAGAGAGAGATGGCAGTTCGCTGAGCCATCGGTCGTCTCGCGCACAGGTAACGATCTCTATATTCCCATGCCGACCGCCCTTTCCGAGGTGTGTCGGCCGCAGATAGATAAAGGATTTGATGAGGTCGGTAAGCCGGTGCAGTGGCGCCTTATCGATAACGGTCAGGGGCGGAGCGCCTATGTGCTGGCTAGCCAAGATGGCAGCCGGCGCTATTTCTACGACAAAAGCATCAAGGGCAGCATTGTCTGTCAGGGGCGCCCCCAGTGGCAGAGTATTGGGCAGGGCGATAAGCGTCGTCCCTGGCTGGTGGACCTCACTCCCTGGCTATCTAATCTGGATAAGCGCAAGGCTAAGGTGAGTCGTTTATATCGTTCGCTGCTGATAACAGACGCCGAAGGGCGACCACTGTCGCCGCGTCTGCCTAAGGATGCCGAGGGGCTGGAGAAGGCCTTGGTTGAGGGGCGTTTTCTCAGCGTCGATGGCGTGGCGAGCAGCGCGGCCTATCTCGCCATCGACGATGAGCCGCTGAGCTCCCCCTATCAGTTCAAGTTCAAGCCACTGCCCTAGGAGATGAGTATGCAGCGTATCTTACTGTTTGTGCTCGTCTTGTGTGTAAGCTTGGGCGCCGCCGAAGCAAGCAACTGGCTCGATAAGGACTGGCAACCGACCGAGCTAAAGAGCGAGGCCAAGTTTTATCTCAAGAAACCGCTCGAGCCTCTGCCCGGTTTCTCCCACGGGCGGTTTCGCTTCGAGCCCTATTATCTCGGCACCAAGGTCAAGCAATTTAGTGGCGCCCTAAGCAGTGACCGCCTGGGAGATGAGGGCACTCATCCCCTGGGACCTTATAGATTCTTCGCCAGCGATGGCACCCTGGTCGAGCAGGGCGAGTTTAATGACCTGGGTCAGCGCCAAGGCTTGGTGAAGATTTACGATGAGGATGGAAAGCTTAGCTGCGACTGCCAGTTCGATAGGGGCGAGAGAGAAGGCACGCAGAAAGAGTATTACCCAACAGGCGAGCTTAAGCGCGAGTCTGTTTATCACCAGGGCAAGCCTGTGCAGCAGGAGATGGTCTATACGCCGACCGGGGCGCCGGTGCGAGTCCTCTGCCATACCGGGCAGTGCAGTGACCGCTTCTATAACCCGCAGGGTCAGCTGACTATGGAAAGCCAGAAGCGCGATGGGCGCAAGCATGGCACCGAAACCTTTTGGCAGGATGGCAAGGTGGAGGTGACCCAGGACTATCGTAACGGCAAGGAGGAGGGCGATTACTTTGCCTATTTTAAAAGCGGTCAGCTCAAGCAGCATCACAGATGGAAAAATGGAGTCAAGACGGGCGAGCAGCTGAACTATTTCGAAGATGGTCGCCTGGCCAAACGCGAGATCCTCGATGAGCGTGGCCGCACGGAGAGCTTGGTTGAGTATCGCGACAATGGTGAGCGCTATCTCGAGGTGGAATATCGCTACCTCGCCGATGGCGACCGCCAGGAGGTGAGACGCTTTTATCAAAAAGAGGTCTTGGTCAAGCAGATAGAGCAACACAAGCTGAGGCAGTGGCGTCTGGTTAGCCAGTATCTTGAGGGCGAGACGATAGGCCGCGAGGAGACACTGGCGGGTAAACTCACCGGATTAAAAATTGAGGCCAAGCTTGGCGGTAACAACAGGTTTGGCGGGAGCAAAAGGCTTGGCGCGAACAATAGCCACGCCGCTAATAATAACCACAGCCGGAGCAATCAAGTCGCCTGGATAGAGAAGATCCACTATCTCGATGGCGTGAAGCAGGGAAAGGCCGAGAAACGAAGCGGCGATGGCAGGCTCATCTATCAGGGAGAATATGCCGCCGATAACCAGGTGGGTGATTGGGTGATGCAGAGCCGCGAGATGCGCACCCAGTGCCACTATAACCGTCATGGCCGGCTCGATGGCGAGTATCTATCCCTGGGGGAGGCGGGTCAGGTGTTGGAGCGAATCCACTATCGCGATGGCGAGCTCATCGGCAAATTTGAGCGCTTCTATAGCGACGGCGAGATCTACGCGCGTGGCCAATATCTTAACGGTCAGCGTGACGGCGATTGGATAGTGCCGCCGAGCGAGGGGGATTATTCGCCGCGCCCCGTGGCTAGGCGCGAGTATTGGCAAGGCCGATATCGGGCAGGTAAGCAGGTGGGGAAATGGCAGCGTTTCAGCGCCCAGGGCTATAGGCTGGCGATCGCAAGCTTCGATGAGCAGGGGCGCCTGCATGGTACTCAGTATGCGTTTTATGATGATGGCGCCCTGAGTAAGCGCAGCGAATATCGCCACGGCGAGTTGGTGGCGGCTGAACAAAGCTGGCCCTATCGCACTCAGCATGAGCTGATCTTTCGGCGATAACAGCAGGGCCTGGCTGCGCCCAGCATTATTCAGTAAATATTATTTTTTAGACGTCTTTTAGAAACATGTTTTTAGGAACATATCGTTCGGAACAGATAGTTAGGAACAAGGAAGCTCATATGCACTCTAATCGCGCTTATTCTGTGTTGTTGGCTGGGATCGGCCTGGGCGTGTCTAGCTTTATCGCCAGCCCCGTGGCGGCGAGTCAGAATCTTTCCTGTCTGATGGTGGAGATCCGCCAGCAGGAAGGGATTGCCACCTACTATAACCTGGCCACCGGCATGGCGCTGAGTGGTCAGGTGACCCTAGTGCGAGATAATCAAGGCTATACCCTGGGGGAGTTTGCACAGGGCGTGCCCAATGGTCGCTGGCAGGTCTATCTGCCCAACAATCAGAAGTTGGTGGACGGTGAGTATGTCAGTGGCCTGCAATCGGGACGCTGGCAGCTGTTTAACCCAAATGGTGAGCTGAGTGAGGAGCAGTTCTATCTCAACGGCGTGCCAAGCGGCGAGTGGGCCGAATATGATGACATGGGTAATCTGTATCAGAAGACGGTCTATGAGGCCGGAGTAAAGACCCAGGTGCTGCGCTATTTCGCCAGCGGTAAGCTTAAGGCCAAAGAGACCTATGTCGATAATCTGCGCCACGGAGTGTGGGAGACCTACCATGCCAACGGCATGCTGGCTCAGCGCCAGCAGTATGCCAACAACCAGTTGTCCGGCCCTTATCTTGCGCAAAACAGCGAGGGGCAGGTGATTGAGACTGGCACGCTAGATGCCACTGGCGAGCGCCAGGGCCGCTGGCAGACGTTCTATGATGATGGCACGCCTGAGCGCGACGAGCATTACGTCGCCGGTCGCCTGCACGGCGAGAGTCTAAGCTACTATCCCAATGGCCAGTTATCGCTGCAGGGGCAGTATAGTGAGGATCTGCGCCAGGGCACTCTGGTGCATTACAGCGACACCGGGGTCAAGCTCGAGGAGGAAAACTACCTCGATGGCGAACATAACGGCATTCAGCGCTATTTTAACCGCGCCGGTATCCTGGTGAGCGAGCTGAACTATAAGGCAGGGCTGCAGGCGGGCGAGCAGAAGACCTATTTTGACGATGGTAAACCCAAGAAGGTGATTCGCTACCAGGATCAAATTCTGGCCGACAACGGGCAGTATCCCTTGCATGGCCTGCAGCAGCGCTTCGACCCGGCGGGTAACCTGCTGGCCACTGAGCATTACGATCTGGGGCTGAAAGATGGCAAGTTCGAGACCTATCGACAGGGCAAGTTGCAGCGTCAGGAGCAGTGGCGTCAGGGCGCGCGTCATGGAGATTTCATCGCCTATTACGATAATGGCAAGCTGCGCAGCCTAGATCAGTATCAGGACAATCGCCAGACAGGCAGGGCCGAGCGCTATTTCGACGACGGCACCCTGAAGGAGCGCGGCAACCGCATCGAGGGGCAATGGGTCGGCAAATATGAATCCTTCTATGAGACGGGTAAACCCAGAGAACTTATCCATTACAGCGATGAGAAAATCGCCGGCCGTAGCCGCTATCCGCTCGATGGCGCGTTTTCCCGCTGGTATGCCAACGGCGATCTCAACGAGGCTGGCGAGTACAAGAATGGCGAGAAACAGGGTACCTGGCGTCAGTATCGTCAGGGCATAGTGAGCCGCGAGATGACCTTCGAGGCGGGCAAGCTAAACGGGCCTTACAGCGAGTTCGATAACGGACGTCGCCGGGTAACAGGTCATTATCTTGAGGATCGTAAGGAGGGCGAGTGGACCGAGTATTGCTACCAGGAGAAGGATCCCAGCTTTGGCCCCATTCCCGAGGGCAACATCTATCGCGTCAGCCATTACCGCCAGGACAAACTCGATGGCGAGCGGGCCTATTACAGCTTCAAGCAGGTGCGTTATCGCAGCGAGCAATATCAGGCGGGTGAGCTCAGCGGCCACTACAGCGAGTATTACGCCAATAACGGCCAACTCAAGCGCGAGGGCGAGATGCTAAACGGAGAGCAGGTTGGACTCTGGCAAAGCTGGTTTGAAGACGGCGTGCTGTCGGAAAGCGGCGAGTATCTTGCGGGTAAGCTTCACGGCGAGTACGCCAAATATTACCCCAATGGCCAGTTAAAGGTGCGTGCCCACTACCAGAAAGACAAGCTCAGCGGCGAGCAGCTGAGCTACTTCCAAACGGGTAAGCCCCAGGCCAAGGAGCAGTGGCTGGATGGGCAACGTGAAGGCGAGGCCAGCTATTTTCACGCTAATGGCAAGCGGGCCGAGCAGGGGGCGTTCCTGCGCTCTCGTAAGGAAGGCTTGTGGCGCGCCTACTGGCCAAGTGGTGAGCTGCGCAGCGAAGGCAGCTATATCGCCGATCGTCAGGCCGGCGACTGGGCCTTCTATGATCAATTCGGCAAGCTGATCAAGACGGAACATCACTAGATGAGAAGAAGATACGTGCCACCTATACAAAGGACGCTGGAACAGATCAATTCGAGTAAAGCCGGAACAAGCACTCGAGCGAAGCAGAAACAAGATGGAGCCGGGATAAGATGAAGCCTGGCGTCAAGCTTATCTCTCCGGCGTTCTTGGCCTTCTTGCTGTTACCCGGCTGTCATCAGGCGCCTCAGCTGCCTATAGATGAGCAGTTACTTACGCCAATCGCGTGCAGTAAGCAGCAGGTTTACGGGATCTGGGTCGAGACCGACTGCCTCACTGGCTATCGCGGCAAGCCCTTTAGCGGCATAGCGACTCGGGGCGAGCCGGCGACTTACTTTGGCGCCACCCAGTATCTCGCGGGGAAACGTCATGGATTTAGTTTCTCGGCCGAGGGCAGCCGTATCCTGTCCCAGAGTTGGTATCGCCAAGGGAAAAGAGAGGGTGAGCACTTGGACTATCATGTGCAAAGCCAGCGGCCGAAACGTCAGGTCATCTACAAGAATGGCGAGGAACAGGCGGTCGCCCTGTTCGATGAGGCTGGCATCATAGAAAGTTATCGCCGCCTGGAGGGCGATAAGACAGTCGAGTCCATCACCTATGAGCAGGGACGCCCCTGGACGCACCTCTTCTTTCAGGACGGCGAGCAGCGTGAGCGCCTGCGTCACTATTTCCCAGATGGCAGCTTGGCCAGCGACGCCCTGTTTCGTAAACAGGATCTTAAGCGGCTAAGCGAGATAACCTTCTATGCCAGCGGTAAGATAAAGACGCGCTATGCCTATGATAGGCAGAGCAATCTGGCCGCGCAGCAGACCTACTGGCCAAACGGTCGCCTTCAATCTCAGCAGCAATATGGCTTCGATCCGCTTATCGAGCGCCACGGTGAGCAGCGCCGTTTCTGTCAGTCTAGCGGCGCGCTGGAGGAGCTCGCTCACTATGAGATGGGCGTCGAGCAGGGGCGATTCGAGTCCTATCACTGCAATGGTCAGCTGATCAATGCCAAGGAGTATCGACAGGGGGTCATGGTGGATACAGAGGTGAAGACCTTCGATGAATCGGGCAACCTGATTAAACGCGAGCGCTTCGACGGCAAGGGGAAATTACTCGAGGCGTTTTACTTTAACGCTGCGGGTCAGCAGATCTATTACGAGCGGCCTTGATTCGGGTGCTATGATTCGGGGGCTATGATCCAGGGGCTATGATCCAGGGGCTATGATCCAGGTCCTGTTTTGTTAGCTAAGGGAAAGATAATATAGCCGTCTTATTTTTCGTCAGATTCGATGTGAGATTTCAACGCCCGTGACGCGCAAGCCAGATAGCACCACCGCCATGTTACAGCTGATCGATCAGGTCAAGCAGGCGATGCCGCTCAATGAGCCCGAGACCTTCGTCTGTGGCCCTCAGGGTTCCTGTATCGGTTGCCCCAAGAAGTTACTCGAGCTGATCGACAGCGAGATGCGCTATTGGGAAAGCGCCATCCAGCAGGGGGACACGCCATTACTCGGTGAGGTGAGCCGCTTCGCCAAGTTGTGCCGCAATGTGCATCGCGGACTTGCCCGCAGCGGGATCTTAGACAGGTATCAGGCCAAACAGGCCGGCGAGTCGGATGCTGATGCGGATTCGGATTAAGTCAGTCTGAAACGCCTTTTATTGAGCGAACGCCTGTCAGTTGTGGCCTAGCGGCGAATGGCGATTTTCTTTCATGCCAATTCAGTTGGCTCTATAGCCAAAGGTTCTATCCAATTGACCCCACAAGGGTTTAAATTGTCGGCATACGCCTCGAGATCACTCCAGGACAGAGTATGTCCCCAGCGGGCATGGCGCGAAGCTATCGCGAGACTATTTCGAAACTATTTCGAAACTATTGCGACGCGATCGCGACACCAACTAATAAGATAAAGGAAGCAGTATGTCAGACACCTACATTCCCCCGAAAGTGTGGACCATGGACAGCGAAAATGGCGGTACCTGGGCCAGCATCAATCGCCCCACGGCGGGCGCCCGTCATGAGGCCAAACTGCCCCAGGGCGAGCATGGTTTGCAGCTCTATTCCCTGGCGACACCCAATGGCCAGAAGGTCACCATAATGCTTGAGGAGCTTCTCGCCCTCGGCGCGGATGCCGAGTATGACGCGCATCTTATTCAGATAGGGGAGGGCGAGCAGTTCTCCAGCGGCTTCGTGGCGGTCAACCCCAACTCTAAGATCCCCGCCTTGCTGGATAAGACGGGCGATACTGAAGTCAACGTGTTCGAGTCCGGCGCAATCTTGTTCCACCTAGCTGAGAAGTATGGCCATTTCCTGCCAGCGACTGGTCCTGAGCGCACTCAGGTGCTCAACTGGCTCTTCTGGCTGCAGGGCGCTGCGCCTTACCTCGGCGGCGGCTTCGGCCATTTCTACGCCTATGCGCCGGAAAAGTTTGAGTATCCTATCAATCGTTTCTCCATGGAGGTGAAGCGTCAGCTGGATCTGCTGGACAAGCAATTGGCCGAGCACACTTATATTGCCGGGGACAACTACTCCATCGCCGACATGGCGATCTGGCCCTGGTATGGCAATCTGGTGCTGGGTCATGCCTATGACGCGGCTGAGTTCCTTGATGTCGACAGCTACGTGCATCTCAAGCGCTGGGCCGAGCAGATCGCCGCGCGGGACGCGGTGAAGCGCGGTCGCATCGTCAATCGCACCTGGGGCGAGCCCTGGGAGCAGCTGGCCGAGCGTCACAGCGCTGATGATATCGACGCCGTGCTGGCATTGACCCCGGATAAATAGCTTACGCGTACACGCTTGATAAACAGAGAAGGCCCACCCGTTAAGGTGGGTTTTTTTTATTTATAAAAAATAAAACGCTGGCCAAGAGTTTATGGCAGGCTAGGTTTTGGCCTAAGGCAATAACCATCGACTAGAAAGCCTAGGCTGGCGCATTGCCTAATGGGGTGACATTTCTTACTATAGCTTGCAGAGCTTCTCTTCCTATCCTCCTCATTTTTAAACGAGAAAAGATGAAATTTATCCATACCTCAGACTGGCATATCGGCCGTCAGCTGCACAATCAGAGCCTGCTGGACGATCAGCGTCATGTGCTCGATCAGATAGTCTCCCTGGCTAAGACCCATGAAGTCGATGCCCTGATTGTCGCCGGTGATATCTATGATAGATCCGTGCCGCCGGCCAACGCTGTGGCCTTGCTAGATGAGGTGCTCAACGAATTCATCGCCCTTGGGATCGACGTCATCATGATCGCCGGTAACCATGACGGCCATGAGCGGCTGGGGTTTGCCGCACGCCAGATGCAGGCCAGCGGTTTGCATATCATAGGGCCATTGGCGCCCAAGGTCAGCCCCATAAGATTAAGCTCAGGCAGCGGTGATGCCATCTTTTATCCGCTGCCCTATGCCGAGCCCGCCACCGTCAGACAGCAATTGGAATGCGAGGCCAGCAGCCATGAGGAGGCGATGGTCGAGCTGCTCAAGCAGGTGCAGGACCATGACAGTCAGGGATTGCCTAAGGTGGTGATAGGCCACTGTTTCCTCGACGGCGGCAGCGAATCGGATTCGGAGCGGCCACTGAGTATCGGTGGCGCAGACAAGATCTCGCCTAAGCATTTCGTGCCCTTCGACTATACGGCCCTGGGCCATCTCCATGGCCCGCAATACAAGGGGGCGGAGCAGGTGCGCTACTCTGGCTCCATCCTCAAATACTCCTTTAGCGAGCAGCATCAGAACAAGTCGGTTACCCTGGTGGAGCTCACGGCAGACAGCCAGGCTGTCATGACACTGCTGCCGCTCAGCCCACTTCGTGATGTGCGCATCATAGAGGGTGCCCTCGATGACTTGTTGCAGCAAGGGGTAAAAGATCCAGGCCGAGAGGATTATCTGATGGTGCGTCTGCTGGATAAACACGCCATCTTAGATGCCATGGGTAAGCTCAGAAGCGTCTATCCCAACGTGCTGCATCTGGAGCGCACCGGCCTGATGGCCAATAATCAGCAGCTGGCTATCGCCTCGGATCACATCAAGAAAGGTGAGCTCGAGATGTTTAAAGATTTCTTCAATCAGGTCTCCGGCGATCCACTTAACGAGGCGCAGCTTGAGCTGATCACACAGACACTGGATGAGCTGCACAAAGGGGAGGCGGCGCAATGAGACCACTGCGACTGACCATGACCGCCTTCGGCCCCTTCGCCGACGAGCAGACCATAGACTTTTCCGCCCTGGGCAGTAACCCGCTGTTTCTAATCAACGGCCCCACTGGCGCGGGTAAGACGACGATTCTCGATGCCATCTGTTTCGCCCTCTATGGCAAGACCACGGGGGATGAGCGCGAAGGCACCCAGATGCGCTGCGACATGGCCGATGAGCAGAAGCTGACTCAGGTCAGCTTCGAGTTTGAGCTGGGCAGTACGCGTTATCTCATTCGCCGCGTCCCCGAGCAGCCAAGGGCCAAGAAGAGTGGTGATGGGGTGACGCTGCAAAAGAGCGAGGCCCAGCTGTCTCGCTTCGAACAAGATGGCAGCGAGACATTGCTGGTGGCGGCCAAGGTGTCTGATGCTACCGCGCAGATAGAGCAGTTAACCGGCCTGGATGTGGATCAGTTCCGTCAGGTGATGGTGCTGCCCCAGGGCAAATTTCGTGAGCTGCTGATGGCCGACTCTAAGGCTAGGGAGAAGATCTTCAGCCAGCTGTTTCAGACCCACATCTATCGCCGCATCGAGGAGCGCCTCAAGCAGCAGGCTGCCGGAATTCGCCGTGACGTCGAGGCGATGCGCAATCGCCGCGGTGGCATTCTGGAAGGCGCCTCGCTTGAGAGCGGTCAGGCACTTATCGATGAGCAGGCGAATATAGCCCCCGAGCTGGAACTCGCCCAAGCGCACAAGCAGCAAGCCGAGCAGGCACTGCTGACGGCCAACCAGAATCTGGACAAGGGCCTCAAGCTGCAGAGCGATTTCAATCGCCTGCAGGCGCTGCAAAGCGAGGGCGAGGGGCTCAAGGCTCGCCAGGATGAGGCGACTTTGTGGCAACAGAGACTGCAGGCGGCCGGTCGCGCCAATAGCCTAAGCCCCCTTTACCGGGCGATGCAGTCCCGCCTCGGCGAGCAGCGCTCGGCAAGCCAGCACTTAGATGAGTGTCAGCAGATGCAAGCAAGCGCCGAGCAGGCATTGAATCAGAGCCAGCAAGCATTCGAGCAGCTGGGCGCGCTCGAGCAAGAGCAATTGAGCCAGCAGCAGCGCCTGACCCAGCTCGAGGCTCTAGCGCCTCAGCTTGAACAGCTCAATCAACTGAGTGAGCGACTCGCCGATGGTCAGGCCAAGATGCAGGCGGCCGAGGCGAGTGGTAAGCAGAGCGCCAAACAGCTAGATGAGCTTAACATGGCTCGCCAAGAGATGGTGAGTCGCCGCGAGACCCTCAAACGTGACGCCGAGCCGCAGCTCGCGTTGCAACAATCTCTGAGCGACGGCCGCGCCCAGCTCAAGGTGTTTGAGCGCTGGCAGCAGCAGGGGCAGGAAATAACGGCGCTCGAGCAGAAGTTAACGGCGGCTAAGACAGCAGGCAGTGAGCTTGCCGAAAAGCACAAGCAGGCGATCGATGCCCATAAGCGTCTGGAGCTTAGTTGGCATCGTGGTCAGGCGGCGCGCCTGGCGGCAGAGTTATCGCCAGGCGAGCCTTGCCCCGTCTGTGGCAGCCTGGAACACCCAGAGCCTGCCATGGGCGAGTTTGACCTGCCGAGCGACGAGGCACTGGCGAGCGCCAAGCAGCGAGAGAGCGACGCGCTCAATCTGCTGCATCAGGCCAGAAGCGAGTATAAGCTGCTCCAGCAATCCCTTTCGAGCCTGCAGCTAAGTGCATCTCAGCTACAAGAGGAGCTTGGCGAGGCGGCAGATTTGTCGTTTGATGAGCATCAGGCGCGACTTGTAGAGCTCAGCAGCGAGTTCGAGCGGGCCAAGGCGGCGCAGCAATCACTTGCCCAGCTAGAGACTCAGCTTGAGCGCAGCGAGCACCAGGGACGAGAGCTACAAACCGCGCTGGATGAGGCGCGTGCCCACTACGGCAAACTGGCTGAGCAGCTGGCCAGCGACAAGGGGCAGTATCAGCAGATAAGGGCGGCCATTCCACAGGGCTTTAGCGACCTGGCGGCGCTCAGCACGGCCATTGCCGAGCTTACCAAGTCCATCTCAGAGCTTAAGGCGCGCCAGCAATCGGTGAGGGCGGCCCATGCCAAGGCGGAGCAGGACAACGCGGCGGCCAAAGCTTCGCTGGAGGCGGCCAGCTGTCGTCTTGGTGAGGTGAATGCCCTAGCCGAGCAGGAGAGCCTGAGTTTCCAACAGGCGCTAGCGGCTTCGGAATTTGAAAGCGTTGCCGCCTTCGAGCAGGCCTGCCTGACCGAGGCCGATCAGGCCGAGCTGTCCAATCAGATTAAGGCGTTCGAGCAGGCGCTTATCACTCATCAGGCCAACCTGTCTCAGCTCCAAGAGGCCTTAGCCGGTTGTGAGGCGCCGGATATGAGCGCGCTTGAGCAGCAAAAAATGGATGCCGAGCAGGTGATGCAGCAGGCCTTGGCTCAGTGGCAGAAACTGAGCGCCAGGGCGGCGCAGCTCCACCAGACTCAGGAGCAGCTTAAGGCGCTGGATCTTAAGGCTGGCGCTCTCGAGCAGCAATACGCCGTGGTCGGTACCCTGGCCGATGTGGCCAATGGCAACACGGGTAACAAGATAAGCCTGCAACGCTTCGTGCTGAGCGTATTGCTCGACGATGTCTTGCTGGAAGCCAGCCACAGGCTACAGCTGATGAGTAAGGGGCGCTATCGCTTGCTGCGCAAGGAGGAGCGGGCCAAGGGCAACAAGGCTTCTGGTTTGGAGCTGGAGGTGGAAGATGCCTACACCGCCAAGGTGCGCTCAGTGGCGACCCTGAGCGGCGGCGAGAGCTTTATGGCGGCCCTGTCCATGGCCCTTGGGCTATCGGATGTGGTGCAGGCCTATGCCGGCGGCATTAAGCTCGATACCCTGTTTATCGATGAGGGCTTCGGCAGCCTGGATCAGGACTCTCTCGAGCTGGCCATCAGAACCTTGATGGATCTGCAATCGGCCGGTCGCATGGTGGGGGTGATCTCCCACGTGACCGAGATGAAGGAGCAGATCGCTAGCCGCATCGATATCCTTAAGAGTGCCGAGGGTAGCGAGATTAAATTAGTTTTACCTTAAGCTAGATTAAAAGGGTGCTGATATCAGTGGGATTTTCAGCACCTTTTTAGTTTTTTTGTCTGTTTGGTCGCCAAAAACCTCTGTTTATTCCATTAAATTGTGTTGTCGATCAGTTTGTAAATGCCGTTATTTTTGATATAACTTGGCATCGACCCCATGTTTTATGGGGTTTTGGGGTCTAATGATAAGCATAATAATGAAAAATGAGGCACAGGTTGCGCGCAGGTAAAATTTCTTTTTTGAGTATGTCTCAATCCCGTATCATGGCATTACCCTCGCCCCACAAGAAGATCTTATTGGCGGCCGGGCTGGTCGTGGGCGCGGCGCTGCTCTGGCCAAGCCAGAAACAGGCCCTGCCACAACGCATTCCGGTGGCGCTGGATATTGAGTCTCTGGTGACTAACCTGCACCTGGGAGACGAAGCGGTCGAAACCGTGTCTCATGCCGATTTTGTTAAGACCATAGTGTCTGGCGATACCCTCAGTGGCTTGTTTGTCGAGGCCAATGTGGATCAGCAGACCATGTACAAGGTATTGGAGGCGGATCTGAACATCCTGGCCCTTGATACCTTAAAACCCGGCAACATCATACGTTTTTGGCTTGATGACTCGGGCCAGCTCGAGAAACTCGAACTCTACTTCAATGCGGCGCGCCAGGTGGTGTTTAGCCGTTACGAGGAGGGGGGATTCAGCGTCGATGAGATCAATATCGAGGGGATTTGGCAGGACAGGGCTTTAAGCGGTGAGATCCAGGGCTCTTTCTATCTGTCGGCTCAGCGTATCGGCCTGAATGCCGGCGAGATCCAGCGTATCGAGACGCTGCTGAAAGAGAAGCTGAATTTTGCCCGGGATCTGCGCGCGGGCGACCGATTCTCTGTACTTAAGAGCGATCAATATATCGATGGTGAGGTGACGGGTAACAGCGACATTCTCGCCATCACCATAGAACGTGGCCGCAGCACGATCAACGCCTACCAGAATAGCGACGGCAACTTCTATGACGATCAGGGCCGCAGCCTGGCAAGGGCCTTCCAGCGTGTGCCGCTACAGAAGAACTACCGTGTCAGCTCGCGCTTTAATCGCCATCGTCACCATCCGGTTACGGGTCGCACCGCGCCCCATAACGGCACAGATTTCGCCACGCCGATTGGCACTAAGGTGGTAGCCCCTGGCGATGGTATCGTCTCTTTGGTGACCGACCATAGATATGCGGGTAAATATGTGGTGATCGACCACGGCAACAAGTATCGTACCCGTTATCTGCATCTCTCGAAGGCCTTGGTGCACAAGGGCCAGCGAGTGTCTCGAGGCCAGGTGATCGCCCTGTCGGGTAAGACGGGCCGCATCACAGGACCACATCTGCACTATGAGTTTCATATCAATGGCCGCCCCGTGGATCCTATGAAGGCGGATATCCCTATGGCGAGCAAGCTGTCGAAGAAGCAGATGGGCGAGTTTGCTCAGCTGGTCAAGGTGCGCCAGATGATGATGGGCCAAAGCTAAAAAGCTAATTTATACCGATTGATATAACTGCGTATCGAATAGAAAAACGCCACATGATGTGGCGTTTTTTTATGGTTAGGCTTTCCCTTGGGCCTCGAGATCCAGCATGGTGAGCCATAGCCGCAGGTCAAATTCCAGTTGATGATAGTCGCCCAGCATATGGCAGCAGAGCTGATAGAAGGCCTTGTTGTGATCCTTCTCTTTAAGATGTGCCAGCTCATGTACCACTACCATGCGCAGCAAGGGCTCGGGCACCTCCTTGAGGCGGGCGGCGATGCGGATCTCATTCTTAGACTTGGTCTTGCCGCCGTGATTCTTGGCGACATAGCTGTGCAGGCCGAGAGCCTGCTTCTTGAGGGTGATCTTATCGTCAAAGATCACCTTACTCAGGGGCGAAGACTTCTTAAGATAGCGGTTCTTTAGCGCCATGGTGTAGTCATACAGGGCCTTGTCGCTGCGGATCGTGTGACCATCGGGGTAGCGGCGTTCGAGGACGCTCCTCAGTCTATTGGTCTCGACCAGTTCGTTGACCTGGCTGATAAGCTCGGGCCGATAGCCTTGCAGATAGGGCAGTGATGACATAAGCGAAAGCCTAGTGGATGACGGCTAAGGTGAAGCGATTAGAAAACGCCGGGCGGGATGCGCCCGGCAACAGGCTTAATCTTTCTTGGCGAAGATGCACTTGTTTTGGTAGCAGTAGGCGACCTCGAAGGCGCTTTTTTGGAATCGCTTGAGATCCAGTCCTTCGAAATCCACCATAGGTGGATTGCGCTTGAGCTGCTCCTTGATGTTGACCGGTGAGATCAGCTGCACAGGCAGGCCGCAAAGTTGAATCGCCGCTTCCATCTTGAAGCTGGTGGCGCTGCCCGCCAGTTTGCCTTTCTGCTCGCGCTCTATGATGGCGACCTGATCGACCTTGTAGTCTTGCATCAGCTTGCTGAAGGCGAAGTGGAACTCTTTGATCGACTCAGTGCTGGCCGAATTAGAGATGGTCAGTGAGCGAGAACGGCAATCTGGGATGTTAAAGGTCTCACCCTCATAGCTCAACAAACAGATGATGGCTTCGCCACCTTTTAACTCAACGCCACAAACTCTCATGATAACCCTAATATAAAAAAATCAATGGCGGCTATTGTAACCTTAATTGGCCCGATTGAGCACTAGTTGTTAGGTGAAAATCGCCGCTATCGTCTGCCGCTTGATTTAATTACGGTGGCATGTGCCATAGATAACCGCCCGATACGATTAGCGTCGGGAGATGTAGCACAAATACAGAATAGATGCAGAAAGGGTACAGAACAGATAGAGAGCAGATAGACGATAGATAAAACGGGCAATAAAATGCGGCCCTCAGTGAATACTCAGTGACCGCTAAGTGCCCGCTAAGTGACCGCTAATCATAGGTTTTAGGCTCGGGGCCAGGCGTTAATCTTCAGGGGTATCCTGTAGTTTTGCCTTGGGCTTTCTAAGCATAGGCGCATCGCCTACATCTACGCCTGTGATGAAGCGCTTATCCCGCTGCTTCTTCGGCTTGTCGCTGCTGGCAGTCTTAGCCTTCTTGGCCTTAGGTTTCGCCTGCTGCTTACCCAGGCGCTTCTCCTGGCTCGGCTTGTCTTTTAGCCCCTTAAACTTAGGCGCCAACTCCTCCAGCTCGCTGAACTCAAAGCTTTTACGCAGGAAGTTTTGTACCTGCTTGAAGTTGACCCAGTCTTTCGGGCCTACCAGGGAGATAGCATCGCCCTTGGCGCCGGCGCGGCCGGTACGACCGATGCGGTGAATATACTCTTCGGCAAACTTTGGCATGTCGAAGTTGATCACCAAGGATACGTTAAGCAGATCCAAGCCGCGGGAGGCCACGTCTGTGGTGACCAATATCTGCTGCTGACCGCGGCTGAACTGGTCCATGATCTGGTTACGCGCCGCCTGTTTCAGCTCGCCGCTGAGGGAGCTGGTGCTAAAGCCCTGTTCGGCCAGCACGCCAGCAAGGCGGTCGGTATCGCCACGGGTGGCGGTGAAGATGATCACCTGCTTGTGGGGCTCAAGCTGTAGCAGACGGGTGAGCAGCTGCTCCTTGTGGCTTAGGTTGTCGCACAGGTAGATCTTCTGGGCGATATCCTGGTTTTCCACATGGGAGGCGCCTATGGCCACATGCTCCGGCTCCTTGAGCAGCTCGGCGGCAATCTCGTTGATCTGGCCGTGATCTAAGGTTGCCGAGAACATCAGGGTCTGGCGACGCTTGTGATCCGCGGCCTGGTTGATCGCCCTGAGCTGCTCGGCGAAGCCAAGATCCAGCATCCGGTCGGCCTCATCTAAGATAAGCAACTCTAGTCCGTTGAGGAATAGGTGACGCTGGGCCAAATGATCCGCCAGACGGCCAGGGGTTGCGACCACGAAGTGGGGGTCTCTGGCCAGGGCCTTGGCCTGATCGTTAAAGTTCTCGCCGCCGAGGATCTTGATCGCCTTGTATTGGGTGTTGGCGACCAGTAGGCGCAGCTGACTGTAGACCTGGGTGGCCAGCTCTCGGGTCGGTAGCAGGATCAGTACCCTGGGATCGCGCTTGCTTAGCGCCTTGGTGGCGATGACACGCTGCATTGCTGGCAACAGGAAGGCCAGGGTCTTGCCCGAGCCCGTCTTAGAAGATGCCATAAGATCTCTTCCCGATAAGCCTACGGGTATCGATTGCGTTTGGATCTCGGTCGGCGTGTCGATGCCCATGTGTTCAAGGCTGGTCAGTAGACGTTTATCGAGTGAAAAATCTGAAAATTGCAATGCTGTGCTCCGAAATATAGATAGGGGCGCATTATACATCGCCGTGAGCGATTCAGCCATGACTTGCGCGCTGGCTCGTCGCCAGTCAATGCTAAGGCGCAGCGCTTAGATTAATTTTTACCGCTATGGGCTGTGCCAGTGCCTAGATTGGCTTATGATGAAAACTAAAGACAATAAGACGCGACTTTCTCAAGCTATTTACTTAAGTGACTAGCTTAAGTGGCTCGCGTCCCGGGGAGAGAAACAGAGAAGATGGCGAATATCGGCATTGCACTAGGCAGTGGTGCGGCGAAAGGATGGGCCCACATAGGTGTGCTAAACGAGCTGGCGAACATGGGAGTCTTCCCTAACAAGGTGGCCGGCTGTTCTATCGGCGCCGTGGTGGGCGCCGCCTATGCGCAAGATAACCTTAACGATCTAGAGGCCTGGGTGACCAGCTTTTCCAGCTGGGATGTGTTGGGGCTGATGGATCTGAGCTGGCGCAAGGGCGGGCTGATTGGCGGCGAGAAGGTGTTCGACGTGATGCAGCAGCATATCGGCAACCTGGATATCGAGCAGATGCAGATGCCCTTTGCGGCGGTGGCGACCGATCTCTATACCGGCCAGGAGATCTGGTTCAAGCAGGGTAGCCTGCGTCATGCGGTGCGAGCCTCATGCTCCATGCCGGGGATCTTGCCGCCGGCGCGTATTGGCGAGCGCTGGTTGGTGGATGGCGCCGTAGTCAACCCTGTGCCCGTGTCGGTGAGCCGGGCCATGGGCGTCGATTTGGTGATTGCCGTGGATCTTAATGCCCACAGAAAGTCCCGCCATCAGCAGCTACCTGTGGCCATCTCTTCCGATGTGAAGGCCAGTCAGGCTGAGCAGGTGAAAGCCGAGAAGGAGCTGGAGAGCGGCTTCATGGATCTCCTGGCTCGGGGACGGGATTATGTCAGCGGCTTGACCGACAAGTTTTCCCTCGGTAATCGCAGTGAGCCAGGCATGTTGGCTGTGATGTCTCAGTCGATGGATATCCTGGAGCAGCGCCACAAGCGGGTGCGCCTGATGGGGGATCCGCCGGATATCCTGATCACCCCTAACGTGATGGAGATTGGCACCATGGAGTTCCACCGCGCGGGCGAGGCGATCGAGGCAGGACAAGAGGCCGTCAAGCAGGTGGCTCATATTATCCGCGCCCGTATCGATGAGCTGGAGCGTCATTAATAGCCTGAGTAATAGCCTAAGTAATAGCCTTTAGGCGTGAGTGCATAGTTGTTAGCCCTAAGGTGTCAGTCCTTATAAACAGGAGTTGTTTAAATAAACGGCTAGGATTCCCTAACGGCTTGTCTCTTTAGGATCTCTGGTTAGCAGCTCTGGCCTGGTTTTTGCTGCTTGTAGGGATATTTCTCTGCAGTAGTCGAAAAATTGACAATGAATTCAATTAGCCAGGCCATTAATGGTTCACAAGCCAATCTGATTGCCAACAGCTATGGTCTAGATACACACGGCCAAGAAGCACATGGCCCTGATACACAGGGTCAGGACACACGCGATGTCGACGGCTCATCGGCCAGTGACAAGGTGACCCTGTCAAATCAAGCCTCCAAGACGAAAACGACAGGCCCAGATATTCCCCAGGAGGCGGTATTTCTCTCGCCAAGGGCGGAGCGGGCGCAGAAGATAGAGGCGATGGCCAAAGACTTCTTTTCCAAGGGGCAGTTTGGCATCGGCGATATTCCCAAGTTAATTCAGCGTCTGCATCAGGACGGCATCTTGTCGGAAAATCAGCTTAATCGCCTGAGCCAGGCGGGCTTTGATATCCCAAGGGACGATGGCTCGCAGTCACTGCTCGACTTTATCGCCAGCCAGCGCGAGCAGCTCAAGGAGAGTAAGCCCGATAGCGTGATGATCGCCATGCTCGATGACGCCGAATCTGTGCTCAAGCAGATGGACAGCCTCGACACTCAGGGACTGAACCAGAAGGCGGCGCGGGTATCGGCACAGTTGTCTGTGTTCGTACAGGGCGATCAGGGGCTGACGCCAAGTGATAAGTCTATGTGGCAGGGGCTTAAATCTACCATGCAATTGGCGGCCGCGTCGGGAAGTTCGCAACAGGCTTCCGGGCAATTACAGCGTTATCTGGCACTATCTAAACGAATTACGTAATTTATTCACAGTTTGTCCCATTTTTATCCCGCATCTAGCTCCCTTTTCCGACTGGGTCAAGGCAAGTTTTAACGATAAGTGGCCCAGTTGGCAGTAATCTTGTGTCACAAAATTCCATCCGCAAATTAATGATCTGGATCAAGGTACTTGAGCCTAACTTGTAGCTTAATGCGCTACATATTGTGTTCATCGTCTATATTAACACTATATATGGTGTTAATTTGGCCGTTACTTGAGGAGATATTGAACAATGCCAGTGGTTATTAAGCGGGATGGTTACCGCACGCCTTTTGACGAAACAAGGATTCGAGATGCAGTGGTTGCTGCAGCAAGTTCGGCAGGTATTGATGATGTTGCCTATGCCACCGAGGTGGCCCTACAAGTACGCCAATCGGTGGCCGAACTCGAGCAGGTGGATATTCACGACCTGCAAGATGCGGTAGAAAATCAGTTGATGGAAGGTCCCTATAAGCAACTCGCCAGGGTCTATATCGAGTATCGCCATGATAGGGATATCCATCGTGAGTTGAGCAGCCGCCTCAACCGCGAGATCCGTGGCTTGGTCGAGCAGAGCAATGCGGCGCTGCTGAACGAGAACGCCAACAAAGATTCCAAGGTGATCCCCACCCAGCGTGATCTGCTGGCGGGCATTGTGGCCAAACACTATGCCACACGCCATATTCTGCCTAAGGATGTGGTGGCGGCCCATGAGTCGGGTGAGATCCATTATCACGATCTCGACTATGCGCCTTTCTTCCCCATGTTTAACTGTATGCTGATCGATCTGGCCGGCATGTTGACCCATGGTTTCAAGATGGGTAACGCCGAGATCGAGACTCCTAAGTCAATCTCGACTGCGACTGCGGTAACGGCGCAGATCATCGCCCAGGTGGCCAGCCATATCTATGGCGGCACCACCATCAACCGTATCGACGAGGTGCTCGCGCCTTTCGTCGCCAAGAGCTATGACAAGCACTATCAGGTCGCGCTGACCTGGGGGATCACAGATGCCAAGGCTTTTGCCACGGCGCAGACGGAGAAAGAGTGTCACGACGCCTTCCAGTCGCTGGAGTATGAGGTCAACACCCTGCATACAGCTAACGGCCAGACGCCTTTTGTGACTTTCGGCTTCGGCCTAGGCACCTCCTGGGAGTCGCGTCTCATCCAGTCATCCATGATGAAGGTGCGCATGACGGGCCTGGGTAAGAACCGTAAGACGGCGGTCTTCCCTAAGCTGGTCTTCGCCATTCGCGACGGCATCAACCACAAGGCGGGCGACTGCAACTATGATATCAAGCAGATGGCGCTCAAGTGTGCGTCGATGCGCATGTACCCGGATATCCTCAACTATGAACAGGTGGAAAAGGTCACCGGCTCCTTTAAGACGCCTATGGGGTGTCGCAGCTTCCTCGGTACCTACGAGGAGGAGGGCGAGCTGGTGCACGAAGGGCGTAACAACCTTGGCGTGGTCAGCCTGAACCTGCCGCGTATCGCCATCGAGGCTAAGGGCGACGAGACCCGCTTCTATCAGCTGCTGGATGAGCGTCTGGCGGTGGCCCGCCGCGCCCTGGACACTCGCATCGAGCGTCTACAAGGCGTGAAGGCGAGGGTAGCGCCAATTCTTTATATGGAAGGCGCCTGTGGCGTGCGTCTGCGTGCGGATGATGAGATCAGCGGCATCTTTAAGAATGGCCGCGCTTCTATTTCCCTGGGTTATATCGGCTTGCATGAGACCATCAATGCCCTCTATGGCAGCGAGACCCATGTGTATGACAGCGAGGCTCTACGCGGCAAGGCGCTTGCCATTATCGAACACCTCAAGGCGGCGACCGTGCGTTGGCGCGAGGAGTCGGGCTATGGCTTCAGCCTCTACAGCACACCGAGCGAGAACCTGTGTAGCCGCTTCTGCAAGCTGGATACCGAGGCCTTTGGGGTGATCGACGGCGTAACGGATCGCGGCTACTACACCAACAGCTTCCACCTGGATGTGGAGAAGAAGGTGAATCCGTACGATAAGTTGGATTTCGAGCAGCCCTATCCGGCACTCACCAGTGGCGGCTTCATCTGCTACGGCGAATACCCTAACATGCAGCACAATATCGAGGCGCTGGAAGATGTGTGGGATTATAGTTACAGCCGGGTGCCTTATTATGGTACCAACACCCCGATTGATGAGTGCTACGACTGTGGCTTCACCGGCGAGTTTAGCTGTACCAGCAAGGGCTTTACCTGTCCTAAGTGTGGCAACCATGAGCCGAGCCGAGTGTCTGTAACCCGCAGGGTGTGTGGCTACCTGGGTAGCCCGGATGCCAGACCTTTCAACTATGGTAAGCAGGAAGAAGTTAAACGCCGGGTGAAGCATCTCTAATGAGATGAGGGTAGCAGCACCAAGGTTTTTGCTGCTGGCGTAAAGTGAATATTGAAAGTGAAAGAAAAGATGAAGATAGCAAGGCGCCCCGGGGCACTTGCTATCTTTGTATGAGGGGCACATGAACTATCATCAATATTTTCCCATCGACGTGGTCAATGGACCCGGCACCAGGGTGACCCTGTTTGTCTCGGGTTGCGAGCATCAGTGCCGGGGCTGCTACAACCAGTCGACCTGGAATCCTGACTCGGGCCATCTGTTCGACGAGGCTATGCTCGAGCAGGTGATTAAGGATCTCAATGATACCCGCATTGTACGCCGCGGCCTGTCGCTCTCTGGCGGCGACCCGCTGCATCCGGGCAATCTCGATGTCATTCTGACTCTGGTGAAACGAGTAAGGCAGGAGTGCCGGGGCAAGGATATCTGGCTGTGGACCGGCTATAGACTCGATGAACTCAGCCCGGCCCAACAAGCGGTTATCGCCCATGTGGATGTGCTGGTGGATGGCAAGTTTGAGCAGTCGCTCGCCGATCCCAGTCTGGTGTTTCGCGGCAGCAGTAATCAGGTTATTCACTATCTCACCGAAAAACGCTGAATTTAGCAGCAGATACTGCTGTGGCTAGGATGCTGCCGATGCCGGATGACTTGTTCGTACCTTCCTCATTAGTGGTATAATGTTCGCCAAACTGGCAAATGCTGCCTATTTTTATCTGAGTGGCATTTGTATATTCGCGAGATTTTTAAGGCAAGTTAATGAATTTAAAGCAAGAGTTACAGCAGTTAAACGATCGTCTCGACAAGTATCGTCGTAAATTAGATGCGGCGGAGAAGCGTGGCGATCAGGCGGTGATTTTGCAATTTAAGCAAGAGATCAATGCGGTAACTAAGCAACTTACCCATGTTAAACAGCAGCAGAGCCGTCAGTTGAACAAGCGCGGCACAGAGGTGAGCGAACTTGCCTTTAGCCGTGCGCTGACCAAGGCCGAGCAGGCCGATATGGGTAAGCTCAAGCGTTCGGTGAAGGGCTTGATCGTTGTGCATCCCATGACGGCCCTTGGACGTCAGATGGGACTGACTCAGGTGACTGGATACGCGCCTAAGGCCTTCTAGGCCATAGAGGATTTTGATGGCGGCGTGAGCGACTTCATAGCCTTGCTGCCACTCAGGGCGTATCCTTATAAGCCAAAGCGGTTGCGGTGAAGCAATAACCGATTTCATCACTCGGGTATTTCACTGTTAGGCAAAAACACATAGAATGCTCGGTCTGAGAAAGGGGAGAATCTCTCCACCTGGTTTTCATTTTTCGTTCGCATCTCAGACAGAGCGAGTTGTAAAGGTTATTTCATGTCGATTAAGTATGTCGCCACCTCAAAGCTTCCCACCCCTTGGGGAGTGTTTGCCATGCATGGTTTCGAAGATACAGAGACGGGCAAAGAACATGTGGCGCTCACCTTTGGCGAGTTAGATGCGAGCCAGCCCATCCTGGGCAGAATTCACTCCGAGTGTCTGACCGGCGATGCCCTGTTCAGTCTGCGCTGCGATTGTGGTTTTCAGCTACAAACCGCGATGCAAAATATCGCCGAGGCGGGTCAGGGATTTATTCTCTATCTGCGTCAGGAAGGCCGTGGTATCGGTCTGCTCAATAAGATCCGTGCCTATGAGCTGCAGGATCAAGGCGCCAATACGGTAGAAGCCAACGAGCGTCTGGGCTTTGCCGCCGATATGCGCAAATATGACATGATCAAGCCCATGCTTGAGAAAATTGGTGTGCAGCAGGTTAAGCTGATGACCAATAATCCCCGCAAGGTGAAGGCGATGAAGGAACTTGGCATCGCGGTTATCGAGCGTGTGCCACTGCAGGTGGGTAAGAATCGTTATAACGAGGCCTATCTTAAGACCAAGTCGACCGAGCTGGGTCACATGATGTCTGAATATCACTTCACCGAAGAGCATCAAGACTAATCCTGCTTTTGCCGTGGCTAAGTTCACGGTATAGGCTTTGGGATAACCCCTACATATGAGTTAGCACCGTGGTGACCTTAATGTGTCGCCACGGCCTACATGCTGACAACTCTTCCTCTATGGATTCTATTCTCTGGGTTGAACTTGTTTCTCTTTGGCTTTAAGCAGGGCCATCAGCTGGTTGGTGGTGATGGCTATCTGATCTTGTATCTGCTTGCGCTCCAGCTCCGCCGCCTCAGAATCGTCCCCCTGCAGGGCCTGAAGCTCTAGCTGTAGCTCTTCGAGTTTCTGTTTTAATTCTTTGATCTTCTTATCGATCTCAGACAAGTTTTCATCGTCTTCTGCTTCCTCAGTCTTGCGCGCCTTGTCAGTCTTGGCGGCTTCGCTGTTGTGCAGTGCCTTGCCGGTCGCATCGGCGAGGGCCTTCTTGCCGGCCTCAGACAGGCTGACTCTGTCACTACTGGACTGAGTTTGTTCACTCTGGTTTCGGTTGCTTGGGTTTTGAGCCGCCTCGGGCGCATTGGGATCGCGCACCTCGACTGAACTTAGGCTCTGGGGGCCCAGACTTTGGGCGCCGAAGGAATTTATACCGTTCACATTCATCAGCTTAACCTTCCTTGTTACTTCATTAAATAGATGGAATTAAAAGTATGCCTGACGTTAGTATCGGCAGGCAGGGCTGAAGCTTAAGCGGATTTTGATGTGATTAATCTGATGAGGCTCGATTTTCTGGTGAAATCACCTGGCTTAGTCGTTAGATTTGCCCCAAATATGTTGGTTGACGCCGCTGCTGCCTGAGCTTTCCGCCTCATCGCCAGCAGTGGGTTTAGGCTTGGGGGCATCTATAGGACGACTGGGATCGCCGAGTAGGTGCGCCGGGATAGGCTCGCCAATCATCTTGAGGTAGAGGCGCTCCACCTTTTCCCTGGCCCACTGGGTCTTACGCAAGAACTTGAGGCTGGATTTTATGGATGGGTCGTGGTTAAAGCAGCGTATGTCGATGCGTCTGCCAAGCTCTTCCCAGCCGTAGTGGTCGACAAGGTCTGTGAGTAGGGCTTCGAGTTTGATGCCATGTAGTGGATTATTCGCCTGAGTCATGGTGATAGCTGAGTAAAAAATTTGGCCCATTATATCAGCTTATCCAAGGCGTTTTCGATAAAAAAGGGGACCCTGAGGTCCCCTATCTTGATGATGCGATTATTGGAAGCTTAGCTGCCACGCATCGATAGTGCCTGTGTCGCGACGGGCGCTATCAACTGCCTTCAGTGTCCAGGTGCCGGCAGATTCAACGCCAGACATGTCGACTGTGTAGCTCTTGATGATGTTGTCGGCACTGCCGCCGCTGTTGTCATGTAGCACGGCTACCTGACCGCTTGGGCTGTGCAGTTCAACCTGCAGATCGCCGATGTAGGTGTGGGTAATGTTAACCGTTACCGTTACCGTACCTGAGTCGCCGCTGCGAGCCACATCGATTGGGCTGCTGATACCCGCAGTGTTGTTGTCAGGGATCGCATAGCTGGTGTTGTTGGTATAGGTGGCTGGGCCGCCTGTGTTACCGCCAGTGCTCTGCTCTGTGTAGCTGGCCGTTAGGCTAACACCGCTAAAGTCGCTATAACCTTGAACCATTACATAGTAGGTACCCGCCTGTGGCGTGCTCACTGGGCAAGACTCGCTGTTGCCGCCTTTCCATGGACGACAGTCGTAGCTGCTCAGAGTCGGCGCCGCGCCATACTGGACGTAAAGGTCGGCATCACCTGTACCACCGCTCATGGCGAAGTTCAGATCGCTGGCACCGGCTGGTACGTCGATAGAGAAGTGTAGCTCGTCGCCTTTCACGCCAGTCAGGTTGGTCTTTGCCACGCCATTTTCCAGCACGTTGCCACCGCTGCCTGTACCTGGATCGGTTGGGCCATTACAAGAGGCATCTAGGTACTCTTTGGCGGCAACCGCGTTAACCAGACCGTAACCAGTTTTGTCGTCGCGACCGGCAACATCGAGATCTTCAGCCGTTGCTGTTAGCGCAGCACGCACCTGAGCGGCGCTACACTCTGGGTGGTAGCTCCACACCAGTGTTGCAACACCCGATACGTGTGGCGTCGCCATAGAGGTACCATTGTAGTACTCGTAGTCTTCACCACTAGTGTTGGCTACTGTGACGTTAGTGCCTAGGTGAGCACGTAGTGCCTGACCCGTGGCGCGATCGACTGACACAGAAACCATTGGGGCTTCGTTGTTGGTGTCAACCAGGAAGGGGTTTTGCAGACCTGGCAGCGCAGTGTTACTGAACACGATAGCTGCTTGGGCGCCGGCGTTGTTACATGCCTTGACCGCATCGAACTCTGGATAGCTGGCGCCTTGGTTGCCAACACGCTCAACCAGACAGACTTTGCCAGTCATGTCGCCACAGTTAAAGACACCGCCCGATACGCTACACTCGGCCAGTTCGGCAGTGACAGAACCTGTGATAGGGGTACCAACATAGTTGCCGCTGCTGTCTTTCACATAGCGGTTATGGGGCACTACGCCATTGTCGAAGTATGACTGACCACCGGCGGTGATGTTAGCCAGACGACCTTCACCGCGTGTAACGGTTGATAGGATCGCTTCACCCGGACCTGAGATTTCCACCTGATTGGTGTACTGAGAGAAGGCCGCGTGATCTTTGTTGTTATCTACTGCCGCTACAGACATAACCGCATCGTATGATGCTGGGTAGCTGTGGGTGTTGTTACCGTCGTTGCCGGCCGCTGCGATCAGCAGCACGCCGTTGTTGGCGTGAGCGGCTAGGGCGTTTTTCTCTGTGGTGGTTGACTGAGAGCCACCCAGAGACATGGTTACTACGTTCGCGCCGTTAGCCACACAGGTGTCAACCGCCGAAACCAAGGATGATGAGTAGCCCCAACCATCAGAGTTAAATACTTTCACCACGTGGATGTTGGCGTTCTGGTTTGGCATCACACCGACCACGCCGTCGTTGTTGGCGATTGCAGCTATGGTGCCCGCTACGTGAGTACCGTGAGCGTTATGAGCGCCTGGCTCATACCAGTTACCCGTACCTGAGTTGTTGGTACCTGTGACATTGTTACCGCTCAGCTCGCTGTGGCTACGGTCGTAACCCGAGTCGATGATACAGATGGTGCGGTTGCCGGCCATGCTGTCGCTCAGGCTGGTGGCGCCCACAAAGGTTTGACCCCAAGGTGTGGTTTCGCTCAGCAGGTGGCGCGGCATATCTTCTTCGACATAATCAACGTCGGCGCGCAATTTCAGGGCTTTAACGCCATTGTTATCCAGCTGGGCCGAGTAAGCATTTGAGCGACCGATGCGCTTCATCTGCTTGGCCTTAACGCTGTTCAGTGCTCTGTGCTGAGAAAAGACTTCGTTGGCTCTTGGCTGATAGTCGTTCAGGCTGTTGGCATCGGCCTGTGCAGCGGCCTGGGCATTCTTAAACTTGACGATATAGCGCTTAGGCAGGGGAGATGCTTGATTGATACGAGCATTATCTGCCTGAAGGTGGAGTCCTTTCGTAGGCGCCGCATTGACGTTTGCTGCAATTGCCAGGGCAAGCGCAGACAAAGACATAGCGACCGCAGTTGTCTTTTTAACTGTCATATTGTCTTCCATTTTAAAAGTTAGAATTAATAATTATTATTGGAGTGCATAGCAGCATGACTGCCATCATATGCGTTACTCGACAGTGAATTTATCTGGTGATGAAACATTTGTAAACAAGCTGTTAAGTTGGTGTTTGGGTAAAAGAAGCGATCTTGTTTGAGCATTTTTATGCAGAAAATATTCAGTGAATACGATTGTTTCGCCGATGGGATAGTGTGTTTTTGAGTATTTATTCGAATTTTAAGACTGTTTATTTGTCTGGGTTGGTGCCTGATCGCCAGCGACGTAAAATTGACCTTAATTTATAACTTATTGTAATTATAGAATAATCGTTATTCCACAATTGTAATAACATATAGCGAATAGTTATATGTTGTTTCAATTGTTACAATTGGGCAGCGTCCTAATGTAGCGAAATCCTTAGCCTTCTATTGGGTGAGGCATGCTTTAAGTGTAAATTTGCGCCTGTTTAAAAAGGTCGCTAACGAACCAGCTTGCTAATGAGCGAGGCTGCTAGTCAACAAGGCTGCTATTGAACGAGGCTATTAGTGAACACGGCTACTAGTGAATAATATTGGGAATAAAAAGGCAGCCAATGAAAAAGGCAGCTAATGAAAAAGGCAGCTAATGAAAAAGGCAGCTAATGAAAAAGGCACCCTGGGGTGCCTTAGTCGGTTTAGGGATGTCTGAGCGTTAAGCTCTTCTTCTCCTAGTGTTTAGCCAGGCTCTGATAGCCGCCGCCATTATAGGTGTTGCTGTAGCCGAGTTTTACCAGACTCTCCTGAGCGATGCCGCTGCGACGCCCACTGCGACAATAGAGCACCACAGACTGATCTTTGGCGATGCCGCGCTTGGTAAACTCTTCGGCAATGTTTTCAAAGGGAATATTAATCGCGTTCTCTAGATGTCCCTCGGCAAACTCCTCCGGGGTTCTGACATCAACGACCATGGCCCCTTGCTGTATATGCTCCCAGGCAACCTTAGGGTTTTTCTCTTCGCCATAGCTTGGCGCCGATACGCCCATGATGGCGACAAAAAGCAGCGCCATCAGGCTGATGATTGATTTGGGTAGCATCTTATTGGCTTGTCTCACGTTGGCTCCTTGTGATCTGTGAGTTATTTCATGCGGGCCAATTCCGCTTCCGTCTTGATCCCCATCTTCTTCATTAACATGGCGGCCGGACAGAAGCCGGTAAAGGCGCTTTGAAATAGATTAGCGCCTACAAAAGCCGTTAGCCAGATAAAATTAGGGTGGACAAAGGTCGTGAGCAGTAAAGACAACATGACCATAAAGCCTGCAAAGGCGAAAATACTACGTTCGACAGACATACTGTATCTCCTTAAGATTGCGGATTAACCGCGGCAAAGTATTCGGGACGGTGACGCATCACGGCGTAATAGAGCACGGGGATCACCACCAGGGTTAACAGGGTTGAAACCAAGATGCCGAAGATCAGGCTGATGGCCAGGCCGTTGAAGATCGGATCATCTAAGATGAACAGGGCGCCTATCATGGCGGCCAGTCCCGTCAACATGATGGGCTTGGCCCTGACGGCGCCAGAATGAATCACCGCCTGCTCGAAGGGCACACCTGCGGCGGTTTCCTGATTAATAAAGTCCACCAAGAGGATGGAGTTACGCACGATAATGCCCGCCAGGGCGATCATGCCTATCATAGAGGTGGCGGTAAATTGAGCGCCAAGCAGAGCGTGACCCGGCATCACGCCTATGATGGTGAGCGGAATAGGCGCCATGATGATCAGCGGCACGCTGTAGGAGCGGAACTGACCCACCACCAGGAGGTAGATGGCGATCATGCCCACGCCATAGGCGATACCCATGTCTCTGAAGGTCTCATAGGTGATCTTCCACTCGCCGTCCCAGAGCACAGCTATGCTGTCCAGCCCTGAGGGTTGGTTGACATAGTGTTGATCGAAGCCCAGACCACCCTCTTGATTGATGCTGCCGGCGATCTCAAACATGCCATAGAGCGGGCTGTCCAGCGGACCTGCCATGTCGGCCACTACCATGATCATAGGGATCATGTTCTTGCGTATGATAGGCGCGTCTATGGCCCGCTTGTGTATGGCGATTAACTCAGAGACGGGCACAGAGTTACCCGAGGCGTTGGTGAGCCTGAGGTTGAGTACCTGTTCGAGATCTACCTTGGCGCCTTCCTCCAGCTGAAGTTTAATAGGCACAGGCGACTTTTGATTTGGCTTGTGCAGGTAGCTCACCGCCTTGCCGCCCACCGAGGTGGCCACCAGATCGACGATATTGCTGTAGGGCACGCCCATCAGGCTGGCCTTGGCGCGGTCGATATTGACCTGCCATTTCTGCTGCGCGGCGGGCAGGTAGATGTCAATATCCACCACATCCTGGGTATCGTGGAACAGCTGCTGAAGTGCCTTGGCTGCGGTCTCACGCATCTCGGCGTTAGGGCCATAGACCTCGGCCAGGATGGGGGACCACACAGGTGGGCCAGGGGGCACTTCCACCACCTTGACGTTGGCATTGTATTGCTTGGCGGTGGCCTGCAGCGCGCGGCGCACCTCGGAAGCTATGCTGTGACTGTCTCTGTCGCGATCGCCTTTATCGACCAGATTGACCTGAATGTCGCCCAGCTCCTGACTCTGTCTGAGGAAGTAGTGGCGCACCAGGCCGTTAAAGTTCATCGGCGCGGCGGTGCCGGCGTAGAGCTGGTAATTGTCTACCTCTTCGACCTTATCCAGCTCCATGGCCAGGGCCTTGAGTACGCGCTGGGTCTGTTCAACCGGCGTGCCTTCTGGCATATCCAGCATCACCTGAAACTCCGACTTGTTATCGAAGGGCAGCATCTTGAGTACCACCAACTGACCTATCGGCAGAGAGACGGCGAGCATGATCAGCAGGGCGATGGCGGCGCCCAGGCCAATCCTCGCCTTACCGGCCTGTTTGCCTCTGACGAAGGGGGAGATCAGCCTAGTAAACAGCCTCAGCATGCGATCGTCCACGTCATGCTCACCATCACCGCCTTGGTGTTGATGAGCCTTGAGCAGCTTAGTGGCCAGCCAGGGGGTGACGATGAAGGCGATGGCTAGGGAGATCAGCATCCCCATGCTGGCGTTGATGGGGATCGGGCTCATGTAGGGGCCCATGAGGCCGGATACGAAGGCCATCGGCATCAGCGCGGCGATCACGGTAAAGGTTGCCAAAATAGTCGGCCCGCCCACCTCATCGACGGCGACGGGGATCAGCTCCACGAAGGAGCGTTTGCCCAGCGCCATATGCCTGTGGATGTTCTCCACCACCACAATGGCGTCATCTACGAGTATGCCGATAGAGAAGATTAAGGCGAACAATGAGATACGGTTAAGGGTAAAGCCCCAGGCCCAGGAGGCAAACAGGGTGATCGCCAGGGTGATGATGATGGCGATGCCCACCACCACAGATTCGCGTAGCCCCATGGTGAGGAAGACCAAGATCACCACGGCCGAGGTGGCAAACACTAGCTTGAGGATCAGGGTGTTGGCCTTGTCGCCCGCCGTCTTACCATAGTTGCGCGAGACTGTGATGTTGACATCGTCGGGTACCAGTATGTTGTCTATCTTGTCCAGACGCTCGAGGATCACATTGGCGATATCCACGGCGTTCTCACCCGGCTGCTTGCCGATGGCGATGGTGACCGCAGGATAGATGGCCGACTTATCGCCGTGCCAGGCGTGCTGGACCGGGATGTCGCTGTTGAGGCTTATCTTGGCGATATCGCCCAGATACACGGGGGCGCTCTGGCCCGACTCGTCCTGATACACGGCGACAACCAGCTGCTCAACCTCTTGTTTCGATTTTAAAAACTGCCCAGTCTGAACCTTGATCTCTTGATTATCCTGCACCAGAGATACCGGCATGGATACATGGTTATTGCTCGACAGGCTACGGTTGATATCGTCGTAGGTGAGGCCATAGAAGCTCATCTTGGCGGGATCGATGCGCACGTTGAGGCTGATCTCATGACTACCGACGCTGTAGATCTCGCGGGTGCCCGGAATGCGTTTCAGCTCGCTCTCCAGCCCCTTGGCGATATGGGTCAGCTGCTCGGCAGATTGCGCCCTGTCTTTCGACCATAGGGTCAGGCTGACGATGGGCACATCGTCGATGCCGCGGGGCTTGATCTGTGGCTCGCCCACGCCTGCCTGGCTGGCAACCTTGTCCTTGTTGGAATAGACCTGATTGTAGAGCTTGACGATCGCCTCGTTGCGCGGGATCCCCACCTCGAAGATGGCGATGATCAGTGCGCCGTCTGGCTGTGAGAAGGAGTAGAGGGTGTCTATTCCCTTGATCTGCGAGATCACCTCCTCCATGGGCTGGGTCACCAGATGTTCGACCTCGCTCGGCGTGGCGCCGGGGAAGGGGATGTAGATGTCGGCAAAGGTGACATCTATCTGCGGCTCTTCCTCTTTTGGGGTCACCATGACGGCGAACAGACCCAGCAGCAGGCCAAGCAGGGCCAGCAAGGGGGTGATAGCGCTCAGCTGGAACATGGCCGCCAGGCGCCCGGAAAATCCCAGACGTTTTGGGCTGTGCTGATTATCTTGGTGTCGATCTTGCTGATTCATATCTATACGGCTCCTATTCGATCACCAGATCTATTGTTTCAGCTTCAGTAGCACTTGATAGGCGTCTACGGCGATGGTATCGCCATCACTCAGGCCCGACAGCACCTCGAAGCTATCGCCCTGCTTGTTGCCCAGGCGCACCTGGTTGAGCATAAACTGATGGTTCTGCATCAGATAGACCGCGCTCAGCTCGTTGTTGTAGATCACCGCAGACTCAGGGATGGTCAGGGTATTGCGATCGCCGGCGTTGAAGCTGGCCTTGACCCACATGCCCGGCATCAGGTTGGGCTCCTGAGGCGGCAGGTTGATACGTGTCTTATAGCTGTGGCTCTTGGCATCGGCGAAAGAAAAGATCGTTAGAGCGTCCGATTCGAGCTCTTTGCCGTTGGTCAGCACCAGCTTCATCTTAGGATTGGCACGCAGCGCATCTATGTAACGCAGGGGCACATGGGTGACGGCGCGCATATGCTCGGTGGCAAAGCCGCTCAGCAGTGCCTGGCCGGGTGACACGGTTTCGCCCACTTCCACATGGCGCTTGGTGACCACGCCAGCAAAGGGGGCGCTGACCGTGGTGTACTGCAGAGACTCGTTGGCCTGGATGATACGGGCCCTGGCAGCGCTGACGGCCTGAGCCGAGGCGCGGGCGTTGGCGATGGCCTGATCCATATCGCCTTGGGAGATGGCGCCCTGTGGGAACAGCTGCTCATAACGCTTACGCTGTTTCTGCGCCTCTTCGTTTTGGGCTTGGGCGCGGGCAAAGTCGGCCTCGGCGGCCGCCAGCTCGGCGCCCTGGGCCTTGCTGGTGATCTCCAGCAGGGATGCGCCCTGGGGCACGATATCGTTGACGTCATAGTTGATCTTGATGATACGGCCAGAGGTTTGAGCCGATACAGTCGCCGATTTTACCGCCTCAAGTTGTGCATCTAAGGTGATCCACTGGGGCTGAGAGTGTTTGGCTACCGTCATGGTGGGCAGTTCGCTGGCGCCAGAGACCAGGCTGACGAGTGACAGCAAAATGCCGATGGAAAACGTGTGTTGTACTTGCATGGAAGATCACCTCTTAAAACTTCATAAGAAAATTCTAATGGACTTTTTAAGCTTGTGCAATCTTTTATTAGAAAAATACGATTGAAGGGGCGAAAATCCTTTGCCCCTTTAAAACTAATCGTTTAAGTAATAGGTCAGGGTCGACACCACCCTGACTTTCTTGATGCTCGGGGTGTTGCTGTCACGGTTGCTGATGGTAAATTGCCCCTGAGACGCCTGCTTTATCTTGCCAAGCTGTGAGGCGGAGTCCTTGGCAAACTTCTCGGCGGTTTGGCGGGCATTTTCCGTGGCCGTCTGCACCATCTGCGGCTTGAGATCATTCAGGCCGGTAAAGAGAAACTCGGTGCGGCCGTTGTAATCCTGATTGGAGATGGCGATCCCTTCCTTGGTCAGCTCGATAAGGTTGCGTTGGGTGCCTAGCAGCAGGTCTACCCGCTTGGTGTAGAGGGATACGGTGACCTGCGCCGCATAGCGATACTTGACGTTAGGATCTACATAACCCTGGGCCTGCCTGTCTTCGATAGAGGGGAGGGAGCTTGAGATCTCATCTTGCGTAAAGCCTTGTTTAATCAGGAAGGCGATCACCTTATCTGTCTTACTCTGCACCTCCTGATAGAGATTATTGAGATCATTGTCGACCTGGGTGAAGCGGATGGGCCAGATGGCGGTATCAGCCTTTACTTCGACTTCGGCGAGGCCCTTGACCGTGACGGTTCTTTCCATGGCGCGCATCTTGATGATGCTGTCGCCAAGGCTAGTGCCTAATAGATAGAGACCGGCGCAGATGAAGCCGCCTAAGAGAATACTTGCCAGTGATTTTTGCATGGATAAGCGTCCGATTTGCTATGGGGTAACGCCAGCATATGCTTGTTTCGTTTGGTTTTCCAGGGAAACAGCGCTTAGGTTTGGGTGCTGGGTTGCCAGAGCTCGACCTTGTTGCCGTCGGGGTCGATAAACCAGCCGAATCGGCCAAATTCTGAGTCCTCGGTTTCGGCCAGCAGCTCGGCGCCGCCTTCGGCCACCTGAGACAGGGCCTCGTTGAGATCGTCGACGATCAGGTTAAACATAAACTCTTTGCTTGAGGGGTGAAGATAATCTGTGTCTCTCCCCATTGGGGTCCAGACGCTGTAGCCGGTGGCAGCCATCGGCATCAGATTGTTGAGGTAGAAGGCCGCGCCGCCCCAGTTTTCTACCGGCACCTGCAGGTAGGTTTTGTACCACTGTGCGAGCCGCTGGGGATCGTCACTCTTGAAAAATATGCCACCTAAACCAATTACTTTTGCCATTGTCCATCTGTCGTCACGGGAACTTTATATTAACTGTAGAAAAGTTTTCCGATAACTACAAAAAAGCCGCAGTAGGCTGCGGCTTTTTGGGGACAGTAGTACAAGTTAGAACTTGTAGTTGTACTGCATAGAGTAGTAAGTGGCGTTCGAGCGTGTGGTCGCGTGAACCATGCCAGTATCAGGACCGATTGGCAGGCCGCCTGTGATGGCGCTGTGCTCGATAAGGTCTACATCTTCACCACGGATGAAGGCGACACCGAAGTCTAGGCTCGCGTGCTTGCCCAGGTTATAGGTGGCACCGGCGGTGAACCACTGACGGTCAGAGTCAGGGATAGAGATAGAGCTGACTTCGCCAACGACGCCTTGGTCAAACATGTAACCAGCGCGCAGTGTCCAGTCCTGATTGAGGGTGTAGGTGCCGCCGACGCTGAATAGCCAAGAGTCATCCCAGGCGTAGGTCTTGAGGCTAGCCTCAGGCGCCACAGGCACGCCGCCTATGGTACCGTCGGTCACAGTGATCTCTTTGAAATCGCCCCAAGTGGTCAGCTGCGCCGTGTAGTGCAGGGCAAACTTCTCGGTCAGCTGATGGAAACCCGCCACCTGGAAGATATCCGGCATAGGGATGTTGATCTCATCGAAGGCCACGTTGGCACCGGCAACTGGGTTATACATGTTGATGTCGCCCGTCGCCTTGAAATCTGGGCTCAAACGGTAGCTCATACCGAATCTGTGATCGGCATTGATCTCATACACAGCGCCTATGATGCCGCCAAATGCTACGCCGTCGGCGTCAACATCCACAAGATCTTGCTGTACTGCACCGGCTTGAGTCGGTACCAGGCCGCCGCGGGTCAGGGTGCCTTGACCATAGATCAGATCGACGCCGGCGCCGACGCTGAAGTGGTCGTTAAAGCGGTAAGAGGCGCTCAGGTTGAAGTTGAGCGTGGTCACTTCTGTCTTACCCAAAAGATCCAGCGGCGCAGGCAGGCCGTTAACCAGCTGCTGTGACATAGGGGTAGTGTCTGTGCCTGTGCCGAAGTTGCTGAACATGGCAACACCGTAGGCAAATTTGTCGTTAACTGGGCTGACATAGTAGAAGTTAGGGATGATCTTGGCTTCTGCCGCATCCTCGACGTGACCATAGTGGATCTGTCCAAGAGCTGAATCTATATAGACATCTTTTACGCTGACTTCGACATCGGCGTAGGTCAGACCCATAGAAAGTTGCTTCTCGTCAAATAGGGCCATGGCCGCTGGGTTGCGAGACAGCACTGAGGCGTTGTCAGCGATCACGGCATCACCGGCAAATGCACGGCCGACACCAGTGGCTGACTGGCTGTTGAGTTGGAAACCGGCGGCCATCGCCTGTGAGCTAGCGAGTGTGACGGCTACTGCGAGTATTGTCTTGTTGAAACGCTTCATAGTTTGTTCTCGTTATTGTCGGCCCGGCTGCATACTGCGCTCATGCTTGTGCCTGAGTCGTGGCGGCCAGGTCCATTTTATAATTCCCGTGCATAGTAGGGATGAGGTGTTACCTCAACAACTCCGACCAGATGCAACTTTTTGTTGATTTTGTGTTAAATGGAAGGCTGGTTTTATGCAGGAAAGTTAGCTGTTGTTTGAAGAGATGCTTGATGGCGCTATGCCACGTAGCTTCTGGGTTTGATTAAGGTTTTGCTAAAGGTTAACGGGTTGTGAAATGGCAAATTGTAAGTAAAATTTATGCGGTATAAAAAAAGCGTACACTTGTACGCTTTTTTTATCTGCCGCTCATTTTTACGTCAGCGAAGTGGGAGCCTTGCCTCAGAGTTTCTGGCTAAATTGCTCAAATTGTTCGCGGGTGCTGTCTGCTGGCGCCGAGACCAGGCTGACTAAGACACCGGTCAGGGTGGCGAAGAGGAAGCCAGGCAAGATCTCATACAGGTCGAAGATGCCGCCGGTGCTCTGTTTCCATAGCACCACTGTGATGGCACCAACGACGATAGTGGCTACCGCACCATTGCGGCTATAGCCACGCCAGAAGAGAGACAGGATCACCACAGGGCCAAACGCCGCACCAAAACCTGCCCAGGCATAGCTCACCAGGCTCAGCACACTGCTCTCAGGGTTCAGGGCGATGACGCCAGAGATGACGGCTATGGTCAGCACGCCGATACGGCCAATCATCATCAGCTCCTTGCTGCTGGCATTGGGTCTGAGCCACTTCTTGTAGAAGTCCTCGGTGATCACACTAGAGCAGACCAGCAGCTGTGAGTCGATGGTGCTCATGATGGCCGAGAGGATCGCCGCCACCAATAGGCCGCCTATCCACGGGTTAAAGGCAGCGTGGGCCAGGTGGATAAAGATGGTCTCTGGGTTGTCGATAGGCTGATCGGCAAAGTAGAGGCTGCCGGCAAGGCCTGTTGCCAGCGCGCCCATCAGCGCCACTATCATCCAGCTCATGGCGATACGGCGCGAAACCTTAAGGTCGTCGGCGCTGCCGATGGCCATGAAGCGCGACAGGATATGGGGCTGACCGAAATAACCAAGGCCCCAGGCAAGCAGCGATGCCAGGCCTATCATAGTGGTGTCGTCGCTCAGCAGTGACAGCATGGCAGGATCCAGGCTATGGATGCCGTTCTGAGTCTCTGGTTGGCTGAAGATGGTGACCGGCACGATCAGCAGGGCAATCAACATCAGACAGCCCTGGAAGAAATCGGTCCAGCTCACGGCGAAGAAGCCACCGACGAAGGTGTAGGCCACTATGATGCCAGAGCCGATAAGCAGGGCCAGATTGTAGTCCAGGCCAAACACCTTCTCGAACAGTATGGCGCCGCCCACCATGCCCGACGAGGTATAGAAGGTGAAGAAGACCAGGATGGTGACCGCCGAGACCAGTTTTAATACAGATTGCTTGTCTTCGAAGCGTTTCTCGAAGAAGTCCGGCAGGGTGAGGGCATTGTCGGTAAACTGGGTGTAGATCCGCAGGCGTTTGGCCACGAATAGCCAGTTTAGCCAGGCGCCAAATACTAGGCCTATGCCGATCCAGGCTTCCCCCAGGCCGCCGAGATAGACGGCGCCGGGGAGCCCCAGTAGCAGCCAGCCGGACATGTCCGAGGCACCCACGCTGAGTGCGGTGACGGCCGGTCCCATGGAGCGGCCACCCAAAATATAATCGTCGACAGAGTCGGTTGCTTTATATGCCCAAAGGCCAATGCCCATCATCAGGATGAGGTAGCCGAAAAAAGTAATTAATATCGGTAATTCAATATTCATGCTTTCGCCATATTGTTCTCATGCCAATGTCTTTGTTAGCCGGGATGTGAGCCCAGAGCCAAAGCGCGCTGACATGTCTGTTTTAAATGAGCCTGTATGCTAGCAGATGTTTGAGCGCTAGCCCAAATTTGCCGTGAAATGTGATCAAGATCTAGGCTTTATCGGTCGATTAATTGCCAAGTTATGCGGAGATGTTGTGGCTTTGTTGGTCATATTGGCAGATTGCGGCTCGTATATGTTAGTGGCCGTCGGGTTAAAACAGAGTTCGCAAGTGCAAGTACAAGTGCAAGGGAGCCAACCTGAGGTCGACTCCCTGTATGTAGTATCCCAGATCACCTGAGCGACTAGAATTCGCTTTGGATGCTGGTCTAGTCACTGGTCTAGTGATAGCAGCCTTAGATGAAAGACTCTTTCACTTCGTCTCTGACAAAGTCCAGATCTGTGGCATGCTCGCCGACCAGCAGGACGTAGGCGTTGTCAGACTTGAAGCCCATCCCCTGATAGCGGTTGTCGGCAAAGGCCTCCTCGAGCACCATGCGATCCTCCAGCGGCACGATAAACAGGGTGACTTTGCCCTGCTTGCCCTGCATCACCAGATGGATACTCTTCACCCCTTGGAAGTCACAATAGGTACTGTAGAGCACGCGACCGGGCTGCTCGGTAAAGTGGGCATGTTTAAGGCTGGTCAGCGAGGCCAGCTGAGTATTGACCTCATCGACGCTGATGTTCTCTTCACTCTTCATCGCCATCTCTTCATGATAGACATGGGCCAGGGCGTGCTGTCCCAGATCCACCGGGGCGAGACGCAGCAGGGTAAAGCTGATGCCGGCGATGAAGGCGATAGAGGCCACCAGGGCCAGGGTAAAGCCTGTCTTGCGGCGATCCACCTGATGCTGATGTAGCTGTTGGTTGAGCAGCAGTTTAGCCTCGAGATCCTCTGGCACCTCTATCTTGAGGGCGGCCTCGAGTTTCTTGTCTAATAGTTTGAGATCGTTGACAAAGGCAGTGCGCTCATTCGACTCGTGCATCGACGCAAGAAACTCGTCGTCTTGACGGTTTGGATTTTCATAGGCCTCGCGGCGGAATTTGAGCTCATCCATTAGAGCGCCCCCTGGTTTGCGTGTCATCGAGTATCTCTTTTAGCTGATTTCTGGCGCGAAATAAGCGAGTCATTACGGTATTACGATTCAGATCTAAGATATCGGCAATTTCTTCGCCGCTGAAGCCGCCGATCACCTGCAGGATCAAGGGCTCGCGGTATTCGGCCTCGAGCTTGGCTATCTGGCGCCTGAGCATATGCTGCTCCATGTTCTCTTCGCTGGAGGAAGAGATATGGTCGGCGATATCGGCCTGCTCTACATCCGAGTAGTCAAACTGCTTACGCTCGAAGCGGCGGGCATTTTCACGCCGTAATATGGTGATCAGCCAAGCCTTGGCGGCCTTGTCATCTTTGAGTGACTCCAAGGAGCGCCAGGCGCGTAAGAAGGTTTCTTGAGTGATATCTTCGGCGATATGTTTATCCCCGCACAACCAGAAGGCGTAACGGAACAGGTCGCCATGAAGTGCCCTGACAAGGCTATCGTATCGTCGTTGTTTATTCAGCATGTCTCTATTGACCGACTTTTTCGGTTTTTTATTTCGTATCACGCTAAACATTTTTTACTCGCAGCATAGAAAGGAGGGGAGGCGCGTCAATTGTTTCGACTACGTTAACGCCATTGGCGCGCCTGAGGCAAGTTGTTAGAGCGGATTTAAGGGCCTTAAAGCAGATGGTGTGCTGTGGGGCGCAGTTTTTGGGGCATTTTTCACCGCAGTGATCACTTTTTCAACCTCTAGCCCCTGGCCATCAGGGCTGTAACCCTGACGCTGAATGGCTTGAATCGTCTGGTCGAGATCGTAGCTTACGGCGGCGATATCGGTCAGGGTCATCGGCTTGCCCGCCTGCTGGCTCATGTGACGCTGCAGGGCGACCAGGGCATCACCCGTTTTGCCATTCCGGCAGGCGGTTTCAAATTGGCGTAATGCATCCGTGGCTTCGGGCGCGTGACTCGCAGTCCCTTCGTTTGCACCGCTTGGCGCGGCGCGATAACGATAAGCTTGGTAGTGACGGTACCAGAGCAAGCTAGTCGCCAACCACAGCAGGGCAAACAGGGCACTGAGGGCGGGCCAGAGACCGCTCGAATCGGCAGGAGAAGTTACCGCGGTGAGCTGCGGACTCTCCTGGCCGGCGCTTGCCGGCGCGACGCTGATGTTGCGCGCGGGCAGGGTGGCGAACTCCTGCTTCTGGGTGCGGCTGTTCCACCAGGGAATACGGATCTCGGGCAGGGTATAGCTGCCGGGCTGTGTCGGGACTATCGCCGTGGTCTGGTTGAGCTGGGCGACCACCTGCTTATCGCGTACATAGGTCTTGCGCTGGGGTTTTTCCGGATAGACCTTAAAGGAATCAGGCAGGCTCAGGCTGATGCTGGGCAGGCTGGTGTCGTCGGCGTTGGAGGCCAGCAGGCTGATGTTGCGCGTAATGGGCACGCCTACCTGATATTGGACATCTTTTTTCCAGTCCTCTTTTAAGACCACGAGATCGCTGACCAGCCAGTCGCCCTGATAGCCTGCGGGAATAGGCAACACTTCGATCTCACTCGGGGCCGCCTTGGCCTGCATCGGACGGCTCTCATTGAAGGAGAACATGCCGCCACGACGGGAAGATTCCACTAAGACATCACCGGAGAAGCTGGCGCCGGAGAGCGACAGCGTGCCGGGCTCGTCGGCGATCAGGCTATAGGTGCGTTCGATCACCCGGTAGCGGCGACCATCGATGATCTCTGTGCCATCGACATCGTCCCCCAGTTGCTTAAGCTGCGCCCCTTCGACATTAGGTGCGCTGAGCACGCCCCGTTGCAGCTCGACGCCCAAGTAGAGCTTGACCTTATAGGTGATCAGCTGACCCACATAGGCGGTCTCGGTCGAGACGCTGCTGCGGATAAACAGATTCTTCATCTGCTCGGGTTGGCTGCCGGGGGCGGCCACCTTGAGCTCTATGGGATCTGAGCTGATGTTGTCTATGGTCATGGCGGGGATGATCACAGTGCCGATCTTCTTGGGCGCCAGCAGGATCTGCCAGCGGGTCTCTTTGCTGGCGTCGAAGTTCATGATCTGGGTGCTGCGACTGACACTGGTACGCCCGACGATAAAGTCTTTTAACAGACCGCTGGTATCCAGGCTGGCGTTGTCCACATCGTCATCGGCCTTGATGCTGAGCACCAGATATTCCCCCTGGATGGCGGGATTTCTGTCTACCGATGTTTCTAGCTTGGTTAAGGCATAGGCCGGCGCCGACAGGCAGAGCGCCAAACAGGCTAAGGTCAAAAAGCGTCGTATTACCACTGTTGATTGTCCTTTATGGTCGCCCCTTGACGGCGGCGTTTTTGATATTCCAATTGCATCTTGTTGCGCAGCAAGACCTGAGGGTCGTCTATCACCCCGGTAAGGGCGCGCTGCATCTCGGGGGGCAGATCCTCTGGCGCAATGGCGTTGGTTGCGGCCGCGACTGGCTCGCCTTGCTCATCGCCCTCGCCGGGTTTGCCCTGGGTCATATTCGCGGCCTGGGCCTGGGCTTGAGCGCTCTCTTGTTCGTCTTGCGTCTGTTGGCCTTGTCCCATCTGCTGGCCAGCGTCAGATTGATTTGCGTTGGCCTCCATTTGGTTTTTGGCGTCCTTGCCCGGATCGGCGCTCATCTGAGCGTCATTAGCGGCGCCTGTCTGCTGGTCTTGCGGCTGACCATTTTTACCTGCATCCTGCTCGCCAGAGGCTTGTTGCTCGGGAGTTTCTTGCTCAGGGCTTTCTTGGCTAGCGCCTTGCTGGTCAGAGCCTTGCTGGTCAGAGCCTTGCTGGTTTGAGTCTTGCCCATTCTCTCCCTGAGCATTCTGGCCCTGATCATTCTGGCCTTGAGACTGCTGGCCTCTCGATCCCTGGCCCGATTGCTGATCGCCTTGGCCTTGTTGCTGACCTTGATTTTGCCCGGTGCCCTCTTGTTGGGACTGCTCTTGCTTATTTGAGTCCTGATTCGACTGGTCTTTATCAGATTGGCCTTGATCTTGGCTAGTTTGCTGTTGCTGCTTTAGCTGCTCGGCCAACTCAAGATTTTGCTCGGCCTGAGTAAGCTGAGGGTCTTTCTTGAGCGCCTGCTGATAACGCTCGATGGCCTTATCGAGGTCATTGAGTTGCATCAGGCTGTTGCCCTGATTAAACAGGCCGCTCGCCGAATCATCCTGCTCGAAAAGCTCGAGCGCCTCTTGATAATCGCCATTCTTATATAGGGAGGCGGCCTTCCATTGGGGTGAGGTAAATTGCTCGGCCGCGCCTTGATAGTCTTGCGCCTGATAGGCCTGCATCGCTCTCTGATCGTCTGTGGAGAAGGGATGTTGCCAACTGGCGGCCTGGGCCTCTGGGCTTGGGGCGAGAATAGCCAGGCAGGCCAGTGCGGCGAAGGCGTGTCTGAAACTTAGCAGCGCCGGCAGCAGTAGGAACAGGGCCAGATAGGGCCCGAGATCTTGCCAGGCTTCTCCCTGAAGATCTGAGGTCTTGGCATCACTCTCCTGGCTTAAGCTCTGGGTCAGTGCCTCAAGATCTTTGCCATCGGCGCGGTAGGCAAATAACTTGCCGCCGCTGTTGCCAATTACACTATTAAGCTGAGCGAGATCCGTTTGACTGACCACCACCTGATCGCTTTGGTCACGCATCAGTTGTCCATCCGGTAAGCGGATGGCAGCGCCCTGGTTTGTGCCCATGGCGATGATGGAGAGGCGATATTGAGTATCCTCCAGTATCGATTTGGCTTCGCTGATTTGGTCCGGGTTGACGCCATCGGCCAGCAAGATGATCTCGCCCTTGAGGTGACCGCCCTGGACAAGCAGCTGCTTGGCCTGCTCTAGCGCCGCTGGCAGGTTGGAGCCGAGCACCGGCATTATCTCCGGCGACAGGGTTGGCAGCAGGTTCAGTAGAGTTGCTTTGTCCCGGGTCAACGGGCTGATGGTAAAGGCGTCGCCGGCGTAGGCCACAAGACCCGTCTCACCCTCCTTGAGGCTCTTGAGCAGATCCGTAGCCTTGAACTTGGCCTGAGTCAGCCTGTTAGGCGCCAGATCGGTCGCGTACATGGAGAGCGACATATCCATCACTATCACCCGGCCCAGGTTGGCTTCAAATACAGGTAGTTGCTGCTTGGTCAGCGCCGGGCCAGAGAGCGCCAGGACGCTAACGAGCCAGATAAAGGCGATGAGGCCCAAGTGTTGTTTATTGTTGCTTGCCTGACCGCTCACCAACACCTTAGCCAGGTGCGGCGCGATATAGCGATTCCAGCTCGAGGCCTGATGCCGCTGGCGTTTTCGCAACCAGAGCAATAGCGCCAGGGGGATGAGGGCTAGCAGCCATTCGGGACGGAGAAAATGGATCATGAGGCGCTCCGTGGTAAACGTTGAACCAAGGCCTGTACGGCAGCGAAGCCACTTAATATCATGAGCACACTGACAAGCAGGGCAATGGCCAAGGGATAGTAGAAGAGCTCCGCCTGCGGTCGATAGCTGAGTTGGTCGCTGTCGGTGGGCTCTAGCTTGTCTATCTCCTGATAGATCTGCTCGAGTTCATCGGAATTACGCGCCCTGAAGTAACGCCCCTTGGTCTTCTGGGCCAGCAGGGTAAGCTGCGCCTCGTCCAGATCCATCGACGGATTAACGCGCTCCTTGCCAAACAGGGTGCGGCGCTCCATCACTTCGGCGCCCACCCCTATGGTGTAGATGGTTACGCCTCGTTTGGCGGCGATATCGGCGGCCTGCTCCGGCGTGATGCTACCCGAGTTATTTGAGCCATCGGTAAGCAGGATAAGCACGCGGTTACTCTGCTCGGCCTTGTCGAAACGTTTGACCGCCAGCGCGATAGCTTCGCCGATGGCGGTCTGTTTGCCCACTAGGCCGATTTGCGCCTCGGTGAGAAACTGGGCCACCGAGCGTCTGTCCTGGGTGAGCGGCGCCTGCAGATAGGCGTGATCGGCAAAGAGTATCAGCCCCAGCTTATCGCCCTTGCGACGCTCGATAAACTCGCTCATCACCTGCTGTACCATGGTGAAACGATCGACCGTCTTACCATTCAGTACCATATCTTCTATCTGCATACTGCCGGACAGATCCACCGCCAGCATGAGGTCTCGTCCCTTGCTTGGGAGCTCTATGGCATCGCCAACCCATAGCGGGCGGGCAACGGCAAATACCAGCGCCGTCCAGATGAGCCAATAGGGCCAGCGGCTGCGGCGAGGGGAGTGATCGAATCTTGTCGTTGGCGCTTCAGCGACGCCGGGCATCTGTAGATGACCACCGCCCGTCTGCGTGGCTTGTTTGCTGCCGCTTGCTTTGCCGAGAGAAAAAATCAGCGGCAGCGGCAGTAATATGAGTAGCCAGGGCCAGGCTAGTGTGAACATGACGCCTCCTTACCAGCCTTGAGCGGCAGCGCCTGCTGTAGCCAGGCTTTGGCGCCATCGAGGAGTTGCGTGGCCTCGCTGGGTGAGAGCTTATCCGCTTGGAAGCGCTTCTCCAATAGGCTTGGCAGCATAGGATCCATGCTCGGCACCTGGGCCCTTAGCCAGGCATACCAGGCATCGCCCTGTAGTGAGGCGACCTGCTCCCGGGGCAGATAACTCATGGCGCTGCGTTTTAGCAGGCTGTTGACCGCCAGCGGCAGTTGAGGGTCCTCTGGCGTCACCTTAGCGAGAAGATTAAGCGCCTCGCGTTTGGCCGCCAGCAGCTTGCCTCTGCGTTTAACATAGATGAACAGGGCCGCTATCAGCATAAGCAGTAGTAGCGCCAGCAGGTAATAACCATAGGCGAGGGGCCAGACGCCGACCGGGGGCGGGGTGATGATATCCTGCAGATTGGCGAGCGCAGGTTGACTTGCCGCTTGCATCTACCTCAGGGCTCCAATTTGTTGGTTTAACGGCTGGGCCGCGTCGATGCGTCTTGGCCGCGCGTTGATCTGATTCATCATGGTGATAAATCCCTGTTGCTGTGTTTGTTGCTGAGCCAGCCAGGCATCGTAGCTGCGTCTGTCTAACATCAGCTCCTTATCGCCATCCCTCACCGGAAATTGAAACTGGGGCGGCAGCTTAAGGGTGCCTTGCCTGAGGGGGTCAGTGATCAGAAAGGCGCCGATATCGCAGTGGCGTTTAAGCTCGCTCAGTGGCCCCAGACACTGGGGGCTGAAATGGCTGCCATCGCTGATGATCCAGATTAGCGAGCCAGGCTTGGCGATTCGCCTAAGGCGCTGACAGGCCTTGTAAATATGCTCGGGCTGTTTCACCGGCTGATTTAGCTGATGAAGTTGCTGCTGGTGCACCTGCTCTATGGCCGAGATGAGTGCCAGCATGCCTGTTTGTCGGCTGCGGGGCTTAAGCTCGAGATGCTCGGCCTCGCTGGCGATCAGTGCGCCTAAGCGATCGCCGTGACCGACGGCGGCCCAGCCTAGGGTGGCTGCCAGGTGCGCCGCCTGCACCGACTGCAGCATCAGACTCGAGCCGAAATAGAGGCTGTGGCTGAGATCCAGTAGCAATAATACCGGGCGCTCACGCTCCTCGACAAACAGCTTGGTATGGGCCTTGCCGGTTCTGGCGGTTACTCGCCAGTCTATGGTACGCACATCGTCGCCGGCTTGGTAATGGCGAACCTCGGCAAACTCCATCCCCCGTCCCTTGATGCTGCTGGCTCTGTGGCCGGCCAGCGCCGCGCGCGCCTTGGTCTTGCGCTGTGGCAGGGCCCGGGCGAGATTTTGGCAGGCTAACAGCTCTTTCTGACTGAGGGAGACGCCATCGGCAAATAGGGGTAAAGCATTCTGTCCCATTAAGGCACCGCTACCTGACTCAGAATATGGTTTATTACTTGATCGCTGCTCACGCCTTCGGCCTGGGCCTGATAGCTGAGCAGCAGGCGGTGACGCAGTACGTTGGGGACCACGGCCTGAATATCTTCTGGTGAGACGAAGTCACGTTCCATTAGCCAGGCGCGGGCGCGGGCGCAGCGCTCGATGGAGATGGTCGCGCGTGGGCTGACGCCATATTCCAGCCAGTTGGCCAGTTGATCGCTGTATTGCTGCGGCTGGCGGGTGGCCATGACGATGTTGACTATATATTGCTCCAGCGGCTCGGCGAGATAGATATCCAGCGCGGCCTTACGGGCGGCGAACACCTCTTGTTGAGGGATCGGTTCGACCTTTGGCAGCTCTTGGGTGAGGGCTTCACTGCGGGATAGGCGCATGATCTCAAATTCGGTGGCGGCGCTGGGGTAGTCAAGATTCAGGTGCATCAGGAAGCGGTCAAGCTGCGCCTCGGGCAGGGGATAGGTGCCTTCGTTTTCCAGCGGGTTTTGTGTTGCCATCACCAGAAATAGCTTAGGCAGCTTGTAGCTCTGTTTACCCACGGTAACCTGGCCTTCGGCCATGGCTTCCAATAGCGCCGACTGTACCTTGGCCGGTGCACGGTTGATCTCATCGGCCAGGATCAGATTGTGAAAGATAGGGCCTGCCTCAAACTCGAAGGTGGCCGTCTGGGCGCGATAGATGTCGGTGCCGGTGAGATCCGCAGGGAGTAGATCCGGGGTAAACTGAATACGGTGAAAGTCCCCTTCTACGCCATCGCTCAGCGCCTTGACTGCACGTGTCTTGGCCAGGCCTGGCGGGCCCTCAACCAGTAAGTGACCATCGGCAATCAGTGCGATCAATAAGTTTTCGGTAAGAGTGGGTTGACCTAGGATCACTTTATCCAGGTATTCACGTAATGCATGAAATCGACTTAAGGGCATGATGCTACTCGGTATTATCTATTATGTGAGCTGTAGACAGCGTATCGGGTAAAAAATTCAGTGATAAACGCCTTACCTCAGCCTTAGGTGTGTTGGATGACCTTGGGGGCTTGGCGGCGCCAAATTTCAATCAGCAAAATAAGTTAGCATGCTTAAACCGGGATTTAAACTGGCTTTAATGGCTAATTTTGCTTTTATTAAACATTGTTAATCAACATCTTTTTCGATAATTGTCGTTTAAAAACCAAACAGGTGTTTAAAACCTTGAAATAAGAAGTTAGAATCAGATCACACTTTGATGGTCTGACCTGTTGCGAGAGTGTAGCGAGATACCCGGCAACGGGGTAGGGAAGAATAATAACGGCGTTAGTAGAAGCGTTTCTATCAGACGCGTCACGAGGGCAAAAGATGAGTGAATTACAGCAAGTAAGGAACGCGAAGGGCGATCGCATCGCGATAGTGATGGGGCTAAGAACCCCCTTTGCTAAGCAGGCGACCGCGTTTCATGGGGTGTCTGCATTGGATATGGGTAAGATGGTGGTGAACGAACTCCTGTCTCGCTCAGAACTCGACCCGAAAGAGATTGAACAGCTCGTTTATGGTCAGGTAGTACAGATGCCTGCGGCGCCCAACATCGCCCGCGAGATAGTGCTAGGCACGGGCATGAATGTGTCCACCGACGCCTATAGTGTGACACGTGCCTGCGCCACCAGTTTCCAGTCGACGGTCAATGTGGCCGAGTCCATCATGACGGGCAATATCGAGATAGGGATTGCCGGCGGCGCCGATTCATCATCCGTACTGCCAATCGGTGTGTCGAAGAAGTTGGCTCACGCCCTGGTGGATCTCAATAAGGCGCGCAGCTTTGGTCAAAAGTGGGCCATCATTCGTCGCCTTGGACTGAAAGATCTGCTTCCTGTGCCCCCTGCGGTTGCCGAATACTCAACCGGCCTTTCCATGGGACAGACCGCCGAGCAGATGGCCAAGACCTATAACATTAGCCGCGCCGATCAAGATGCCCTGGCGCATCGCTCACATACCCTGGCGACAGAGACCTGGGATTCGGGCCACCTGCGTGATGAGGTGATGGTGGCGCACGTGCCGCCATACAAATCTTTCATCGACAGAGATAACAACATTCGCGAGAACTCTTCGCTCGACTCTTACGCCAAGCTGCGTCCAGCCTTCGACCGTAAACACGGCTCTGTGACCGCGGCCAACAGTACGCCGCTGACCGATGGCGCCTCTGCGGTACTTCTGATGAGCGAGAGCCGTGCCAAGGCCCTGGGCTATGAGCCGATTGGTTATATTAAGAGTTACGCCTTTAGCGCCATCGACGTGTGGCAGGATATGTTGATGGGGCCTTCCTATGCGACGCCGTTGGCGCTTAAGCGTGCCGGCATGGAGCTTGATGATCTTACCCTTATCGAGATGCACGAAGCCTTTGCGGCGCAGACACTCGCCAACATGCAGATGTTTGCCTCGAAGAAGTTTGCCAAAGAGAAACTGGGCCGCGATCGCGCCATAGGCGAGATCGATATGACTAAGTTCAACGTCTTGGGCGGCTCCTTAGCCTATGGTCACCCCTTTGCGGCGACCGGGACGCGTTTGATCACTCAGGTGTGTCGCGAGCTGAAACGCCGTGGCGGCGGTACCGGCCTGGCAACGGCCTGTGCGGCGGGTGGTTTAGGTGCAGCAATGATAGTAGAAGTGGAGTGATCTCATGGATAAGAGTTTTACATTAAATCGTCTCGACAACGGTGTTGCCGTGCTGACCATGGATGTGCCTGGCGAGACTATGAATACCCTCAGAGCCGAGTTTGGCCCCGAGATCTGTGAGATGTTGGCCGAGATAAAGGCCGATGCCGGAATTCGCGGTGTGGTGATCATCTCGGGTAAGAAGGATTCCTTCGTGGCGGGCGCCGATATCTCTATGCTGGATGCCTGCGCTACCGCCGAAGATGCCAGGGAGCTGTCCAAGCAGGGCCACGAGGTGTTTTTTGCGTTGGAGTCGCTCTCGATTCCCGTGGTAGCCGCCATCAATGGCGCTTGTCTCGGTGGGGGGCTCGAACTGGCCCTGGCCTGTCATCAGCGTGTCTGTACCGACAGCAACAAGACCATGTTGGGACTGCCCGAGGTGCAACTTGGCCTGCTGCCAGGTGGCGGCGGGACTCAGCGTCTGCCGCGTTTAGTGGGTATTGCCAAGTCGCTGGATATGATGCTCACCGGCAAGCAGCTGCGCGCCAAGCAGGCGTTGAAGATGGGGCTGGTTGACGATGTGGTGCCGGAATCGATTCTTTTGCAGACGGCGATAGAGATGGCACTGGCCGGAGCGCGTCCGGCGAAGAAGCCTAAGCTGTCGACGGTAGAGAAGCTGCTCGAGGGCACACCTGTTGGTCGCAACATCATCTTCGAACAGGCGCTTAAGCAGGTCAATAAGAAGACTCAGGGCAACTATCCTGCGCCAGAGAAGATCATCGATTGTGTGCGTCAGGGCGTGACCAAAGGCATAGTGAAAGGCCTAGAGGTTGAGGCGCAGCACTTTGGCGACCTAGTGGTCTCCAGCGAATCGGAAGCTCTTCGCAGCATCTTCTTTGCAACCACTGAGATGAAGAAAGAAACTGGTGCCGGTGATGTATCGCCAATGGCCGTCAACAAGGTGATGGTACTGGGCGGTGGCCTGATGGGAGGCGGTATCGCCTCTGTGACCACCACCAAGGCGAAGATCCCTGTGCGGGTGAAAGATATCAGTGAGACTGGTTTAAGCAACGCATTGGCCTATGCCTATAAGCTGCTGGCCAAAGGGGTGAAACGTCGTCACATGACGCCTGCGGTGCGCGATAACCTGATGGCGCTGATGACCACCACCACCGAATATAAAGGGATCAAGGATGCAGACATGGTGGTGGAAGCCGTGTTTGAAGATCTAAACCTCAAGCATCAGATGGTGAAGGATGTCGAGCGTGAATGTGGCGAGCATACGATTTTCGCCTCTAATACCTCATCCTTACCCATCAAGCAGATCGCCGAGGCCGCCGAGCGTCCTGAGAATGTGATCGGCCTGCACTACTTCTCACCGGTAGAGAAGATGCCACTGGTCGAGGTGATCGCCCATGACAAGACCTCGCCACAGACTATCGCCACTACGGTTGCCTTTGCCCGCAAGCAGGGTAAGACACCTATCGTGGTGAAAGATGGTGCCGGTTTCTATGTTAACCGTATTCTGGCGCTCTACATGAACGAGGCGGCGAATCTGCTGCTGGAAGGTCAGAGTGTAGATCATCTAGATAAAGCGCTGGTGAAGTTTGGCTTCCCGGTAGGTCCTATGACGCTGCTCGATGAGGTCGGCATAGATGTGGGTGCCAAGATCTCGCCGATTCTGGAGAAGGAGTTGGGTGAGCGCTTCAAGGCACCCGCCGCCTTTGACAAGCTGTTGGCCGATGACCGTAAAGGCCGTAAGAATGGTAAGGGCTTCTATCAATATGGCGCTAAGTCGAAGAAGAAGCTGGTGGATGAGAGCGTCTATGGTGTGCTTGGGTTAACACCTGGCGCCGACGGCGAGCCAAGAGCGTTGGCCGAGCGATGTGTGGTGCAGATGCTCAATGAAGCGGTTCGTTGTCTGGAGGAGGGGATTATTGCCTCGCCACGAGACGGTGATATCGGCGCAATATTTGGTATCGGCTTCCCGCCATTCTTGGGTGGACCTTTCCGCTACATGGACTCCCTGGGTGCCAAGCACTTGGTTGAGACCTTGAAACGTTATCAAGATCAATTCGGGGAGCGTTTCGCGCCTTGTGATCGCTTAGTCGAGATGGCCGAATCGGGCAGTAGGTTCTACGAATAGCCCTCTCCATATTTAACAATGCGGCAACATAATGCCGCATTTTTTTTGCCTTAGGATTATTTTTGCCTGTTTTTTGTTCATCAAAGGCGTGGATTCGGTTATCATGCTGGGCTCGTTTTGGCTGTTTTTAGCCTTATTGGCGCCGTTGTAGTGAGGTAGTGTCTGTGGTGATTTACATTCTTGGTGTGCTGATGGTAAGTAGTGTGGCGATGGGCAATATGGCTTTTCGCGCCGGGCTAGGGGTGAAACGCTGGGCCATGCTAGGGCTCATCATAGGGCCGGTCGCCTATCCGCTATTTAGTACTCACAAGCGATTTGCGCAGAAGCGGGTACAGGGCAAGCAAAGCATGTCAATTAAGGTATAAAGCCATTAAGGTATAAGGCTATCGTATAGCGCTATCAAGATGCAGAGCGGCAGTGAATATAAGCGGTGTATCGGCAAGTTTGAAATGTTAGTAGCTGCCATCTTCTCTGCTCGTTCAGAGTTGTCTGGGTACTGGCCTAGATATCTACATCTCGGACAAAAGTCAGTTCATATAAATAATTAATTAAAAAAAAAATCAGATAGATAAGTCAGATCAAAAAAGGAGCCTCTTAGAGCTCCTTTTTTATGTGTCTGGTTTTCGAAAGACGTTTGAAGTCAATTAGTTCCACCAACCTTTTGCAGGGATCACCTCTAAGTGATTCAGGCCTTCTGGAAGCTGTACTTTTTTGCGCTCTGGTTTGTGAGTAAGTCCTAGAGCTTTTTTCAATGAATCTAACATAATCATTCTCCTTAAGACTTAAGCAACGGCTGAGTTGATGAATTTGATGTGTGGAATACTAGCTACTTGAGTCTCGCTGAACTTGATGTGTGGGATGCTCGCTAGTTGAGTCTCACTGAACTTGATATGCGGAATGCTCGCTAGTTGAGTCTCACTGAACTTGATATGCGGAATGCTCGCTAGTTGAGTCTCACTGAACTTGATGTGTGGAATGCTTGCTAGTTGAGTCTCGCTGAACTTGATGTGTGGGATGCTCGCTAGTTGAGTCTCGCTGAATTTAATGTGCGGGATACTGGCTAGTTGGGTCTCGCTGAATTTAATGTGCGGGATACTGGCTAGTTGGGTCTCGCTGAATTTAATGTGCGGGATACTGGCTAGTTGGGTCTCGCTGAATTTAATGTGCGGGATACTGGCTAGTTGGGTCTCGCTGAATTTAATGTGCGGGATACTGGCTAGTTGGGTCTCGCTGAATTTAATGTGCGGGATGCTGGCTAGTTGGGTCTCGCTGAATTTAATGTGCGGGATGCTGGCTAGTTGGGTCTCGCCGAATTTAATGTGCGGGATACTAGCTACTTGACTCTCGCTGAATTTAATATGGGGAATACTTGCAAATTCATTTTGAACGCTTGAGCCTGTTGAGCAAGCTAGTGTAAAAGCGATGGCAGTAACTAGTCCGTTAATCATTGTCTTAATCTCTCAGTATTGTTGAAGTTATTACGTCTACATTTTTCTGACGCTTGAGAGATATTCTGCAGGTGTTATGCCAACTTTTATTTTAAGTGTTTTTTTAGTGTATATTTTTCCTCGTTAGCCTGTCATTTTCTAATTCGAGACTAGGCTTTCTTGTGTTGTGAGACAGGTGTATAGGTAAAACTCTCCTGTTTTAGTAGCTCGGTGAAGCTGGTTTCATTTACCGCCTTGCTGTATATAAATCCTTGTATTTCCTCGCATTTTAAAGCTTTTAATATACTGAGTTGAGAAGCTTCCTCGACGCCTTCGCCGACCACAGATAGACCCATGTTATGGGCGATAGTGATAATAGAGTCGACCATCTTTAGATCTCTGTCAGACTTATCTATGTCGTCAACAAAAGCCTTATCGATTTTTAGGGTGTCAATAGGGAAGCGCTTTAAATATGACAGTGACGAATATCCGGTGCCGAAGTCGTCTAACGCAAGGCTGACGCCCATCTTAGAGAGTTGCATCATCACCTTTATCGCCTTTTCTGGCTGTTTTATGACGGTGCCTTCGGTAATTTCAAGCTCAAGGTTGGCTGCAGGCAGTTGAGTTAGACGTAAAATTGACTCTATCCGTTGTTGTAGGTCCGGAAGAGCGAATTGTTGTGATGATAAATTGACGGCGACCCGGCCGTTGAACAAATTTTGACGACGCCAATTTTGTGCCGCAAAGCAGGCTTTACGTAGAACGACCTCGCCAATCTCGACGATGAGTCCATTCTCCTCGGCCAGTGGGATAAAGTCGCCCGGCGGAATGAGACCGTGTTCAGGGTGATTTAATCTTACCAGGGCCTCCATACCGGCCATCTTGCTGGTTCTGAGGTCAATTTTAGGTTGATAGTAGACTTCGAAGAGATCGTCCCTTAAACCTTCGCGGATAAGGTTCTCCACTTCCAGCTGGCGAATGGCATTGCGGTTGAGAGATTCCGAATAGAATTGATAACGATTGCCACCGGCAGATTTTGCGTGATACATGGCAATGTCCGCCTTGCGCAGAAGTGCTTGTTCATTCTGATCGTCTTCTGGGTAGAGCACTATGCCTATACTCACCCCTACAACGACTCTGTCTTTGGTGAGCTCGAATGGGCTTGAGAAGGCATCGACTACATGATTGGCGATGACGGCGCTGGATCCGATATCTGGATTGTTATCGACCAGTATGGCGAACTCGTCGCCGCCCAAACGATAGATACTCGTATGGTAAGGTACGGTGGATTCGATGCGTCTCGCAACTTTGATCAATAGCTCATCACCCACTTGGTGCCCAAGTGAATCATTGATCTTCTTAAAGTTATCTAAGTCCAATACCATCAGGGTGTGATGGGTATCTTTCTTCACTAAGTTACCCAGGGTAACCATGAGACTCGAGCGGTTTGGCAGGCTGGTGAGTAGATCGTTGTTGGTTAGTTTACGTAACTCTTCTTCCTGCTGTTTACGACGGGAGATATCAGAGAACACCCCTACATAGTGGGAGAGAACACCTTGTTCATCGTAAATCGCATCGACGGTTAGCTCCATCAAGAAACTGCTGCCGTCGCCCTTGGCAGACTCGACTTCGTTACTCCAGCTGCCTTGCTGCTGCAGAATATGGCGAATCTGCTCTGAGTAGCTCTCAGGATAAAGGTCAAATTTGAACAGCTCGCCAATAAAGTCATTACGGCTCTTCTCACACAGATCGCAGCAGGCCTCGTTGACTTCAACAAATTTAAATTTGTTGTCCAGAATGAACATGCCTTCTGAGATGTTCTCGATGGCGCGTTCGAACAGTCTTAGCTGCTCCTCTGCTTGTTTGAAGTTGCTGATGTTTTTGATGGTACCTGTCATACGCAGGGCTTTATCTTCTTCATCGCGTTCAACGATCTTTGCTCTATCCAAGATCCAGACCCATTGGTCATCTTTGCCCTTAACGCGATAAGCTGCCTCGAAGTGATCGGTTTCACCGTAGAAGTGTTTATTCAGTGCCGTGTTAACACGTTCTTGATCCATAGGGTGAATGTTACTCTCTTCACCTTCCTCACCGGAGCGCTGACCATCCCGTGGAAACTCGAGAGACCCCCAGATATTTGAGCGGTAGATTTGACCCGTTTCGATATCCCAGTCCCACATCTCATCACCACTCCCCCACAGGGAGAGTTTCAACCGTTCTTCCGACTTAGCTATCTGGCGCTGTACCTCTCTTCTTCTAAGTGCTGCCTTGACTATGGTACCCGTGATCAAGAGGGTAATAAGTAGGTAGACGAGTTTAGCCTGAATCGATAACCACCAAGGAGGAGTTATTTCAATAGACAGACTCCTTACATCTCCAGCCTTTTGAGTAAGAGGCTCAATTGCATATACATTAAATGTATATTCTCCTGGCGACAGGTTGGTATATGTAGCAGAGTTAGTTCCTTGTGAATCAATCCAAGAGTCAGAAAGCCCACTCATTTGGTATTTATAATTTATATTGTCAAAAGCCATGCTTGGACTATTAAACTTTATAGTGAAAGGATAGTCTGAATACTTAAGCTTAATTTTTTCAGTAAGAGAAATTGGTTTTGACAATACGGTTCCATCTAGCTTCTCTGGAACATTGAATACAAGGAGTTCATCTAGGTTGGTGTCAGGAGAATTGGCTGTTGATAGTTGCGCCTCTAATGTTTTGATCGATATTTTGCTTAGGCCTGATGTGCCACCAAGCAATAAGTCTCCGTTAACAATAAATGCAGATTGAGAGTTGTATTCATCTTGGCTTCCGTATTTATCTGTTAGTGTGTACTTTTTATTGTTTTTTAAGTTTGTTACAACAATCTCTTTTATTGATGCGGCAATTAAATAATCGCCGTGTAATGTGATGGAGAAAATTGGTTTTTTGTTGGTGTGAATGTTGTCAATTTTTCCAGTGCTGTTGTTGTACTTTTTTAAGGAGCTACTTGTTCCAAAAAATATTTCATCTTTATTAGATGCGAGACTTACGACGAAACCTTTATTGTAAATATGCTCAATACGTTTCCCTTGTACTCTGTAGAGTCCACCTTGAGTGGCAGTATAAGTGGTATTTTCTGTAACTAAAATATCAAAAATTGGATTTCCTGCATCGACAACGGTTTCTTGTTGTTCACCATTTTTTATGTCTATTTTTATTAGTTTGCCGTTGATCGTTCCTGCGTAGAGGTGTTTTTTGTTCCCATCAAATTTTAAAATAAATACTTTTTCATCGCTAATTTTTTGCGTTTCATTACTCTCTAAGTGAGTGACAAAGATTCCATGGGTTGTTCCCATATATAGATTATTTTCTAAAATCAACGTGGATTTTGGGCCTTGAGTCCCACTATTTATTGATGAGACTTTATTGAAGTTAAAGTCATAAATGTTAATGTTTGGCGAGTCAGTACTTATAGAGATTTTAGATTCATTGTCGCTTGATATTGACCAAATGTTTCCGTCCACACTTCCTAAATCTACTTGAGATACTATGTTTAGGTGTTTTGGTATTACAATGAATCCGGAATTTTTTATTGATATATAAGTATTGCTATTTCCTGAGTATATCGCATTGATTGCGCTGTAATTTACTTTCCCAATGTTTTGTCGTGTATTGTTTTTATGGGAGTATAAATTATTCCCTTCAAGCGTTATTTTTTGTAAGGAGTTTGTTGATGTTACATTAATGATGTTGTCGTTAACTTTTTCAAGTGTATTGTTTAATGTTTTGTAAGAGCCTTCTTTTTTGAAAATCCATAAGGTGTCATTAAAGATAGAGATGTCATTTGATGTTTCTGTAATTACTTGGTTTTGATCAATGTTAGTGACTTTACCATTGTATTCTCTTACGTAATAATTGTTATTGTATCTTAATACTTTTTTTATTCCGTTAAACTCTCCTATATATTTTTTTACTATGATTAGATTTTTGTCAACGATATATATATCTTTGTCAGTTGCAATGGCGTAAAAATTTTCTAATTTACTTATTGACCAGATAGGGCTGTCAGCAATATTTGAAAGTGTAGCCACTGGCATGAATAAATCTTTTTCTTCAATGTACCGAGCTAGACCTTTGTCTGTACCAACTAGAAGTGATTCTTCGGTCTGTATTAAGCTGCGTATAAAAGAACTCGGTAAACCAGACGCTTCGCCTGCGAAATAGTGTTTGAATTTTTTGCCATCAAACCGGTTCAGTCCGTTGACAGTGCCAACCCAAATATGGCCTGTGTAACTTTCTTCTATTGATGTTACGTCAATTTGTGACAAGCCTTCAGAAATACTGAAGGATTTGCTTTTCAAGACAATAGAAGAATTTTGAGATCCGACAGCTAAAGTTTGGCTAGAGAATGAGGCAGCCAGCAGGAAAGATAGTGCAAATCTTATAAGGTATTTAGGCATAATTATTAGTCTGATTATTAGCCAATAATGCATAGGCAACAGTTATTTAACCTACTTTATTCAGAAATAGGGGGATTTGTCAAAAGAACACTGAATTTTCTTGTTTGCAAATTACTTTCATTTTCATTGTCTTTTAGGGTTTTGTACTGCTGAATCTTCTTAGTGATTAGGCTTTGTCTGTTGTGTGGGTGCCAATTAGGCGTTTGTACTATATCGAGTGTTTTGGCGATTAGAGCAAAAAAGATGCTAAGAATCAGTGTCCTGGCGTTGGGGTAATGTTGGGTCGGCGCTGTGAGATAAAAACAGGTTTGATCTGTTAACGATTCTACCCAGTAATTTCATAGTGGGCCAGATAGTGGGTCAGATAGGGGGGATTAGCGCTTAAATCATAAGGACTCACCAAAGGATTAAGATGAATGTATCAAGTAATGAGGCTAGCAATGCTGTCATAAACACGCAGAGTGAACGACTTCTTTTCAAAAGTATGCGCTTAAGCATCATATCTGAAAAAACTACCTCAAGAGTTGCGCCTTAAACACTGTGGCTATTTAGGCCCCAAGCCCCAAGCCCCAAGCCCAAAGCCCAAAGCCCAAAGCCTTGTACACTATGGTGCCAGACTTTAGGGGAGGGCACTAGCCTAATAGCTAAACTTGGCGGCTCGCTGTTTAAAGCTTCTCAGATCTGTGATCATATTATCTGAGGTTAGCTGTTCCTGATTTCTGTGTTGCTCCCCTGTGGTGAAGAGGATCAGGCGGTCGCCGTGTTTGGTACGCATCTTCTGCATCATAAACTTAATCAGATCCGAACGGGTGAGTTCGCCAATTTGCTCGGCGACCAGTTCTCGCTGATTAAAGTCGTAGTCTTTGTTTCCTATGCTCGACCAATATCTCTGCCCCCGGGTCTTAAGGTTGGGGTCGTGTTCCATGATCTGGTTGATCAGCCCTTGCTTGGTGAGCTCCCATTGATCATTGGTGATCTGCATGACGGCGTAATTAAAGTCGGCGATAAACTCGTCTATGGCCTCCAGTAGCTTTAAGGGGCCGGCAGTGGGCGATTGCACATAGAAGATCATCCCAGGATAACGATTCAGTGGCAGATAACCCGTGCCCACCATGTAACCTAGTTGACGCTTGGTTCTCAGTTCGTGGAAGAAGGTCGACGACATGGTATGATTTAACAGGCTAAACAGGGCCATTTTTAGCGGTGTTGCCTGGGACGACTGGTAGTAGACTATGATGCTGCTGTCCTGATGATTAACGCTGACCTCACGCATCAGGGTGCCGACATTCTCAAGTTTTATCAGCTCTCGCTCCGACTCGCCGCTGGGTGAGGATACTAGAGAGAGTATGTGATCCAATCGTTTACCCAGGGCCTGAGCCTCTTCGGTCAGCCAGTCGCCATAGACCAGACCCTCGAGATGGATCTTCTCATAGAAGGCCCGCACATGGTTGTGGAGATCGTCCAGGGTAATGTCTTCTAGCTCCTCAGCCATACGTTGCGGCTCGAAGCTGCGTTTCTGCAGCGTCACCGTCAGGCTGGTAAATAGCTGGGAGATAGGCTTTGCGCGGCTCTGATTAAACCAGTTGCGTAGGATCTGCTTCTTTATCTGCTTAAACCTGTCCTGGGTAAAGTTACGTTCCCTGGCCTTGTTGATCAGCAGTGACAGTAGGGCCTCTTGTTTACCGGTCAAGCCGGTTAGATGCAGGGTGATCCCCCCTTGGTGAGGGTAGATGTTGTAGCTGAGTCCGGCGACTTCGGCTGGATAGGTAAACTCGGTTAGATAATCGAGCAGCATTTCCACATAGAGGCGGGTCAGCGCCGCATGTTTTGGGGTCGCTGCGGCCTGGTGCGAATCGAGGGACAAGTACATATGTCCCTTTGGCACGTTAAATTCATCATCTTTCTTATGCCAAATTCGGTAGCCAGTTTCCTGACAGACGACAACTGGCACCGGATGGTCACTCTTAACGTCTCTGGCGATCGAGTCTTCGATGATAAAGGGGTTAGGCTCCGGCAGTTTCAGCGCCTCTCGAATCTCAGGCTCGCGCCAATGCTTGAGCCTCTGTGCATCTATGGGTTTCATCTGATAGGGCGAGTGATACCAAGCGGCCTGTTTCTCTGTGTCTAAGTCGGGTGAGATCAGCTGAATACGCAAATTATCCGGGCTCATCAACTCCAGCAACTCGGTGACCTGAGCTACATCCAAACCATCCATGCGATAGTCGCCATAGATGAGATCTGATACCTCGTAGTGGTGCATGTTGATGCTGAGATGACTGGCCAGATCCAGCGGCTTGATCTGTTCCTGATATTTAAAGGCAAGCTTGAGCAGGTTGGCTCGTTCTTGATAGCGCCAAGCCTGCATGCCCTGGGTCTTGATCAGTTTCAGGTATTCGAAGCTTGCCTGAATCACATCGTCGAGCTGTAGCAGGCCTTTCTCGGTCAGCTGAATGCTGATGTTATAGTCTTTAAAGTTATAGCCATTGACCCCGCCACCGGCCGAGAGGTTGATGGCCAGCCCCTGATCCTTTAGGTGACTCAGCAGGCTGCCCTTGCCTTCATAGCCCAATAGATGACTGATAAAGGTCAGCGGCTTGCGCTTATAGAAGCGGTCGATGGCGGGTAGGGGAAAGGTGATCGCCACGCGGCGCTGCTCTTTCAGCGGTACTATGTTGATCTGTTGGCCAAGTTGAGCTGCTTCATAGATGGCCACATTTGGGTATTGCTTTGCCAGCTTGCGGTTTTCAATCGGCGCAAAATAGCTCTCGGCCAATGCCAAGAGTTCTGCTAGTGGCAAGGGCGCAACCAGACACAGGGTCATCAGGTTGGCGCTGTAATGGGTTTGATAGAAATCCAGCAGCTCCTGTCTCAGGGCTTTCTCATCGCCGTCCAAGGTCTTGAGATTGCCAACCGAAAACTTTGAAAAGGGATGAGCCGGATTAACCGTTTCCTTCTGAACCTGATAGGTGCGGCGGATATCATCTTTGAGTTTTAGGCTAAATTCAGACTCGATGGCGTGGCGCTCTCTATCGACCAGCTCAAGATCGAAGCAGGGCGCGATAAAAAACTGACTAAAGCGATCCAGTGACTCCTCGAACACTTCGGCGTCGATGGAGAAGAAGAAGTTGGTCTGCTCCGTGCCAGTCCAGGCGTTGTTGCTGCCGCCGTGTTGATTGATGAAGGCATGGTATTCGCCAGACTTGGGGTATTTTTCCGTGCCCAGAAACAACATATGCTCGAGAAAATGCGCCATGCCAGGACGCGAAGCGGGATCGTCAAAATGACCGACGTTGACCGCCATTGATGCCGCGGCTTGTTGCGCCTGGAGATCCTCCACTAGCAATACACGTAGCCCGTTGTCCAGCTGCAGATACTGATACTGGCGATGATCGTTGGGACTTTTAGTGATCGGCATAGATGTTTGCAATGGCTGGCTCCATCCTTATGCTGGACAAACGTATGATATTCATCGGAGTTTAGGCGACTAAAGCGGTAAGCCTACATATTGAGCCTCAAAAAAGACTTTGGCAAATATCTTATCCATTATTCGACTAATTAATAACAGGGTTAAGGTTTGTTGCGCTGCACTTTAACGCTACAATTCATAGTAGAACAAGAATAATCATAGCGAGAGTAGTATGAAGCTATATTTGATGCGACATGGTGAGGCGGGTTATCACGCCCACTCAGATCGAGAACGTGTACTGACAGAAATCGGCCGTTATCAGACTGAATTGATGAGTAATTGGCTGGCCCGTGATGTGACCGAGTTCGATCTCGTGTTGGTGAGTCCCTATCTGCGCGCGCAGCAAACATGGCAGGAAGTGAGTAAGCACTTCCCCGAACCGAGAAAGTGGTTGGTATTAGATGAGCTAACCCCATCGGCCGAGCCGACCCTGGCCGCCGATCTGACCCTGGCCTATGCCGAACAGTATAAGGCGGACAGTGTGTTAGTGATTGCCCACATGCCGCTGCTGGGCTATATGGTGAGCGAGTTGGTGCCAGGCATAGAGCCGCCGCTGTTTGCCACCTCTGGCGTGACCCTGATCGATCGCCATGGCGAGCGTGGTTCGCTCAGCTGGCAGCATACGCCTCACACGGTGAGCTAACTCAGAGAAAAATGCATTAACGCATTTGCGTAACCGTTGATCACATAAACAAAAGGACGCCGAGGCGTCCTTTTTGATCTCTACTGAAATAAGAAGGCGGCTATTCAGTCAGCTCGTCAATCAACCTGTGAGCTTTAACGTTTCCGCTGGTCACATTCTCAAAAGACAAAGGACTAATCCCAACTCGGCAACTCGCCAACGTCAATCAACACCAGGAGGGCTGCATCGCCGCCCCATTCCTTAGGCGCCTTGTGAAAGGCCTTAACCAGAGGGTGCTGGGCAAGCCACATGGGAAGATTCTGTTTTAAGATGCCGGTGCCATGGCCATGCATGACGCAGCAGCAGTGGCTGTGCTGTTTAACGCAGGCCTGAATAAGGGCCGCAAGTTCGAGTTTGGCCTCGGTTTGACGCATGCCGTGCAGATCCAGCAGCAGATCCGGCTGATAGTCGCCGCGTCTGAGCCGTTTGAGTTCGTGGCTGTCGACATCATCCCGTGACCAGCGCATGGCGCCCTCCAAGGGCAGCAGGGGCTGGTAGGTATCGGAGAAGTAGCTGTCGGCGTGCAGCTGGGTGGTGGCTATCTCCAGCTCTCGCTTAGGTTTTTGCGGCGCGGCGAAATGACGCTTATCTTGTTTAAGCGGCTTTATCCCTTTGGTTAACGCCGAAAAAAGCGCCAATTCATCATCATTTTCTTTATTCATGGCGCTATTTTATTGAATCCGATGCCATATGAATAGAGTTCAGTTACAATGAGGCGGAACTATCTAGCGGGAGCCAGTTTTGGACAAGATTTTTGTTGATGAAGCCGTGACGGAATTACGTACAATCGGCGATATGTTACGTTGGGCGGTGAGCCGCTTTAACGATGCCAATATCTACTATGGTCATGGTACCGATAACGCTTGGGATGAAGCCATCGCTCTCGTATTCCATGCGCTGCATCTGCCTGAAGAGATTGGTCAGCAGGTGATCCATAGCAACCTCACCAGCAGCGAAAAGCATAAGATTGTCGAGCTCATCATTCGCCGGGTACGCGAGCGTCTGCCCGTGCCTTATTTGACCAACCGCGCCTTCTTTGCCGGCCTGGAGTTCTATGTGGACGACAGGGTATTGGTGCCGCGCTCGCCTATCGCCGAGATGATCGCTAACCGTTTCAGCCCTTGGCTCTATAATAAGCCGGTCAACCGTATTCTGGATCTCTGTACCGGCAGCGCCTGTATCGCCATCGCCTGTGCCTATGAGTTTGAAGATGCCGAGGTCGATGCTATCGACATCAGCAGCGATGCCCTGGAAGTGGCGCAGATCAACATTGAGTCATTAGGCGTGATGGACAGGGTATTCCCTATCGAGTCTGACATGTTTGCCGCCATCCCTAAGGGGCCGCAATACGATCTGATTGTCTCGAATCCGCCTTATGTGGATGCCGAAGATATCGGTGACATGCCAGAGGAATATCACCACGAGCCAGAGCTAGGCTTAGCCTCGGGGCGCGATGGTCTGGATCTCACCAAGCGCATCCTTGCCAATGCGGCGGATTACTTGACTCAAGATGGTCTGCTGGTGGTCGAGGTGGGTAACTCTATGGTTCACCTTATGGAACAGTTCCCCGAGGTGCCATTTACCTGGGTTAACTTCGAACATGGCGGTGACGGCGTGTTTGTGCTGACTCGCGATCAGTTAGTTGAAAATGAATCACTTTTCGCCATCTACAAAGATAGTGAATAATGTATGGTCGGCTAAAGCCTGATTGGCGAATGTTTTGTCGGCTTAGAATGACTAAGCCGATTTCGGAATATAGCCAGTGGCGGCTTTAGGTTATGCTGAGGCAAATAATCAAGTAGAGGTGAAGTAAGCGAATGTCGGGTAACAGTATCGGTCAAAATTTTGTGGTGACGACTTTTGGTGAGAGCCATGGTAAGGCACTGGGCTGTATTATCGATGGCTGCCCTCCGGGTCTGGCGATCGATGAAGCCGATATGCAGCATGATCTCGACAGGCGCCGTCCGGGCACCTCGCGTTATACCACAGCCAGACGCGAGCCAGATCAGGTGAAGATCCTCTCAGGCGTGTTCGAGGGGCAGACTACCGGTACCTCTATCGGCTTAGTGATCGAGAATACCGATCAACGTAGCCAGGACTATTCCAACATCAAAGATCAGTTCCGTCCGGGCCACGCCGACTACACCTATCAGCAAAAATATGGCCTTAGGGATTATCGCGGTGGCGGGCGCTCATCGGCGCGGGAAACCGCCATGCGTGTAGCGGCCGGCGCTGTGGCCAAGAAGTATCTAAAACAGGTGCACGGCATAGAGATCAAGGGTTATCTGTCGCAGCTTGGGCCTATCTGCGCCGAGACCCTGGATTTTGATCAGGTTGAGCACAATGCCTTCTTCTTTCCCGATGCCGCTAAGCTAGAGCAACTCGACGAGTATATGCGTGAGCTTAAAAAGAGCGGTGATTCCATAGGCGCTAAGGTGTCTGTGGTGGCGACCAATGTCCCTGTGGGACTGGGCGAGCCGGTGTTCGATCGCCTCGATGCCGATATCGCTCACGCCCTGATGGGGATCAATGCCGTCAAAGGGGTGGAGATTGGCGATGGCTTTGCCGTGGTAAATCAGAAGGGCTCAGAGCACAGAGATCTGATGTCGCCCGAGGGGTTCGCCTCTAACCATGCTGGCGGTATTCTCGGCGGGATCTCATCGGGTCAGCCTATCGTTGCGCATATCGCCATGAAGCCGACTTCCAGCATCAGCGTGCCAGGAGAGAGCATGACGGTGCAGGGCGAGCGTGCCGAGGTGGTTACCAAGGGCCGTCACGATCCCTGTGTAGGCATTCGCGCCGTGCCGATCGCCGAGGCCATGTTGGCCATCGTCCTGATGGACCATCTCCTCAGGCACAGGGCACAAAACATGAATGTCGAGAGCATCACCCCTGTGATTGGGATGAAGTAAGACGCAATTGAGCGAATAAGAGGGCACAGAAATGTGCCTTCTTTTATGGGAGCCATTAATGCTATGGGTTCCAGTCAGAATAAAAAGTCATTATAAGAAGTCGCTCCGAGTCATATCGTGAGCAGATAGTAACCCTGCTAGAAATCGCTCTACACATAGGAAACGCCCTACACAAATGTCGTCCAACGCCCAGTCATCCATTGATATGCTGCCAGATTCACAACACCAACTGCATTGGATTAGCGCCTGTTACTTTTTCTTCTTCGCGATCCTCGGCGTGCTGGTGCCTTATCTCGGGGTCTTCTTCGAGAATCGGGGTTTCGATGCGCAGCAGATTGGCTTTTTGCTCGCCATCCTGATGGCGACGCGCATCATCGCCCCCAATATCTGGGCCATGGTGGCCGATAAGACGGGCATGCGCGGCCAGCTGGTGAAGATGGGGGCAGCATGTTCGGCGGTCACCTTCATGAGTTTCTTCTATCATGGTGGCTTTCTCTACTTGGCCGTCAGCCTCAGCATCTATACCTTCTTCTGGAACGCTATCTTGGCCCAACTTGAGGTGATCACCCTAGAGACCCTGGGGGAGAACACCGGGGGCTATGGTAAGATCCGCAGCTTCGGCAGCCTGGGTTATCTGGTGTTCGTGGTCAGCGTAGGCTTTGCCATTAGCCAGTTCGGCACAGAGATCTTGCCCTTCGTCGGTCTCGCTCTGTTCCTTGGCTTGCTGGGCTGCTCCCTGTCTCTGCCAAGTACCCGGGTGAAGGTCGACAAGAGCCAGGTGCCCACGCCTCTAAAGCTAGATACGGGTATCATCTGGTTCTTGCTATCGGCCATGTTGCTGCAGATGAGCGCCGGACCTTTCTACGGTTTTTTTGTGCTTTACCTTAAACAGGTGGGTTACAGCGAGTCCAGCGCCGGCATCTATGTCGCTCTTGGGGTGCTGGCCGAGATTGTCATGTTTATGTTTGCGCCGAGATTGTTGGGGCGATATGGGGTCAGTGCCTTGTTGGTGATCTCTATCGGTTTTACGGCGATGCGGTGGCTACTCATGGCCTTTTGTGCCAGCAGCATGATATGGCTCGGGGTCAGCCAACTGCTGCATGCCTTCACCTTTGGTCTGGTGCATGCGGCCTCGATTCAGTTCGTTCATCAAAGATTCGACGTGCGTCATCGCAGTAAGGGGCAGGCGCTCTATGCCAGCCTGAGTTTCGGTGTCGGCGGCGCGCTGGGTACCTGGCTGTGTGGCTTTATCTGGGGGGATGGTTCCCAGGCTTGGCTGAGTTGGTTGGCGGCCGCCGTTTGTGCCCTGCTGTCCATGCTTGCGGTATTGTTAATCCCTAAGGCGCGCGAAATCGCAAAATAATAAGAGATGATAAGGAAATATCCATGAAACAGACATTTCGCCTCGGCGTGATCATCAATCCTCTGGCAGGCCTTGGAGGGAGTGTGGCACTCAAGGGAAGCGATGGCGTGGCTGATGAGGCGATAGCCCGCGGCGCCGAGCCTAAGGCCCATCTGAGAATGGCCCAGGCGCTGGAAGTGATCACCCCTTATCTGGATAAGATCACTGTCGTTACCGCCTCCGGTGCCATGGGCGCCGATTTAGCCGCGCAGATGGGATTTAACCATCAGGTGGTTTTTCAGGCGGGTGATACCACCGCGGCCAGCGATACCCAAGCCGCCGCCAAGGCGCTGCAGGCCGCAGGCGTGGATCTCTTGCTGTTTGCCGGTGGCGACGGCACGGCGCGTGATCTGTTTGAGGTGGTCGATGAGGCTCAGCCTGTGCTGGGCGTACCGGCCGGGGTGAAGATTCACTCGGGGGTCTATGGTATTACGCCGCACGCCTCGGGCATGGTGGTCAAGTTGCTGCTCGAAGGGGCTTTGGTGAGCCTGATGTCGGCCGATGTGATGGATATCGATGAGGTGGCCTTCAGGCAAGGTGTGGTAAGGGCGCGCCGATTCGGCGAGATGCAGGTGCCTGCCGAGCCACGCTACATTCAGGCGGTTAAGATGGGCGGCAAAGAGGTCGACGAGCTGGTGCTGGCGGATATCGCCGCCGAGGCGATTGAGCAGATAGACGATGGGCTCGCCATCATGGGCTCGGGCAGCACAGTCGCCGCCGTGATGGAGGAACTTGGGCTGGATTACACCCTGCTCGGGGTTGATCTGATTGACGCGGGCGAGCTGCTTGCCAGCGATCTCAGCGCCCAGTCGCTGCTCGAGGCAACCACAGGCCGTGAGTGTAAGTTAGTGATCACCCTCATCGGCGGCCAGGGGCATATCCTGGGGCGGGGCAACCAACAGTTGTCGCCGGCGCTTATTCGTCAGGTGGGCAAAGAGAATATTATCATCCTGGCGACAAAAACTAAGTTAAAAGCACTTGAAGGTCGGCCCTTAATTGTGGATAGTGGCGACCCAGAGTTAGACAGCGAATTATGTGGTTATTATAAAGTCGTGACCGGCTACCACGATTATGTGATGTATCAGGTGGCTAATCCTGACTTAATCAGCCCAGATGTGATCGGGCAGCCTGAATAGCAAGAAGACAATTGGAGACACAATGTTAGAGCAGTATGAGCAAGCATTAGACGAGTGGATCGCCACCAAAGTAGCAGGCGGTGATGACGACCAACTCTTTGCCAGTGGTTACCTACAGGGGCATGTGGCTGTGGTGCTGTCAGAGCTCGAGCAGGAAACGGTGCAAGACTGTGAGGCGCTGGAGGCTAAGATGCAGGTCTGTCTGGAAACGGCCAAGTCTGAGCTCGAGCCTGCCGATCATGCCCTGGTGGTCAATGCCTGGGCTGAGCTGCGCGAGAAGATGGCTCAGGTAGCAAACGCCTAGTCATGGCTAATGCAAGCAAGGTGATCATAGGGCTGCAAAACCCAAAGAGCCCGACCAACGTGGGCGGCGTGATGCGCGCCGCTGGCTGTTATCGCGCCGATGAGGTGCGTTACACCGGTAAACGTTATGCGCTGGCCGCCCAGCACAGGGGCGAGCAGTACAATACCGACACCAAGCGGGTGAGTCAGCATATTCCCCTCAATGGCGTAGAGTCGCTGCTTGACTCACTCGATGCCGATACCAAGGTGATCTGTGTCGATCTGGTGGAAGGCGCCACGCCGCTGCCGGCCTTTAGCCATCCGCAGAAGGCCATCTATCTCTTTGGCCCTGAAGATGGCACCCTAGACCAAGGGCTTATCGATAGCGCCGATGAGGTGGTTTATGTCCCGACCGTGGGCTGCATGAATCTGGCATCTTCGGTCAATGTGCTGCTCTATGACAGGTTGGCCAAGGGGGAGCATCTCTCGGGCGATGACCTCATTCGCGCCAGTCGTGACACCAACAACCGCGTCAAGGTCAAAGCCTAACTCATCTGGTGGATCACTTACCAAGGGCTTAACGACTAGCCCTTGGTACTCATTGCTTCCCCTTAATCTCTCAAGTTAGCATTTACAGCGCCTTACCCTTAATCAGCTTTCTCATCCACATACGGTTGGGGTTGAGCAGGGCTAATATATCCTGAGTGGCGGGCAGGAGCTCGCCGCAAAGCTGGGCGGCTAAGATCTCTGCCGCCAGCGGGCCAGAGGTGAGGCCCCGCGATCCAAGTCCGCCGAGAATAAACAATCCCTGATGAACGGGTGCTGGTGTCGTCTGCCAATACTTGGCGCTTTCCTTGGTACTCTTCTTGGTTTGCTGATGGTTGAGATAGGTAGCCGATATCGCCTCGTAGTCCGGGGCACAGCCCATCATGGGGGCGTGATCCCGTGTGACCATGCGCACTCCTACGCGGGCGCTATGGCCTGTGATATCCACCGCCTTGGTCCACTCCCCGTCGTAGCTGGTGCGGATCTTGTCTAAATTCTCCACCTGCTCCACCGCGCTGTAGTCGAGATTGCTGGCGTCTTTCACATAGCTGGCCCCTGTGCAGTGCAGCTTATCGTGGGCAGGCGTGAGGTAGCCGTGGGCACAGAGCACCGTCTTAAGATCCCTAAGTGGCGCTCTTGCCGGAATATGGCTAACCTGACCACGAAAACCGCTGATGGGTAAGTGGTCGGTTTGGGTGAAATCGGTCAGGTGACGCCCATTGGCCAGCACCAGATTGGCAAAGGGGCCAAATTTAACTTCTTGATCATCTTGAACCGCACTCAGATACCACTTCTGGTTCTCAAATCGAATTGCCGTGACTTGGCATTGGTAGTGGCTGGTCTGTTTACCTAACCGTTCGGCCTGGCTGATGGCCGCGCGGGTAAAGGCTTGTGGCGACACCCAGCCTGCGAGAGGATAGTAGATCCCTTGGTGCTCGATGCTGACCCCAGCGAGCGCCGTGGCCTGGGAGGCATCGATGGAGCGGGCGATCGATTCCGCCCAGGGCTGAGCATTGATTATCTTGGCGAGGCGCTTATGGCTGCGCTCATCGTGGCCGGTCTGTAGCACGCCGCAAAAATCATGGGGGATCTCATGGCCCGCCTCAAGGAGTTGCATGATCCTTTGACGGCTAAAGAGGTAACCCTGCAGAAAATAGTGACTCAGGCTGCCATGTTCTGGGGTGAGGAGGGGATAGATGGCCCCTTGTTTATTGCCAGATGCCTGCTCGCCCGGCGACTTATCCATACAGAAGAAGCTAACCTTTTTGCCGCGCTCGGCCAGTGAGAGGGCCAGGTTCGCGCTGGCGACCCCACCACCTATGATGGCGGTTTCCCCATCACGGCCTTGTATTAAGGGGTTGAAGGCGAACTTATCTAATTGTTGGCGTCTGAGGGCGCGCCGCTCCGCCAAAGCGATATCCTGCGACGCGATACTTGGTTTTTCGAGTAGAGTCACGAGCTGGTCATCTTCTAAAGATAAGTTAAGGCGATAGCAGGTAAAACCCGCCTTGATGATCAACTGGGTCAGTAAGTTGGTATTGGCGTTATTTGAGGTCTTGTCTAGATTAACATCGACATTCTCGAGAAGGAGAAACTCGGCGCTATCTTGGCTGAGGCGCGCCATCTGCCAGATAAGCGACTCATCGGTAGCCTGGGTATCGGCCAGCCAGCCTTGAATAGCTTGTTTCGGTGAGCTTGGGGCAACTAAGGCCTTGAGTGGGGAAAGCGGATTGCCAAGATGGATGTCGATGATAAGCCGCGCGTTTGCCAGCTTGAGCCTGTGACAGCCCGACACCCTAGCGTCGTAAATTGCCTTAATCTGTTCTTTGGCTGGTGACGCCAGGGGCTCACTCTCGGCAAGGGTCTTAAGCCAGCTTGCCTGATGCTGGGCAAACAGGTGTAGATGCAAGTGCTGCTTTTGAAGGTGTGGCTTTTGAAGGTGCTGCTTTGAACCGGCTTGTGTTAGTCGCTCAGCTATAAGTGCGGCTGGCCAGTAGGCATCACTGCTTGGGAGTAGGGCGATAATTTGGTGAGAGTTTTGACTCGCTATCGCCGATAAACGGCTGAAAATTGCGTCGAATGTAGGCATTTTGTCACTATTTTGTGCGTTATTCGGGTGTTCGGTGGCCAATGAATTTACTCTCAAGGGGATATTAGGCATTATTTTACCTGCCTTTATGGAAAGCTGACCACTTAAATGCAGTAAAAGCGATACTATTGGCGCAGCTAAATTGGTACTAGACGTACGGAATGGATAGTAAATAATGAAAAGAGTCGTGATCACCGGCCTTGGCATAGTGTCAAGTATCGGTAACAACAAGCAAGAAGTCACCGAGTCACTCAAAGCGGGTCGCAGTGGTATTACCCACTCAGATCAGTTTGAAGAAATGAAGCTTCGTAGCCATGTTTGGGGCGACATTAAGTTAGACCCTAAAGAACATATCGACCGTAAAGCATTACGTTTTATGGGTGATGCAGCCGCATACGCTTATATTGCCATGGAGCAAGCGATAGCCGATGCTGGCCTCACCGAAGAACAATATTCAAATCACCGCGTCGGTATCATCGCCGGTACTGGCGGCGCGTCATCGGCTAACCAGGTTCAGGCTGCCGATACTCTGCGTGAGAAAGGTGTGAAGCGCGTTGGTCCTTATATCGTGCCACGCATCATGTCGAGCACGGCCAGCGCCTGTTTGGCCACGCCATTTAAGATCAAGGGCATGAACTACTCAATCAGTTCGGCTTGTGCCACCAGTGCTCACTGTATCGGCCATGCGGTGGAACTCATTCAGATGGGTAAGCAAGACATGGTCTTCGCCGGTGGTGCGGAAGAGGTGGATTGGACCCTGACCATGGGCTTCGACGCCATGGGCGCACTGTCGACTAAGTATAACGACTGCCCTGAGAAGGCTTCTCGTACCTATGATGCGGACCGTGATGGTTTCGTTATCTCTGGTGGCGGCGGAATCGTGGTTGTTGAAGAGCTTGAGCATGCGCTCGCTCGTGGCGCTAAGATCTATGCCGAAGTGATCGGTTACGGCGCATCTTCAGATGGTTACGACATGGTTGCACCATCTGGCGAAGGTGCGGTGCGTTGCATGAAGATGGCGCTCGAAGGTGTAGACACACCAATCGACTACATCAACACTCATGGTACTTCAACGCCTGTTGGCGACATGCGTGAGCTGGAAGCCTTGGCCGAAACCTTCGGTGACAACCTGCCTGCTATCGCATCGACCAAGTCTCTGACTGGTCACGCTCTGGGCGCCGCGGGTGTGCATGAGGCGATCTACAGCTTGATCATGATGGAGAACAGCTTCATCGCACCGAGCATCAACATCGATACTCTCGACGAGAAGGCTCAAGGTATGCCTATCGTGACCGAATATCGCGATGCCGAGCTTAACACTATCATGAGCAACAGCTTCGGCTTCGGTGGCACAAACGCTACATTGGTCATGCGCAAGTACAAGTAATCGCTCAGCTGTTTTTGACAGTCATTAGAAAAGGGAAGCAGATGCTTCCCTTTTTTGTGTCTAGCTTTAGCTGGTCATCTTACTGATAGACAGTAAAACACGCCCATAAAAGCGGGCGTGTTTCTGATGACTTAGGCTTAAACCACCAAGCTTTAAACCACCAAGCTTTAAACTACCAAGTCTTAAACTACCGAGCCTTAAACTACTGGGCGTTAAACTGCTGGCCTGTGACGCCCTTAGAGTCGTCTCCCATGAGATAGAGATAGGTCGCCATGATCTCTTCTGGCGCCTTGAGATCCTGTGGGTTTTCGGCAGGGTAGGCATTGGCGCGCATCTTGGTACGGGTGGCGCCAGGATTGATGCTGTTGACTCTCAGGTTGCTGTCTTCATATTCGTGGGCTAGAGACTGCATCATGCCTTCGGTGGCAAATTTTGAGATGGCATACTCGCCCCAGAAAGCGCGTCCCTGACGGCCAACACTGCTGGAAGTGAACAGGATAGAGGCTGCAGGGGCTTTCTTCATCACGGGAAGCAGCGCCTTGGTCATCATGATCTCGGCGACGAGGTTAACCTGCAGCACTTCCTTGACTGAATCCATCGAGATATGTTCGAACGGGCCTAGCACGCCTAGCAGGCTGGCGTTGTGCAGCAGGCCGTCGAGGTGACCAAACTGCTGCTCTATGGTTTCGGCCATGTCCTGGTAGTTTTGCTCTGTGGCGCCTTTTAGATCTAGAGGCACGATAGCGGGGGTAGGGTAGCCGGCCTGTTCTATCTCGTCATAGACGGCTTCCAGTTTCTTGACTGTCTTGCCCAGCAAGATCACCGTGGCACCATGTTCAGCGTAGGCCAGAGCAGCGGCGCGACCAATACCATCTCCGGCGCCTGTGACCAGTATCGTTTTATCTTTAAGTAAATCTTTTGCTGCCTGATATTCCAACATGAGTCAATTTTTCCTGTTAGCGGAATTCCCCGCCATTTCTATGATTTATTTGAGCCTGAAACGAATGTTTAAAACAAATGACTGATTAATGACCATCGTTCTGTTGTTTGTGTGTGACAAAATTGTAGCTAACTCAATAATTTTGCGTTAACTTGAGTAGCAATAAGGACTCTAAAAGTCCTATTGGTCACGCAAGGAAGACTATTGTGACCAATTTTTGGGGAAAACAAAATTATTACAACAAGATTTGGGGAAAAAAGATGAAAAGACTCTTTTTGGGTGTCGCAATTGCATCCGCATTGGGAATGGCTGGTTGTAGCGAAGATAGCGTCGATCAACTCGCAGAGAAGACTGAGCCGCTAATCCCTCTTTCACACATGGTATTCGATCCTGCTAACAGCAAGGTACCATTACCCAACGATCTACTCTTTAGCGGCACCACTGACGGTACCCTGACCATGCCGGGCGAAAAAGCCGACGGCTCAAGCGATTACACCGACCCTCAGATGGCGCTGGGCGCACTGGACGGTTGGTCTACCACCTCTCCTATCTCTATCACGGTTGAACCTGCCACCGACCATGACGGCACCATGCTGACGCTGGCGGCGGCCTCTGTGGCACAGCCTGGCGCGGTGCGTATGTTCGAAGCCACTGTAGGTGGTCCGCTATCATCGGATCCCGAATGTCAGTCTGCGCCATCTGTGTCAGCCTGTAAGATAGGCAACGAGCTTCAGTTTGGCGTCGACTTTGTCGCCAGCGCCTCGGGCAACACTATCGCTATCGTACCGCTCAAGCCGCTTAAGGCGGGCCAATCTTATGTGTATGCGACCACAGACCTGATTCAAGACTCGGCAGGTCGTCCTATTGCGCCGTCGACTACCTATGCCACGCTGAAACTCGATATCGAGACCAAGCCGCTGCAGACACCCGATCAGCTGATGCTGCAAACGCTGGTGAACAGTTATGAGAAGGGCATGGCTGCTGCTCACGGTGTAGATAGCGCGACTATCAGCTATGCGGGCCTGTTTACTACCCAGGCGATCAGCGATGTCTATGAGACGACTAAGTTACTGATGCTGCAAGAGGGCACACCTTTTGCGCCGTCTATCTCTGTGCCTCAACCGCATCCGCTGGGGATCACAGTTGCCCAGGCGGCTGGCCTGACACCTGCCGATGGCGTGGCCTATGTGGTCTCTAGCCTGGCCGATGTTTATGTTGCCGAGCTGACCCTGCCTACTTATGGCGCCTGTAACTCTGTGATGTGTAATGGCATCAATGGTAACTGGCATGCGCTGGGCGACAGCCCTGTAGCCGTATTGCTAGCCCTGCAATCGGGTACCTTGAGTCAGCAAAATTACGGCGCTCAGGCCGTGGCACACGGTATCGACCCTGCAGCGGGTCTGGCCGATCCTGCCCTGTTGGCGGGTAAGGCCTGGCTACTCGATGATGGCACACCGGCCGATAAGGCCAAGCATCTGACTAAGTTTAACCCTATTCCTGCTCCGACTGGTGCAGAGAAGGTCCCTGTGTTGATCTCTATGCCAAACGCCGAGCGTCTGGCGCAGTTCTACGCCTCTCAGGGATTACCTTTTACGCCGCCAACTGGTGGTTGGCCGACCACCATCGCCATGCATGGCCTGGGCGGTGGTAAAGAGATGTCACTGGCCTATGCCGGTAGTTATGCTGCCATGGGCGTTGCCACAATCGCCATCGATATGCCGCTTCACGGCGCTCGCTCATTCGACGCCAACGGTGATGGCATCTATGAGGTATCGGCTTCAGATCCAGCATTTGGCGCTGTTATAGGTAACCCAGATGCGTTTAAGAATGGTAATCCCTTGGTGTTTGTTAACCTAGAGAGCACTCTGGCAGTTCGTGATAACTTCAGACAGGCAACGGTTGATCATCTAGCGCTTCGCGCCGCCCTTACTGGGCTTGCCGGTGGCCTGGCCGCCGCGCAGATGCCGCAGATGTTCGATATCACTAAGATCAGTGCACAGGGTCTGAGCCTTGGTGCCATCGTCGGTACCGACTTTGCTACCTATGCTAACTCTGGCCTGAGCCATCCGGCTAACGGCGCGGATTTGAGCTATGTGCATAAGCTCAATGCGGTTTCTCTGGTAGCGCCAACCGGCGGCTTATCGGGCACCTTCATCGGCTCTGCCACCTTCGGCCCGCTGCTGTTTGCAAATGTGACCGCCAGCGATACTTTCAAGGCGCTAGTGGATGAGGCAAACGTTGCCGGTTATGAGCCAGGTACGCCAGAATATGCGGCCCTGGTTCAGGCTGTGTATGCCGAGTTCATTCCAACCTTCGCCTTCGCGGTGCAGACGGCGGTAGATGGTGCGGATCCTATTAACCATGCAGCGACGCTTAAATCGACTGGTCTACCTGTACATCTGATTGAAATCGTGGGGGATGGCAGCAACTTAGGGGATCAGGTACTGCCGAATCGCGTAGACAAGTTCCCTGTGGCGGGTACCGAGCCGCTGATTGCCAACCTGGGTCTTGAGTGTATAGATACCACGACAGTTGGCTCTGGCGCCGTGCGTTTTAGCAAGGGTCATCACAGCTCGCTGATTAGCCCAAGTGAGGTCCCTGGTGTGACAGATGGTAGCGCCGCCGCAGCTACGGTTGAGATGCAGCAGCAAGTTGCCGCGTTTGCCCTGACTGCGGGTAAGGGCCAGGCAAGCGTACTGGTGCAGGATGATTCAGTGATTCAGCCTTGCGCGGTGCCAGCTAACTAAGCCTAAATCCAAAAAGGACTAAATAAAAACCCAGCCTGGCTGGGTTTTTTTATGGCTGGATTTGTTATTGCCCTCAGGGCTGATAGAATAGCGGCCAGATTTTAAAGGCCTGATCACGGAGCTGAATTTTGGAATTTTTGTACGAGTATGGACTCTTTCTGGCAAAAGCCGTCACCATAGTGGTGGCTATCGTCGCCGTTGTGGTGCTGGTGTTGGCATCGGCGGTAAAGCAGAAGGCCGATAAGGGTGAGCTTAAGCTGACCAATGTGTCTGAGGAGCTTAAGGACCTCAAACATGACTTAAAGGAAGAACTGCTGAGCAAGAAGCAGTTTAAGGCCTACGAGAAGGGCCTCAAGGCCGAGGCCAAAGCCAAGGAGAAGGCAGAGAAGGCAGATGGCGAAGCCGCCCCTACGCCTCGGGTGTTTGTTATCGACTTTAAGGGCAGCATAGATGCCCATGAGGTGGCGTCACTGCGAGAAGAGATCAGCGCCATCCTGGCCATTGCCGAGCAAGGCGACGAAGTGGTAGTCAATGTCGAGAGTGGCGGCGGCATGGTGCATGGCTATGGCTTGGCGGCCAGCCAGCTCGACAGACTGCGCGGCGCCCAGATCCCACTGACCATCTGCGTCGACAAGGTGGCCGCGAGCGGCGGCTATATGATGGCCTGTGTGGCCAATACCATCTATGCCGCGCCTTTTGCCATCGTCGGTTCTATCGGCGTGGTCGCGCAGATCCCTAACTTCAATCGTCTGCTGAAGAAGCATGATATCGATTATGAGCAACACACCGCCGGTGACTTCAAGCGTACCCTGACCCTGTTTGGTGAAAACACCGACGAAGGAAGACAGAAGTTCCAGGAAGAGCTGGAAGAGACCCATGTACTGTTTAAAGCCTTCATCAGCAAGTATCGTCCTACGTTGGACATTGCCAAGGTGGCGACCGGTGAGCACTGGTATGGTCAGCAGGCGCTTGATCTTGGTCTGGTCGATGGCCTCTCTACCAGTGACGATGTGGTGATGAAACTCGCCGAAGAGAAGACGGTGATCAAGGTTCGCTATCAGCTGAAGAAGAAGATTGCTGACAAGTTTGCCCACAGCGCCTCACTGGCGGTCAATGCCGTGTTCAATCGCTTGGCGGAAAAGAATCAACCCCTCAACTAAGGGTTGTGACTTTCACCGGATAAAAACCCGCCCTCGGCGGGTTTTTACATATTTGTAACTTTTTATCCCTGCTAGGCTTTTACTCGTCTCTAAAATCTTATACAACATACTATTATCCTTAGATTTTGTAATGATGAGATGACGAGTAATACCCGCTATCAGGCGACATTAAAAGTCGGCGATCAATCTTATCCTGCCTATGAACTGAGAAGCCTGGTTCATTTCATGGCCGAGCGTTACGGCGAGCATCATGCCGAGCAGCTATGTCAGGAGATAGGCCTGGGGCTAAACGAGCTGGCCAAGTTAAACTTTGTCTATGTCTGGCAGGTGGATTACGCCATGGCCTTTCTGGGGCGCTTAGGCAATGACCCTCAGATAGGTGCACGGCTCGGTGAGACCTACAAGGTGGAAGAGCTGGCGCTTATTTGGCCCTATCTAGCTAAATGTCAGACCTTAGGAGAGTGCCTTGAGTTTGTTATCGCCCATCCCGAGCTGGTGGGCAGCGTATCCGATACCCTGGTGAGCCATGGTGAGCGATGCCTCTATTTTCGATGGCTCAATACGGCGAAGATCTCGGCGCCCTATTTCAGCCTGCAGTTTCAAAACAGCGTCTGCTCCATGTTAGCCCTGGCGCGTCAACTCACGGGTCAGATGGTGACACTCGAGCGGGTGCAGCTGGCCACAACTCCCCACGACTGTGAGTTCCTGGCGGCGTTCTGTCAGGCCGATGTTGGTTTCGACGGCGAGTTCTTCGAGTGGGCCATCTCCCATGAAATGCTTTCGCTGCCTGTTGTGTATGATTTCTCCCTACTACAACTTGATGAGCAGGCTCTGCATGACACCTCCTTGATCGAGAAGGTGCTGGCCATCCTAAACCAGGATTTTCCCAATAACCCTAAGCTGGAGTCGATGGCGCTGAGACTCAACATGAGCGATCGCACCTTGAGGCGACACCTGGCGAGTGCCGGCACCAGCTATCAGAAGCTGGTGGATCAGGTGCGCTGCCAGACGGCCATCGGCCTCATCGTTCAGGGCGACAAGAGCATAGTGGATATCGCCGATATCATGGGGTTCGGCGATGTGAGCCATTTCCGTCAGAGCTTCAAACACTGGCTTGGCTTGCCACCAGGCCAGTTTATTCGCAAGATCTAGCCAGCATGCTGGCAGTTGCCTAAACTTGGCGACAGGCCATCTATCCAGCTTTGCAGCACGGTCAATGCCTCCACATGACTCAGGCTTCGGCCAATAGGCGGCATGCGATCTTTGGGCGCATCTAGCATCTGGCGATAGAGCAAGATGGAGTGCTCGCCATCGCCGGGAATGATGTCGTAGGAGAGACCCTTTTCGCCGCCGTCCCAGCCCGGTGGTTGTTTGCAGATCCCATATTGATAGCTGGTGTGATCCACATAGAAACCCAGGCGCAGGCCTGAGATGCTGGCAAAGCCTTCGGCCCTGTGACAGTGGGCGCAGTTGATATCCAAATATCCCTTGGCTCTAATGGTCAGATCGCCGCTCTCATCTGTGATTGCAGGCGCCGAATCTGGGGCACCGTGCTGTGGCAGGCCGTTCAAGCGCCCCTGGTCGCGCCAATGTTCGAGCTGATTCACCGTCTGATTCTCGACTAACACCTCATGGTTAAGCAGGTAGGGCTTGAGGCCTATGGGATAGATCTGGGCGCCACCGTTATCGGCGCGTTGATGGCACACCTTGCATTCCGCCCGGCTGGGCACATGGTAGGTGAACTCCAGCTGCTCGCCCTGACGCGTCAGGCTGTGGGCCTGATTGGCGCCGGCAATGGCGAGACGCGCCTCGCCGCCTTGCCAGAGATAGGGCAGCGCCGTCCAGCCGTTTTCGCGGTGGATAAGCAGCCGGGTCTCGACCAAGGTCTCGTTGGCTTCCCCGGTGAGCTGGGTGTCGCTCGGCAGGGCAAAGGTTTTAACCAGTACGGCGCCTACCGGCAGGTCGAAGGTGTCGCTCGGATGATAGTCGATTCGGCTGCCATCGGGCAGGAAGATGAAACGGTATTTATGGGCGTAGTTGGTAAACAGCTGGCTCGAGAGTTGATAGCTAAAACCTGGGCCATTAGGGCCTGCTGTTGGTTTATCAGGCTCCTGAAATAGCCGATATTGGGACAGTAGCTGACAGTCTTGTGTCATCAGCGCCTGCCAGTTGATCTCCCCCTCCTGGCTATCGCAGATATCCGTGGAGGGATCTGTGCCGCCCGTCGGTGGGGTCACAGGCGTTCCAGGTTGGTTGGTGTCTGTGCCTGTTTGATTGGTCGAGGAGTCATCGCTGCCGCCGCAGGCCGTGAGGCATAGCAGCAAGAGGCTTATTAGAACTGGGCTCAAAAGCGGCAGCAAACCTTTTTCTGGGCTGGTTAACATAATTTCGGCTCGTGAGAAAAAGGGCCGCCAGATGGCAGCCCTTGGGTGGGGTTATTGAGAGCAGGTGGCTAGCGGCAGTCGCTTGATCCACTCGGCAATCAAGGCCGTGCCTTCGGTGTGGGACAGGCTGCGACCAATCTCTGGCATGCGATCGCCAGGTGTCGTGCTATCCATGCGGAAGTGCAGGATAGAGGTCTCGCTCGAGCCAGGCACCACGTCATAGCTCAGCGAGCCACCGCCATAGGCGATTGGCGACTTACAGGTACCGTGAGAATAACCGCTATCCTCCTCGTAGGTACGCCAGTACTCCAGCTTCAGGCCTGTGTTAGAGGCGTTGCCTTCTGGGCGGTGACAGTGGGCGCAGTTGATATCCAGGTAGCCCTTAGCGGTTTGCATCAGCTCGGCATCTGTCATGGTTGCTAACTTGGCCTCATCGCCATCGTGGAAGGCGGGCACTGTCGGGATGCTTGCCGTGTCTGGCACACCCTGCAAGATACCGGCGGACTGCCATTTCATCAGCTGGTTCATGGTGCCGTCGCTATAGGCATAGTCCTTGTTCAGATGACGCGCCTTAGGGCCAATGGGCACGAATACCGCGTTACTGGCGTCGTCACTCTTGAACTGGTGACACTGCTTACACTGGTTCATGCTGGGGACCACATAGTCGAAGTCCAGCGTCTTACCATTGTGAACCACCTGCTTGGCCTGGATGGCACCGGCCTTGGCCAGCACGGCATCTGTCTGCTCCGCGTTAAACACGTAGGGCAGGGCTGACCAGCCGGTGGTGCGTTTAATAAGCAGTCGGGTCTCGACCAGTGTCTCGTTGGCCACACCGCGCTTGCTGGTGTCGCTAGGCAGGGCGAAGGTCTTAGTGATCACAGTACCGACCGGGAAGTCCATACTCTCGTTAGCAGAGTAGTTGGCCACCTTGCCCTCTGGCACGAAGACGAAGCGATACTTGCTGGCATAGTCGGTAAATAGCTGAGTGTTGAGATCGTAAGGGATACCGCCTGAGTTCGCCCCGGTACTCGGATCCTTAGTATCGGCAAACAGCTGATAGTCTGAGAGGTTCGGGCAGTTGGCGCCCAGCAGGGCATCCCAATTTACGCCAGGGGTGGTGGTGCTACACAGACTAAGGTCACCATCGCCCACCAGACCACCTTCACCTTCGCCTATGGTGCCGCCACCACCGACTAGGTTACCGCCGTCACAGCCCTCGACATCGTCATCCACGCCGCAGCCGAAGATCTGATCGCCAAAGGTAACAGTATGCACAGGCAAACTGACCTGGGCACAGTTCATGATCTTATCCTGGGTCTTCTCATAGAGGACGTCGGCGATGCTGATATCTGTGTTGCTGTTGGCATAGAGACGACCGAAGGAGACATCGCCGTTATCCCGGGCACAGATGTTGTCGCTGCCATCGTCGGCAAATGGCAACTCCTTAAGCCCCAGGTAGGCGGCGGTGCCGTTGTTGGAGAGCATCTCGCCCAAGCCATCGTAGAGGATCCCCGGGAAGGCGCCGTGGCTCAGCAGGTAGGCCTTGATGATATCTTCGATCAGATAGCCATTAGGCTTCTTGCCATAGTCTGTGATGACGTTGTCATGCAGATAGATGTTGCGTGGTGTCGGGCGCCAGCCATCTTCTATCGGTTGGCCCGGCTGGCCATAGTTGCCCACAAAGCTGGTCATATCCGGCTCGGCGATGAAGAAGCTGGAGACGGTCACCCCTAAGGTGTCGTGGCCGGTGATCTCGTTGTTAAAGATCTCCACATCGTTAGTGGAGAGGATGATCACCCCAGTGCCAGGCGGCACGATATGCACCCCGGCAGGGTTAGAGGAGGCGTTGGCGAAGTTAGGGGTGTTGTTGTTATACACCTTGTTGTTGAAGATACGCACGCTGGAGCCATATCTGTGGTTGTTGATCGGCAGATCGAATACCAGGATGCCGCCCGTGTTGCCCATGGCTTCGTTGTCGTAGACGTCGGCGTATTTAGAGTTTTCAATCTCGATACCGGCAACGTTTTCCTTGGCGATGTTACGGCGAACCACTATGTACTCAGACTGACCTACATATATGCCGGCATCGGCGCTGCCGCGCACATAGGTGTCTTCGATGAGGATGTTTTCACACTCTACAGGATAGAGGCCATAAGCGCCGTTATCTTCATCAAGCGCGCCTTCCCATACTGTGGCCAGGCGTCTCAAGATGATGCCATTGGTGTTTTTCAGCTTGATGCCGTTGTTCTTGGCCTCATTGACCGACAGATCCTGGATGGTGATGTTAACGGCGTTCTGCACGAAGATACCGTCGCCGGTGATCGACTCGGAGAAGTCCAGAACCGTTTCTTCCATGCCGTAGCCCATGATGGTGATGTTCTTGGCATAGGCGCCGTCACCGTCCACGTCGCCGTCAAATAGCAGGGTAGACTCTATCTTAAAGTGTCCCTTAGGCAGCACGATCACATCATTGCTTTGGGCGTTGATCAGGGCTTCCTGGATACGTGTGGTCAGGTTCTCACCATCTTCGATGATGATGGCACCGACTGGAAAGCTTGGGCCGGGATCCGTTGGTGTGGTGGTAACAGGTGGTGTTTCTACTTGAGGTGTATCTTCATCATCTGAGGAACAGGCGGTGATGGAGAGGGCCACTGCACTGGCCACTAGACTTGGGAGCAGCCACGAAGGCATCTTGTTGAACATAGTATCTCCTACTTATTGTTATTATTCCCATTCTAGATTGCACTGGCGTACTAGATAAGCAATGTGAAATCCGGCCAACAAACCATTAACATCCGTAACAATCAGTGGCTTAGTACATTTATTAAACAGGTGTTTGAGATAAAATTGAGGGAAAACAGTGAGGTGTGGGATTTATCAAACGGTAACATTTGCCACACTTAACTGGTAGGAGGAGTTGTTTTTAGCATTCAAGCCTGATAGGGAGCCTAAACCTTTAGTCTTGAGGCCTAGGGCTTAGAGCTTAGAGCTTAGAGCTTAGAGCTTAGAGCTTGGTGGCATGGGCGTAAGCCGCTTGCGGTCAATCGTGGCGAGGCACAGATAGGCAGAGGGGATTTAGCACGGGTTTGAGCAAGAAGGAGTTTGAGCAAGCAGAGCCTGGGGAGATATTGGGCCGCAGGTTGGTGCAAAACAGGAAGGAAAACGCCAAGTGTACAGTCGGAGAAGACGGTCAGTACTCGGCGTAATAACTCATCTCTCGGGCAGACAGATCAGCATACCGGGATAGTCTGCCCAAATGCGTGCCCGAGGTGATCCTATTCACTCGATTACTGCGTATCGATAAGCCAGGGGCGGATAAAGCTGGCGATCTGTGCCTGCGCCTGCTCGTTGGGGTGTATGCCGTCGGCCTGCATCAGCTCGGGATGAATGGCTATCTCTGTCATGAAGAAGGGCACTAAGGTTACCCCATGCTCGCTCGATAGCTCCTGATAGACCTGGGTAAATTGCTTGGCGTAGCGCGGGCCATAGTTGGGCGGTACCATCACCTCGCTGAGCAACACCTCGGCGCCCGAGTCCTTTGCCAGCTGGATCATTTTTGTAAGATTATTTTTCAATTGCTTAGGCGAAAATCCGCGCAAACCATCGTTGCCGCCGAGCTCAATAAAGACCCGCTTGGCCTTGGTCGAGTCAAGCAGGGCGGGCAGTCGGCGTAGGCCGCCGGCCGAGGTCTCACCGCTCACCGAGCCATTGATGATGGTGACATCGGGGAATTGCTGCTGCAAAAGATGCACCCAGCCCTTGTCTTGTTCCATGCCGTAGCTTGCGCTTAGGCTATCACCTAAGATCAATATCGGGTTAGCATGGGCCTGGGGGATCAAGAATAAGACAAGCAGGCAAGTGGCTTGCACCAAACGGCTTAAGCGACGAAGCGAGAAGGAATTTATGTTAGAAAATAGTGCTATCAAGGTCAGTGATCTCTATAAATCGGTAACTACCCAAGAGGGAGAGCTTACTATCCTCAATGGCATCAATCTGGATGTCAAGTCGGGGGAGAGTGTGGCGATTCTTGGCCCCTCTGGCTCGGGCAAGTCGACTCTGCTCGGACTGCTGGCCGCGCTCGATTCGCCCACCAAGGGGGAGATAGTCCTCGATGGCGTGACCCTCAATGGTTTGGATGAGGAAGGCAAGGCCGCACTGCGTAAACAGAAAGTCAGCTTTATCTTTCAGTCTTTCATGCTGGTCGATACCCTAAACGCCCTGGAGAACGTCATGCTACCGGCCGAGCTGTCTGGGATCAGTAACGCCAAGCAGAAGGCGCAGCAGATGCTGGAGCGAGTGGGATTAAGCCACAGACTCAACCATTTCCCCAACCAGCTGTCGGGCGGCGAGCAGCAGCGTGTTGCCATCGCCAGGGCCTTCATCTGCGAGCCAAAGGTGCTGTTTGCCGACGAGCCGACGGGAAACCTGGATGGCGCCAACAGCGACCGGGTGGCGGACATGCTGTTTGAGCTCAACCGCGAGAGCGACACCACCCTGGTGCTGGTGACCCATGATCTCCAGTTGGCTAATCGTTGTCAGCGCCGCCTGAACATGCAGGCGGGACAGTTGAGTGAGGTGGTGAGCGAAACTGACAACAGCGGCGAGCAAGAGATGGCCCGTTCGAGCGCAGCGGAGGCGAGTTAATGGAGTCTCGCATCGCATGGAAATTGTTTAAACGAGAGCTGCTACAGGGGCAGCTGTTACTCATCATTTTGGCGATCACCCTGGCGGTCTTGTCGGTATCAGGCCTAGCGCGGGTCAGTGAGCGCCTGCAGCTGGCCATTAACGGCCAGGCCTCTAAATTTATCGCCGCCGATCGCATCATCAACTCGCCGGTTCCGCTGAACGAAAAGATCTTAACCAAGGCCGAGGCGCTGGGGCTAAGACACGTTGCCAGCATGCAGTTTAACTCTATGGCCTACGCCGGTGATGCCTTTCAGCTGGTGACGGTAAGGGCGGTCGGCGACGGTTACCCCTTAAAAGGGGTGATAGAGCTGAGCGATGGCCCGACCGATAAGCTGCCCAAGGCGGATCAGATTTGGTATGAGACCCGCCTGGGTGGGATCTTGGGTTACCCTAAGCAGCTCGAGCTAGGTAATGCCAATTTCAGCCTGAGCGCCGAGATAGCCAGGCTGCCCGATGCGGGCTTTAATCCCTTCGCCTCATCGCCTGTGGTGCTGATGCGTCTGCAAGATGTGCCCAAGACTGGGGTGATCCAACCTGGCAGCCGAGTGAGTTATATCCATCAGTTCGCTGGAGAGGCTGGTCAGCTCAAGGCCTTCGAGGCCGAAGTTAAGCCGCTGCTTAACAACAGTCAGCGCTGGGTCGATGTGCAGTCGGGGGATTCTCCCATCGCCGGCGCGGTCAAACGGGCCGAGCGATTCTTGCTGCTTGCCAGTCTACTGGGGATAGCACTTGCCTGCGCGGCTATAGGGATTGCGGCGCAGCGCTACTGTCAGCGCCATTTTGACGTTGTAGCCATGCTCAAGACCTTTGGCGCATCGAGTCGGCAGATCCGCATTCTCTTTGGTCTACATCTGCTGTTGGTCACCCTCGCGGGCATCGCATTGGGGCTCATCGGTGGTTTCCTACTCGACACGTTGATCAGCGCCTATCTGCCAGCATCAATTTCGGCATACTCGCCGCCGCTGTTTAGGCCTATCGCCTTAGGGGTCGCTACCGGGCTTATCTCGGCCTTCATGTTCTCGGCTTATCCGCTGATGAGACTGCTCGCCATTCCTCCCCTTAGGGTGTTGCAGCGTCAGCTAGAGGGGATCCAGCTAGGGATGTGGCTGCATCTGGTACTCAGCCTGTCGGCGATGGCACTGCTGGGGTATCTCTATTCACAGAGTCTGGTACTTACCTTGACTGTAGTTGCTGCCGTGATGCTGCTCGGCGTCTTGCTGAGTCTGTTTGGTTTCTTGTTGATCCGCGCAGGTCACAGCGTAGGCATGAAGACCACCAATCCTATGCAGCTAGCCTTGGCGGGGCTCAGACGCCGCGCCAGGCAAAATGCGGTGCAGTTGGTGGGCTTTAGTAGCGCCCTGGTGTTGCTGCTGACCATCATAGCGCTTAGGCAAGACCTGCTCGATGAGTGGCATAAACAGCTGCCCGAGCAGTCGCCCAACTACTTCCTGGTGAACATAGCGCCCGAGGAGCAGGCGCCGCTGGAGGCCTATTTTAGTGACAACCGCGTCAAGGCGACCGATATCTATCCTGTGATCCGCGGCCGTCTGGTGGCGATCAATGGCGAGAAGCTGATCTCTGCCGAGCAGGCCGATGAGGGGATCGATGGCCGAGTGGGGATTTCCCGCGAGCTGAATCTGACCTGGCGGACCTCTCTGCCGCCTAATAATGAGCTGGTGTCGGGTCACTTTAACCAAAAGGCCGATGAGGTGTCGGTGGAGTCAGGCGTGGCTGAGCGCCTCGGAATAGGGCTTGGAGATGAGCTTAGCTATGTGATAGATAACCAGCCGCTGACCGTCAAGGTGGCCAGCATTCGCGCCGTACACTGGGAGACGATGCAGCCAAACTTCTTCATGATCTTCCATCCCGACGCCCTGGCACCCTTTGCCTATACCTCTATGGCCAGCTTCTATCTTGACGACAGCAAGCGACCCATGGTGATCGAGTTGATCAAACGCTTCCCCACGGTATCCATCATAGATGTCGGCGCCATGGTGAAGCAGCTTAGACAGATCATCGACCAGGTCTCTCTGTCGCTGACCCTGGTGCTGGTACTGGTCCTGCTGGCCAGCAGCCTGGTGATGATAGCGCAGACCGAGGCGGGGATGGCGACACGTCAGCGCGAGCTAGCGGTGCTGCGCACCTTCGGCGCCTCTGGCTGGTTGCTGCGCATGGCCACCGCACTGGAGTTTGCCCTGCTAGGGCTTATCGCCGGCCTGCTGGCCGCCATAGTCGCCGAGTTTACCATCTACCTGCTGAAGACCCAGGTGTTTGAGCTGGTGGTCTATATGCATTGGGACTGGTGGCTGTTGGCACCGCTTGCCGGCGCGGCCATCGTCGCCCTGCTGGGCACTTGGCGTTGTCGTCAGCTATTGCAGAAGTCCTGTCGACAACTCTTGCAAGGCTAACGGGAAGTAAAAGAGGAGAGCGGCGCGAGTGGTTAGCGCGCCGCTAGTTCAAAGTTCAAAGTTCAAAGTTCAAAGTTCAAAGTTCAAGGCTCAAGGTTTAAGCCTTTAAGGCTCGAGGGGTGAGACTTTAGCTTGTGGAGGCGCCAAATAGATTTGTCAGTGCGTCATCCAGATGGGTGTAATGAAAACTAAAGCCCGCCTGAGTTAGCCGATCGGGGTAGACATATTGGCCTTCAAGTAACAGCTGGGACATCTCACCTAGAGCCAGACTTAGGACAGAGGCGGGCATGGGCAGCAGGGTGGGGCGGCTCAGGGCGGTGCCTAAAGAGTTGGTAAATTCGCGATTGCTGACCGGGTTGGGGGCGGTGGCGTTATAGATCCCCTGGCACTGCTCGTTATTTAACAGAAACAGTATGATGGCGATAAGATCTTCTCTGTGGATCCAGCTCATCCCCTGTTTTCCTGAGCCCACCACGCCGCCGGCGCCCAGCTTAAAGGGCAGCAGCATCTTCTTCAGCGCGCCGCCATTTAGGCCGAGCACCAGACCGATACGAATCACGCAGACCCGGGTCAGCCCTTGACATTGCAGGGCTAGCTCTTCCCACTTGGCGCAGACGCTATGGGGGAATTTCTCCTCCCTGCCTGTGTCTTTGAAGTGGGCGAGATCGAAACTCTCATCCAAGTGCACCTGCTTGTCATGGTCGCCGTAGATGCCGATGGCAGAGCCGCTGATGAAGACCTTAGGCGGCGTCTTGCTCGCCTCGAAGAGTTTGGCCAGACGCGCAGTGGTATCCCAGCGACTGTCGCAGATCTTCTGCTTTACCTCCAGGCTCCAGCGCTTATCGGCAATGGGTTCACCCGCCAGGTTGATGACGGCATCGAAGCCGTCGAGATTGGCCAGGGCGCCAAGGTTACCCAGTAACTTATGCTGGTTGCCAAGGGTGAGGTGGGCCTTACCGGCCGAACGGGTGAGTAAGGTGAGTTGATGTTCGCCTTCCAAGGCCTTCACCAAGGCCTTGCCTATGAATCCGGTTCCGCCGGTGATCAAAATCCGCATGCCGACTCCAATTTTTTAGGGGATATCAAAAATATACACCATAGCGAGGGATTCGGATCACTTTTAGGCGGCAGGTAATTAGGGAATGGGTGAGGCTTAGCCCTTCTGGTAGCAGAGCTGCATCGAGACTGAATCGGCAAATCTCAGGGCGTAGGGCTTGTCTATCTCGACCGAGGCGAATTCGACCCATTCATGATCGCTGGCAATGCTTAATACCTGATCCGTGAGGTGTTCTAGCAGTGAGAAGCGATTGTTTTCAACTAAAGCAATGATTTTTTTCGTTATCGTGCGATAATTCAGGGCGTCTTGCATGTTATCGCTGTTACGGGCCTTAGCGGCGCAGTAATGGATTTCTGCGTTGATGGTGACGTCCTGTTTGTTGTTGATCTCATCTTCCTTGATGCCAATGTAAGTGCGAAGACGGAGATTTTTAATTCGAATGATGGCGATTTCTGGTTTCATGATCGTAATTTTTCTTGTGTAAGATTTAAGTTAAGCCTATCAATATTATGGGTAATTCAGAAGGACTTTATTTAGATGACTCGATTTGATAATCAGGGGGTCGCGTTTAAAGGCTTTGCCATCATGGCGTTTATCGTCGTGATTCTGGCAGGGATCAAAGCCGCCAGCCCTATTGTGGTTCCCTTTGTGTTGTCGGCCTTTATTGCGGTGATCTGCAATCCGGCCATCAACGGCATGACCCGCCTTAAGCTGCCCCGCGCGTTGGCGGTGGCCATCATGATGGTGTTTATCGTGCTAATGGGGCTCTGGCTGGCCTCCTTGGTGGGGAGCTCCATTAATGAATTTTCCCGTCAGTTGCCCCTATATAGAGATCAGCTGGTGGAGCAGTTTGCCTGGGTATTGACCAAGTTGCAGACGCTAAATATCGAGGTCTCCAAGGAGCAGGTCTTGGCTTATTTCGACCCGGGTATTGCGCTGTCGATGACCACCAACATGTTGTCCAGTGTCGGCGGCGTGATGGCTAACCTGTTTCTGATCATACTAACCGTAGTGTTTATGTTGTTTGAGGCCCAGGACTTGCCCAAGAAACTGCATTTCGCGCTGGACGATCCTGACATGCGCATCAAGCAGATAGACAAGTTCCTACAGTCGGTTAACCAGTATATGGTGATTAAGACACTGGTGAGTGTGGGAACCGGTGTCGTCGTAGGGACGGGCCTGGCGCTGATGGGGGTCGATTACGCCTTGCTCTGGGCCGTTGTCGCTTTCCTGTTTAACTATATTCCCAACATAGGCTCTATCATCGCCGCGATTCCGCCTGTGCTGCTGGCCTTTATTCAACTCGGCCCTGCCGGGGCGGGGGGCACGGCGCTGCTCTATCTGGCGACCAATACCGTGATGGGGAATATCGTCGAGCCCAAATATATGGGGCGCGGCCTGGGACTCTCGACCCTGGTGGTGTTCCTCTCCTTGATCTTCTGGGGCTGGCTGTTGGGCTCGGTGGGCATGTTGCTCTCTGTGCCGCTGACCATGATCGTCAAGATAGCGCTGGAGTCGAGTCAGAGCGGTGGTTGGCTGGCCATCTTGCTGGCCGATCGCGTCGATGAGACTCTGGTTAACGCCGAGGTACAGGTTAACGAAGCTAGGGTTAACGCCGACGCTCAAGTTAGCGCAGGGGCCGGCGAACAAGCCGACGCGGAAAAGTAGTTCATTATTCGTTAAAGCAATTAGCATTAGTTAAAGCATTCAAGTAATAGGTAAATAGCGTTAGATGGAGTCATTTAAGCAAGCAATACAGCAGGTGCAATTCTCTGACGAGGCCGAGCGGCTGTTTCATGGACGTGGTGGTCGTTATGAGGGCGCCGAGCATCTGTGTCTCGACTGGTTTCCCCCTGTGCTCCTGCTCACCAGTTTCAAAGAGATCGATGAGTCCGCACTCGAGGAGCTGACCCAGTCGATTCAGACGCGCTGGAGGGCAGAGAAGGGAGAGCAGGGCTTTAACCTGGTATTCCAGCACAGATGTGCAGGGCAGACCCAGACCCATCTGCTATACGGCGAGGTACCCGATCCACATCTGGTGAGTGAAAACGGGGCGCGTTTTCTGATCCATCTGCTGCGCGGGCAAAACCACGGCCTGTTTCTCGATATGCGTGCTGGGCGCGCCTGGGTAAAGGCTAATGCCGCCCAGGCCAATGTGCTCAACCTGTTTGCCTATACCTGCGGCTTCTCTGTGATGGCGCTGCAGGGCGGCGCGGATCAGGTGGTCAATATCGACATGAGCAAGGGGGCGTTAGCCATAGGCAAGCAGAACCATCTGCTCAACGAGTTACCCCATGGTGCACGTTTCCTGGGGCACGACATCTTCAAGTCTTGGGGCAAGCTAACCAAGATGGGGCCTTATGATCTCATCATCGCCGATCCGCCGAGCAATCAGCGCGGCAGCTTCGTGGCGACTAAGGATTATGCGCGCCTGCTGCGCCGCCTGCCTCAACTATTGGCGCCGCAAGGCGAAGTTCTGCTGTGTCTTAACGCGCCCGAGCTTGGTATCGATTTTCTCAAACAGCAGGTGACAGAGCAGAGTCCGACGCTGGAGTTTGTCGAGCAGCTGGCTAATCCCGAGGTGTTCTTGGATAAAGACCCCGACAAGGCGTTGAAGGTGCTGCGCTATCGTCAGCGCCAAGCAGAATCAGAATAGGCTTTAAGGGCTAATGAGCTGTGCTCATGGCTAGATCCATTAAAGCCATGAGCTTCTAATTTGTAGGGGTAGAGTTAGTAGCGGTAGAGTTCCTGAATCAAGGACTGACCGTGAGATTCGATGACCTGGGCTATCTGTTGGTGGTCCAGGTTTTTTAACGCCGAAATTTCGTTAAACAGTTTCTCTTGTACGTCGAAGGGCATGGACATTGAGTCCATGAATAGGTGGATAGATAAGGTGTCTCCCTGCGTAAACAGGTCGGCTAGCCTTTGGGCCTCAAATTCGATCAGCGTGTTCATTGCATCACCTCACTCCTGCTTGCGCAAACGATTCGCTATTAATTAATTGATAGCAGTTCGCATTTGAGTCATTAGATCGTTTTATTGTAAAGAAAATGTTTTTTAGTTTTCGCAGCAGTAAAAAAATGAAAGACTTTCACTTTGATCATTGAATATTGACACTTTTAGGCATTTTTTCGCTAAATGCGACCACAATACTGAAAGTTTTCTGTAAGTCATGTTTTTTTAGTGGTACACTAGCGCCCATGAGTTAGCAGATAGTTGCAGCTTATACCCAAGGCAAAATGCACCAATAGAAAAGCATGCCTGTACCCTACACAAAAATCTGGAGTTGTTATGGAAGCCCGTGAATACGAAAGCGCTTATTACCAAGTACAAGATGAAGTAATTGAGTCATTACCTGTCGAGATGGATGACGAAGCGTTTTTGGATTAAGGAAATATCCAAACTGAATTTTCACTTAGGCGCCGAGTCTGGCTGGGTGCGTTAAGGTGAGAGTCTTCAGACAGAAAGAGCAGCCCTAGGGCTGCTCTTTTTTGTGGTCGGTAGGTTTGTTTCTTTCTAATGCCGCTTTGTGGGCGACACGATCGGCCATGTTATTGTAGGCTCGGCCTCTAAGCTAGGCCTCTAAAGCTAGGCTTCTAAAGCTAGAAATCTGGTATCGGCTATTCCGCTTGAGGCCTGCATTTATTGAGATTAGCGCTTGTTGAGACTAACGCATGAAGAGACGAGTGCTTAGTTGAGATTGCCTTTCTCCGGCAGAATTTCCACTATCACCCAGCGCTTATTCACCTTGTGTAGGCGTATGGTGCGATCGTCTATCCAAGGTTGGCCGCCCTTGAGTCCCGTCATCTTGACGATCACAGTGACATCCTTGGTAAATTTGCGGAAGAAGTCGATATCTATCTCTTCGATCTCCAGGGTCACATCGCGCATGGAGAGGTTTAACACGTGGCGCTGTACCGAGGCGGCGATATAGTAGTGCGACAACACCTTCTGCATAGGCTCATCGACAAACTGCTTAGCCTTCTCGACATCTCTGTCGACATAGATGGCACGAAAGAATCCTAATGAGACCTGCTCTGGTGTCATGACGCCCGACATAGTTTCCGAGTCTGGGCTGCAGGCCGTTAAGAATAAAATGAAGATAAAGAGTAATTTTTTCATAGGGTTTAATCGAAAGGCTTTGGCCTAGTATCGCGATTCTCTAAAGTCTTGGCAAGCGGGGCGCGTCAGTCGAAAGTACTTGACTCTTAGGAGCTGGGCTGGCATATCTGAATGAACAAATTGTTACGGTTATCCACAGAATCTGTGGACAAGTATGTTGAAGAGTCGATGCATAACTCTTAAGTGACTGAACTTAATTGGTAAATTTGTGTGGTCATTTTTTGACGCATTGTGCACTCTGAATATTTTTTAATCTTGCCAAACCGTTTGAGTATAAAAAAAGCCTGTCTCGTGACAGGCTTTTTCGATCTTATGGCGAGTACTGATTAGTTCTGTGAGGCTTGAATCGCCGTTAGGGCAATGGTGTAGACGATGTCGTCGACCAGGGCGCCACGAGACAGATCGTTAACCGGCTTGCGCATACCTTGTAGCATAGGGCCTATACTGATCAGGTCCGCACTACGCTGAACCGCCTTGTAGGTGGTGTTACCTGTGTTCAGATCCGGGAAGACGAACACGGTTGCCTGACCGGCCACTGGGCTGTTTGGCGCCTTAGACTGAGCCACGTTTGGCATCACGGCGGCGTCGTATTGCAGCGGGCCGTCGATCACCAGCTCAGGGCGTTTCTCCTTGGCGATACGGGTTGCTTCTCGCACCTTATCGACGTCTGAACCTGTGCCAGAGCTACCGGTTGAGTAGCTGATCATGGCAACCTTTGGTTCGATACCGAAGGCCGCGGCGCTGTCGGCCGACTGAATGGCGATATCTGCCAGCTGCTCGGCGTTTGGATCTGGGTTGATGGCACAGTCACCATAAACCAGTACCTGATCTGGCATCAGCATGAAGAAGATAGAGGAAACCAGGCTAGAACCGGGTGCCGTTTTGATCAGCTGCAGTGGCGGACGTATGGTGTTGGCCGTGGTGTTTACCGCACCAGAGACGATACCGTCGACTTCACCCTGTGCCAGCATCATGGTGCCCAGTACCATGTTGTCTTCCAGCTGCTCACGGGCAACCACTTCTGTCATGCCTTTGTGGCGACGCAGTTCAACCATAGGCGCAACATAGCGCTCACGAGCGGTTTCAGGCTCGATGATTTCAACGCCTTCGCCCAGGGTTACCCCCTGTTGGCTGGCGATACGCTGGATCTCTTCAGGGTTACCAATCAGCACACAGCGGGCAATGCCGCGCTCGGCGCAGATGGCGGCCGCTTCGATGGTTCTTGGTTCGTCACCCTCAGGCAGTACCACTGTCTTGGCCGCGGCGCGGGCAAGCTCGGTGAGCTTGTAGCGGAACGCTGGTGGCGACAGTCTGTGCTCACGCGGTGAGTTCATGGTGACGCTTTCTACCCAGCTCTGGTCGATATGGCTGGCAACATATTCCTGCACCTCTTCGATACGCACGGCATCATCCACAGGCACTTCATGGTCGAAGCGCTGGATGTTGAGCGAGGTCTGCCAGGTGTTGGTGTCAATCAAGAATACCGGCAAACCTGTCTCAAAGGCTTGCTCACACAGGGCCATGATCTCAGGCTCTGGTTCATAGCTACCTGTCAGCAGCAGTGCACCCACCTTGACGCCGTTCATCGCCGCCAGACAGGCAGAGACGATAACGTCCGAGCGGTCGCCCGAGGTCACCAGCAGAGAGTCTGTCTTGATGTGGGTAACCATGTTAGGAATACTGCGGGCGCAGAAGGTGACCTTGCGTAGACGACGGGTATTCATCTCTCCGGCGTTGATGATGCGGGCACTCAAGTGCTTGGCCAAATCTGAGGCGCGTGGCGCGACCAGGTTCAGGTTATATGGCACGCTGCCTAGGATACGCAGCTTGCTCTTGCCAGGAAGCTGGAACATGCTGGCGGCGTCTGGACGCTGCACATCCTGGTGATCGAACACCTCTGACAGATCTGGGCGGGCGCGGCCTTCATCGTCTACCGGGGCACCAATCTTGTTGATGATGGCGCCAATGAGGCGTTTGTTCTTGCTGCCACCCCAGGCGTTGTGGGCGATTTCGAGACGGTTCATCAAGGCGGTCGGGGTTTCGTTACCCGGCGCGGCGACGAAGATGATGTCAGCATCCAGCGCCTTGGCGATCTCGTAGTTGATGTCGTCAGAGAAAGGGTGGTTGCGGGTTTGCACCAGACCTTCGACGATCAGGGTTTCGCTTGGGTCGGCACACTCGGTTGCGCGGGCGATGATCTGCTCCATCAAGACATCAGTCTGATCGGTGCGGATCAAGTGCTCGGCGTGAGCCATGTCGAAAGGCTCGAGCGGGTTCACCGTCGGCGACTTGCTAAGGATGGTGGTCGAGCGCTCAGGGCCCTTATCGGTTGGGCGCTGCTGGGCGATAGGCTTGAAGAATCTCACCTTTACCCCGTGGCGCTCCAGCGCGCGTACCATGCCTAGACTGATAGAAGTCAGGCCGACGCCGGTACCATTGGGGATGAGCATAATATTGCGAGACATAGTTACCTCTTATGCCCCGGCCAGACACTCGGCCGGGTCTTGTCAAAATTGGTGGCGGCGCTTGGCGCCGCGATAGCATTTACTGCTGCGATAACATTACTTTAGCAGTGAAACGGCGTCTTCGGCGATCACCCACTCTTCGTTAGTTGGGATCACCATGGCAACTGGACCATTGTCTGTGGTGATCTGACCCTGGTTACCAAAGCGTGCGGCCTGGTTACGCGCTGGATCCACTTCGAAGTTGAAGATGGCGAGCAGGTTAAGCACCTTCTCACGGATAAGATCTGAGTTCTCACCGATACCACCTGTGAATACCAAGGCGTCCAGACGACCCAGTGGTACAGTGTAAGAGGCGATATATTTAGCCAGACGGTAGCAGAAGATCTCTAGCGCCAGTGTCGCGCCCTTGTGGCCTTCGGCGTAGCCTTCTTCGATGCCGCGACAGTCGTTAGTCAGCTCAGAGATGCCCAGCAGACCGCTCTGCTTGTTCATCAGGTTGTTGACTTCATCTAAGGTGTAACCCAGACGATCTACCAGGTGGTAGATGATAGATGGGTCAATGTCACCACAGCGGGTACCCATGACCAGACCTTCGAGCGGTGTCAGACCCATAGAGGTATCGACACTCTTACCGCCTTTAACCGCGGTGACAGATGCGCCGTTACCTAGGTGGGCACAGATGACGTTGGTGTCGGCTAACTCTTTACCCAGCGCCTTGGCGGCTTCGCGGCTCACGAACAGGTGGCTGGTGCCATGCATGCCGTAGCGACGGATGCCGTGTTCGCGATAGAGCTTGTAGGGCAGGGCATACACGAAGGCGCGCTCTGGCATGGTTTGGTGGAAGGCGGTGTCAAACACGGCGACCTGTGGCAGGTCAGGGAAAGAGGCCTGGGCGGCGCGAATACCGATAAGGTGCGCAGGGTTATGTAGCGGTGCCAGGGCGGCACAATCTTCGATACCCGCGATCACGCTGTCATCGATCACCACCGAATGGGTGAACTTTTCACCACCGTGAACCACGCGGTGACCGATCGCCTGGATCTGGGCGGCGACGTCAGGATACTGGCCCAGAATCTCTTTAACGATAAACTCGACCGCCTCGCGGTGGGCGGTGAAGGCCCCTAGCTTAGACTCGAATTTGTTGCCATCGACTTTCCACTTGATGCGTGAATCTTCCAGACCAAAGCACTCTGCTAGACCTGAGATCTGGTCGTCACCCGTAAGCGCGTCGATAATGGCGAACTTCAGTGATGAGCTGCCGCAGTTTAGTACCAAAACCAGTTTGTTAGACATGTTTAAAACCTTTTGCAAAGTGAGTGAATGACTGGCATTCACCAAAATTAAATGACCACAAAGCCTAGGGCCGGTGTCGCTTTAAATTCTCGTTCCTGAGATTAAGATTCGGTCTCTGCCAAGGCGATGCCGCTTGGGGCTGACGCTCGCCTTGTGCTATGGTAAAGACAGTCTCTTAAGTGTTAGGTGTCATCATTGACTGTTCAAGTGTTAAAAACCTTAGGGGTCGGTCGTCGCTATATGAAGACCTGGCCTATGGTTAGACAACTTAGTTTTTATTTTCCAGAGTATCGCGTGATCCGCGCGACGGCTCTGGCGATTCGCTTGATGCCGCTGCTGGCCCTGCTGGCTGGCGGCAGTCAACTCTATCTGTATGGCTGGGCCTGGTTACCTCAGGCTATTACCATCGCCTTATTCTTTATCAGCTTGCCTATTCAAGGCTTGCTTTGGCTCGGTTGGCGAGCTAAGCATCCGCTGCCACTTTCTCTGCTGGATTGGGGCAATAATTTGTCCGCCAAGCTCCAGGGGATGGGGGTGGCTTGTCCCCCGCTAGGTGCCAGTGCCTGTTATCTGGACATGGCGGTCATCTTGAAGATGGCCTTCGAGCGTCTCGATAAACACTACTGGGAAGCGCTCTAATCTTTGTTAGTACACGGCAGTTATGCCGGCTTCCACAAACACCTGTTTAATCTGTTCCATGGTTTCGCGCGATGGGGGAGAGATATCCTTGAGGGTGTACTCTTCGCCCATGGCTTCCCATTTGTGTTTTCCTAGTTCGTGGTAGGGCAGTAGCTCCACCTTCTCCACGTTGGTCATAGGTTTAATAAATTCTGCCAAGCCCTGTGCCGAAGCAATATCATCGGTATAGCCGCCCACGACAACATAGCGTATCCACACTTTTTGTTGGCGTTTTTGGAGATACTGGGCAAATTGCAGCGTGCGATGATTGCTGACATGGGTTAAGGCGATGTGTTGGTCGTCATCGATATGTTTGATATCGAGCAGTACCAAGTCTGTGTTATCGAGGAGTTCATCGATAACTGGGGTGTATTTACGGACGAAGCCGTTGGTGTCTAGGCAGGTGTGTATCCCTTGCGCTTTGCAGGCCTTGAACAGGGCCGCAACAAATTCGGCTTGCAGTATGGCTTCGCCGCCACTGGCGGTGACGCCTCCGCCGCTGGACTCGAGAAAAGGTCGATAGCTGATGATCTGTTCCATCAGCTCGTCGACCTCGATTTCACGTCCACCGTGAAGATCCCAGGTGTCACGATTATGGCAGTATTGGCAGCGCATCAAACAGCCTTGCATAAAGGTGATAAACCGAATGCCGGGACCGTCAACTGTGCCAAAGGATTCCAGTGAGTGAATCCGCCCTTTTACTGTCATTGTGACTCCGAAAACTTCAATTAAAGTAGGCTGTGCTAAATTAGTGCACAGCCTAGCTTATATTCACCAAAAATCTAGCGTTTGACCGCTCGATTGACGGAAATTACATCCCTTTGGTGAAAGTACGTGTAATGACGTCCTGTTGCTGCTCTGGTGTCAGTGCGTTGAAGCGCACGGCGTAACCAGATACACGGATAGTCAGCTGTGGATACTTGTCTGGGTTAACCACGGCATCCTCCAGCATTTCGCGGTTCATTACGTTCACGTTCAGGTGTTGACCACCTTCGCGGGTCTCGTTGTGAGCGAAGTAACCATCCATCAGCGCAGCCAGGTTAGCGCGGCGACCGTCGTCATCTTTACCAAGGGCATTTGGCACGATAGAGAAGGTATAAGAGATACCGTCCTGTGCGTGAGCAAATGGTAGCTTGGCAACTGAAGTCAGTGAGGCGATAGCGCCTTTCTCGTCACGGCCGTGCATTGGGTTTGCGCCCGGTGCAAATGGCGCGCCTGCTGGACGACCGTCCGGCGTAGTACCTGTCTTCTTACCATAAACCACGTTTGAGGTGATGGTGAGGATAGACTGGGTCGGGATCGCGTTACGGTACATCTTCTTGTGACGGATCTTAGCCATGAAGCGCTCAACCAGCTCGGTAGCCAGGTCATCGACGCGTGCATCGTTGTTACCAAACTTAGGATATTCACCTTCGATGTCGAAATCGACAGCGATGCCGTTTTCGTCACGAATTGGCTTAACCTTGGCAAACTTGATGGCTGACAGTGAGTCGGCAGCAATAGACAGACCGGCGATACCACAAGCCATGGTGCGACGTACGTCTCTGTCGTGTAGCGCCATCAGAGCCGCTTCGTAAGAGTACTTGTCGTGCATGAAGTGAATCGCGTTTAGCGCAGACACATATTGAGTCGCTAACCACTCCATCATGGTGTCCAGGCGGCCCATCACATCGTCAAAGTCCAGTACCTCATCTTTGATTGGCTCAAACTTAGGACCGATCTGAGTCTTAAGCTTCTCATCCACACCGCCGTTGATAGCGTAAAGCATGGTCTTGGCCAGGTTAGCGCGGGCGCCGAAGAACTGCATGTGCTTACCAACAACCATAGGGCTCACACAACAGGCGATGGCGTAGTCGTCAGAATCGAAATCGGGACGCATCAGGTCATCGTTTTCGTACTGAATAGAGCTGGTGTCGATAGACACCTTAGCGCAGTACTTCTTGAAGTTAAGTGGTAGTTTCTCTGACCAAAGCACTGTGATGTTTGGCTCAGGGCTTGGACCCATGTTGTATAGGGTGTGCAGGAAGCGGAAGCTAGACTTAGTCACCAGTGTACGGCCGTCAAGACCCATACCTGCGATAGACTCGGTAGCCCAGATTGGGTCGCCAGAGAATAGCTCGTCGTACTCAGGGGTACGTAGGAAGCGCACCATACGTAGCTTCATCACGAAATGGTCAACCATCTCCTGAGCTTGCTGCTCGGTCAGGACACCATTATTGATGTCGCGCTCGATGTAGATGTCCAGGAAGCTAGAGGTACGGCCAAGAGACATGGCGGCGCCGTTTTGGCTCTTCACTGCGGCCAGGTAGCCGAAGTAAGTCCACTGAATCGCTTCTTTAGCGTTGGTTGCAGGACCTGAGATGTCACAGCCGTAGCTGGCCGCCATCTGCTTCATCTGACCCAAAGCTTTGTGCTGCTCGGCGATCTCTTCGCGTAGCTGCATGGTGGCTGAAAGGTCTTCACCCGCTTCAAACTGCGCTTGCAGTGAGCTGAACTGGGCAAATTTTTCCTGCATCAGGTAATCGATACCGTACAGGGCGATACGACGGTAGTCACCAATGATACGACCACGGCCGTAAGCATCTGGCAGACCAGTCAGTACGCCAGACTTACGGCAGCGCATGATCTCAGGGGTGTAGATGTCGAATACGCCTTGGTTGTGAGTCTTGCGGAGTTCTGAGTAGACATACTTGATGTTTGGATCCAGTTCACGACCATAGGCAGCGCATGAACCTTCGACCATGCGGATACCGCCATTGGGTAACATGGCACGCTTAAGTGGCGCGTCTGTTTGTAGACCGACAATGGTTTCAAGATCTTGGTCGATGTAACCTGCTGCATGAGAGGTAATGGTAGAGACTTTGTCGGTATCGAAATCAACAGGTGCGTGGGTGCGGTTTTCCTGTTTGATACCTTCCATCACTTTGTCCCAAAGCGCGCTGGTCGCTTCGGTGGGGCCGGCTAGGAAAGATTCGTCTCCTTCATAGGGCTTGTAGTTCTTTTGAATAAAGTCGCGTACATTTACTTCAGACTTCCAATCACCAGGAGTAAAACCTTCCCACGCTTTGGTGAACAGCTCAGTTTTTTCGGTCATCGTACTAATACCTTCTGTTTGAGATAAAGGTTATTGGTTATCGAGAGGCTGTCACTGCAGACGTTGCGATACACCAATAGCTATTCTTCGCAGCTCCCTTCAATGTATTACCCGGATGATGGGAACTGAATTATCGAACCGGTAAACCGTGTCGATTTAAATCTGTTTTACGCGATATCCGAAGCCATTTGACACTCACTGTCTAAATCGATTCGGTTATCGTTAAATTGGTAAGACCAATTAACCATATGCATAGTACCATATCTCCCTAGGCGCTGCATCTGAATCGGTCTGCTTTTGCCCGAGTTAATGCCAAAATTGCTATCGGGTTATCATTTTTGGCGCAAAATTTCGTTTGCATCTCACCTAAGAGTCGGTTATTTGCGCGAGGTGGTTCACACCTTTGTCTGACAACCTGTGACATCGATGATAAGGGTGATTCCCCGGCGTTATGAGCGCCATGCCCATAGGGCATATTGATGCCTGTTATCAGCAAGTTTGATGTAAGTATAGGGGAGATAAAAATGAAGAGGGCCTAAGCCCTCTTCGTCGTCGTTTGCGCGATTAAAGTAGCGCTGGGATCCCTTGAATCATTCCCACTGCCAACATGGCGGCGAGACAGATAACAAAAGCCAGACCCGGAATGATCAGTCTGTCGGCTAGACTCAGGCTAGCGGCACGTTCTTTATCACCAATCAGGCCGTTATTATCTAGCAGCATGGTGAGTGCCCAGGCTAGCACAGGGTTGGCAACGAATGAGGCGAAGATACAGATCCCCGCCGCTTGGCTGCTTTGGGTGTCTTTCACCATCTGCATGCCGGCTTCCAGTAGTGGCAGGAATACGCCAACCAGCAAGGCGATTGACATCACAGGGCGCCATACGGTGACATCCATTGGATAACCCAGTACCGCGACTATGATACACAGGCTGCCCAGCAAGATGGCGCCGGCAGGAATAGGACGCTTAGCGATTGCCGCCGGGATCATGTAGGTACCCCATGAAGAGGTGATGTTACCGCCACCCACAGCTGTGCCCACAATTTGACGTAGCGAACAGGTGGTCATGGTGTCATCCACATCCATCAGCACTTTTTCTGTGCCTTTAGGGTAGTTCAGCTCCTGGAAGATACGGTGACCGAGGAAGTCTGGTGACCACATAGCAACCGCCAGGATGGCGAAAGGCAGTGATGCGATGAAGTGCTCGAAGTTAGGTAAGCCTAGCTGCCAGCCGTATTCCGTAGAGCCCCACCAGTACGCTGGGTTCAGGTTAGGGATGCCAGGCGCGGTAACAAATTGCAGATCTAAGCCGGCGCCGAGGGCGAAGGCCAGCGCAATTGCCGCGATAGAACAAAGCGGAATAGCCAGCCAGCGTTTACCCACCTTGGCCAGATAGGCGTAGAGAACGACGTTCACCAAAAGGATGAAGAAGGCAACATAGCCCAGGCTATAGTCCAGGGCGTGCTTGGCCTGCAGGCCACCGGCCCAGTCAAACAGCGAGGTGATCTGACTCTTGGCGCCCATGAAGCCCAGGAAGACCAAGAGGCCCCCCGCGACGCCGCTGGAGGTGAGGTTCACCAACCTGGAGCCACCTTTAAAGTAACTAAGCAGCAGACCAAAGATACCCAGAAGGATCGCAAGCGCTAACGGGTGCGCGCCAGCTAAGGCGATGGTACCGATAAGCGGGATCATGGGGCCGTGGTTGCCGCCAAGGTTAGCGCGAGGGTTGATAAATCCGGAACTGATGATACAGAAGAGCAGGGCGGGGATGAGCATTTCGACGCGAACTACCTGAATGGCGAATTCGGCGCCTAGGTTGATGTGTTCCCAGCGCTCACTCAGGCCCGAAGCCCAGGCGGCCATTACGGCGGAATACATTACCGTGATGCCGATAGTACCAGCAATGGCGGGTACCAAGTCTTCCCACTCGAAGCGGAAGTCGCGTCCCGGCAGGTTGAGGCCCCAACGTCTGGGCTTCATGATCTGTAATTCGTGGTCTAAATATTCTTCACGAGTGGCAAACTCGCTGGCAGGACGGTGAAGCGCCTTGTAAGTCAGCTCAGAGGCTTCCATCTCTTCTTTTTTGACTGTTTCTGACATAATTTCTCATTCTCCGAAAAGAACTTATTGACTCATCAATTCGATGAAGACTTAGAGGTAATCCTTGCAAGTCAGCGAGTGTCGTTTGTTGAAAAACCCCCAGGTGCCACTCGAGTAACTTGTCCGCCCCCTAGAATGGATAAAACACCCTAAATCCGGCGAGCAGTTGCATCCCTAACGCTGTTTTAAATTGGTCTGACCAATTTACCTCATAAATCTTAACATAGTGAATTTCACCTGACATTAACTATCAATAAACTTGAAACTGGTGATTAGATGATTTGGGAGCTAGTTAACATCTTGTATCGCCATTTCAGATCAATTTTTACATTAGGCATATATATTGCGTTTGGATATGGATCGCGCCTTTTGTCACTTTTGGGAGCCACTCCCCCCATTCTCGGCAAATTAGAGATGCCTCGCACGGCTCATATTTTTGGCTGGGGTCGACCTCACATAAAGCTTGTGCGATGTGCTCTGTATCTCACAAATGCTCATCTGGGTCTGCCGCTTCGTCTCCAGCGCACCCACACAAAGGACTCGCCAGGGATGTTAATCAAGATGCCTTATAGCTTAGGCAATAGGTGATTAGTTGCCAGTTTGCCCTGGTGAGTCGCACGCCTTTACATCTCATGGGCGCTTCTATCTCTATTTTCCTAAGTAACATTTTTCTCCTTATAAATTATTGTATTTATTTGGTTTAAAGGTTGTTTGTTGCTGATTTAACAACTTGCTTACCTCCAGGTTTTGTTATCAATTTTACTGATTGTCTCATTCATTATTATCAAATTTTATTCCCTCCTTTTAATGGCTAATCTCGGCATCAGAGAGTGAGGCAATAGGCTAACTCTTTGTAAAAACATTTATTAATCAATAGCCGTCTTTCGGGACTTGGCACTTGCGGAGATGACGTTAATGAAATTTCACCCCTCTTTTACGCTCGGCTGGAGATGGACGCGCCATGACGATACCTAATCTAGTGCCATTAGCAGCCAGGCGGATCGAGCCAGCGCCTTCGAGCGAGCCTAGCCTGTGTCAACGCGCCGCGACTTATGGTCAGGAGAAGGTGACTAAGCAGGCGATGCAGTCTATCGGTCAGGCGATGTTTGCCGGCGCCTTTATCGCGCTCGCCTTCGTGTTTTATCTCACCGTCACTACGGGGGCGTCCGGCGATTGGGGCATGGTACGGCTCGTTGGCGGCCTGGCTTTTAGCCTCGGGCTGATGTTGGTGGTGATCTGTGGTGGCGAGCTGTTTACCAGTAGCGTGCTGAGCAGTGTCGCCTGGGCGCAGAAACGTGTCAGCACGCAGGAGCTGCTGGCCTGTTGGGGACGCGTCTATCTGGGTAACTTTTGCGGCGCCATGTTCATGCTGGCATTGATCCTCGGTGCCAAGATGTACCTGTTAGATGGCGGGTTATGGGGCCTCAATGCCTTGAAGGTCGCCCAACATAAGCTGCACCACTCCTGGGGCCAGGCGTTCGCCTTGGGCATCTTATGTAACATGCTGGTTTGTTTGGGGGTTTGGATGACCTTCGCCAGTAAGGAGGCGCTGACTAAGGCCATCTTGTTGATGCTACCTGTGGCGATGTTTGTCAGCAGTGGCTTCGAGCACAGCATAGCCAATCTCTTTATGGTGCCCCTGGGGATCGCCATCAAGCAGCTGGCCATCTTGGACTGGTATCAGATCCCCGGATTTACCGCCCAGCAATTTAGTGATCTGACGCTGCTTCATTTTCTGACCAATAACCTGATCCCTGTGACCGCGGGCAATATCGTCGGCGGTGGCCTAGTGGTGGGGCTGGGTTACTGGTGGATAGATTCAAGTAAGGCACATGTTGGCCCACTCGCTCAGGTGACATCTATGGCGGTGCATCTCGAGCCTGTGTTAAACCGCAGTGATCAGAGTAACAGACAGGACAACGGCAGCGAGCTCGCTGCACATTCAATCTCAATATTATCTAGTAAAGCTTGTAGGGGAGAGACCCAAATGCCTAAATCGATTCAAAAATTAAATGTCAGTACGCTGATGGAGCAGACACCTTTTACCCTAGCACCTGAGCTCTCTGTGTATGAGGGGCTTAAGCAGCTCAACGAGAAGCAGCTACGCGGCGCGCCCGTGGTTGATGCTAAGCAACGCCTGCTGGGGTTTGTCTCCCAGCAAGATCTGCTGCGTAGCCTATGGTCAGAAGAGTTTATCCGTGGCATTAGCTACAAGGTGGCCGATCTGATGCAGACCCGTGTGTTGACGGTAACCCCTGATGATGCGGTGGCCGATCTGATAGAGGTGATGGTGGTAGATCGTGACAAGCTGTTTCCCGTGAGTGACATGGGCGTGCTGACCGGCCATACCTATGCCAGTTACGAGGAGCGACTGCGTCACGCCAGCGCGAGTAAGCCCAGCTGTTTTCCTGTGATCAGTGAAGGCAAGTTAGTTGGGGTGATTAACCGAGAGTCCATCGTAGCTAAGGTATGCGCCATCTACGAATAGTGTCGTCTCACTCGAATAGCATTTCATTCGATTAGCATCTGACTTCGGTTGAAATTAGCCAGGTCGGAAGCTGATGTTCGCTCGATATTAAAGGGCTAGCCTTGATAGCGAGCTTGTCTGAATAGCTCATAAGGCCAGATGCAGACGACAAAAAGAAAGGGGCGAATGCCCCTTTTTAATGTCTACTGAATTGCTGGCTCAATTGTCTGTTTGATTTGCAGTTCAATTGCCTTTTCAATTGCCGACTCATTTTACCTGTCAGTTAAGCAGGCAGTGAGTTGGGCAACTAATCCTAATTCTCTACTTATTGCTTTTGGCGTGCTGGCGATGTTTGCTCAGGCGTCTGGCCTCGGTGATCACGCAGTCACGTAGCGGATTCTCGCCTGAATCGCAGCGCCACACGAAGGAGAGGTGCCTCTGCATGTTGAGCTGCGGTGTCGGTAAGATAACCAACTCGCTGGCGGCGACCTCTTTCTCCACATCCAAGAAAGGCAGGCTACTCAGATAGGGGCCATTTTTCACCAAGGCCTTGAGCAGGGAGACATGCTCATACTCTTTCCATACGTTGAGCTTTTCGATGACGCCATGGATCGCCCCCTCGAAGATGCGGCGGGTCCCGGCGCCTTGTTCGCGCAGCACCCATCTTGCTTGTTCAAGCTGCGCCAGGCTGATATTGGTCTGCTTGGCGTAGGGGTGGTGAGGCGAGGCGACTACCACCAGATGATCGTCTAACCATTGCTCCTGATAGAGACGGCTGTCGTCGTTGCGGCCTTCTATGATGCCAAAGTCATATTCGTAATTAAGTAAGCCCTCGACCACGTTCTCAGTATTCTCCACTGTGAGCTCGATCCTAAGTTCGGGAAAATCGGTATCGATTTTACTGATGAGCTCAGGCAGCAGATGTTCGGCGGCCGTTTGACTCGAGCATAAACGAAAACGACCACTTATAAGGTGTTGTTCGTGAAGGCCTAATTCGATCTGTTGTGCATCTTGCAGCAGGCGTCTTGCCCTTGGGCGCAACCAGTTCCCCCAGTGGCTGAGGGTGAGGCGATTGCCCTGTCTGATAAACAGCGGGCGGCCGAGCAGGTTCTCCAGCTGGCCAAGGGACATGCTGACGGCAGACTGTGTCATCGACAGTTTTCGCGCCGCGGCACTCACACTTTCCAGGCTGGCTACGGCATCGAACACCATGATTTGTTTTAGTGAGTACTTCATCGACCTTGTGGCGTCCTAACTGATTTGAACAATAAAGAAAACTATCAATAAAATTGATGCTTGTGTGATATTGATTGTATGAGTGCCCGGGTGCTTTCACAAGTAAAGCGTTGATTTTATCTAAGTTACTCGACCTGCCTCACTCTTTGCCCGCGTCTTGTGCGCCCCATGACATTTCTTGCCAATACGTGAATCCTATCTAGGGATGCTTGAGTCATTATGGTCGCCTGGTCTGAGCGTTATCCCTTATTCGCTGGTAAGGGGGATTCTTGTGCAGTGAAAAGGGAATTGGTTTATATTGGCGGGCAATAACTTAGATTCCAAGAATAACCATGGAAAAGCAATGGCAAATCAAGCGCCTTCCCCGGCGGCGAATCCGCAAAAGAAAATTCATTTACCCGATACCTTAGTGATCATCTTCTTCGTGGCCCTGGCCGCCATGTTGCTAACCTATCTAGTACCCGTCGGCTCCTTCGAGACCCAGGAGATCCATTATCTTGCCGATGGCGTAGAAAAACAGCGTAGTGTGGTCGACCCGAACTCGTTTCGCTTTAGCCTGGATGAGGCCGGAGAGCATCTCAAGCTGCCGGTCGCCCTGTTTGAGGGAGGCGGAGGCGTAGGTTTCTTTAACTTTGCCTTCGAAGGCTTAACCTCGGGTTCTAAATGGGGCACCGCCATTGGGGTGATCATGTTTATGCTGGTGATAGGCGGCGCCTTCGGCATAGTGATGGAAACCGGCACCATAGATAACGGCATCATAAGGCTTATTGATAAGACCCAGGGCAATGAGCGCCTCTTCATTCCCGCGCTCTTTATCCTGTTCTCCCTTGGTGGCGCCGTGTTTGGTATGGGGGAGGAGGCGATCGCCTTTGCCATCATTATCTGCCCTTTGATGATACGTTTAGGCTTCGATGGCATCACCACTGTGATGGTGACCTATGTGGCGACTCAGGTGGGCTTTGCCAGCTCCTGGATGAATCCCTTCAGCGTGGCGATTGCCCAGGGCATCGCCGGCATTCCCGTGCTGTCGGGCGCTGGGGTAAGGGGCCTCATGTGGGCAGGCTTCACTCTGATGGGGGTGATCTTTACCATGCGCTACGGCGCCAAGATCCAGGCCAATCCCCAAAGCTCACTCTGTTATGAGTCGGACAGATATTTTCGCGAGCATCATGCCGCGAGCGAATTACAGAGCCGGTTTAACCTTGGCGATAGCCTGGTGCTGCTCACCATCTTGCTCACGGTAATCTGGGTGATTTGGGGCGTTGTCGCTAACGCCTGGTTTATTCCTGAAATTGCCAGTCAGTTCTTTGCCATGGGGATTGTCGTGGGGATGATTGCGGTGATCTTCGGGCTCAATGGTATGACGCTGAATCGTATGGCGACCAGCTTCAAACAAGGCGCTGGCACCATGCTCGAGCCAGCTCTGCTGGTTGGCTGCGCCTCGGGGATCTTGCTGCTTCTCGGTGGCGGCAAGCCTGATGAACCAAGCGTACTCAACACCTTACTCAATAGCGCAGGCGGACTGATTGGCCAGTTACCTGCGGTCGCTTCGGCCTGGTTTATGTTGCTGTTTCAGTCGGTGTTCAACTTCTTTGTGACCTCGGGGTCGGGTCAGGCGGCGTTGACCATGCCTCTGATGGCTCCTCTTGCCGATATCGTCGGTGTGTCCCGCCAGGTGGCCGTATTGGCCTTTCAGTTGGGGGATGGTTTTACCAATGTGCTGGTACCGACGTCGGCGTCATTGATGGCTACATTAGGTGTATGTCGCGTCGATTGGGGCATTTGGGTCAAGTTTATCTGGCGTTTCATGTTGGCGCTGTTTCTGGTATCTAGCCTTGTAGTGGTTGCTGCTCACTATCTCGGCTTCGTCTAAGAATAAGCCTTTAATTTTGGCAATAAAAAACGGCATCCTAGGATGCCGTTTTTTCATTAAAGTTCAGTGATATTAGAACTTCTGAGTATACGATGCTGTATAAGTACGACCATACAGGTTGTACAGTGAAGAATCATATTCCAGGTTTGAATCTAACACTGGGTCTTCGTTAGTAATGTTACGAACACCTAGGGTGAACTTACCATTCCAAGGAGCATTGTAGCTATAGGTCGCATCAAACGTAGTTTGAGACGATAGCGAGCCAATTTGCTCGTAGGTATTTGGATCAGTCTTTTCTGCCTGACCATCGATGTATTGAGTCAACAGTGACGCATTGTGGTCACCATATGTCCAATCGATCACCCATGTAAAGCGGAATTCTGGCATACCGTTACGACCAATCTTGTTGTTGACTGGGCCATCGAAGTATTCTTCTTCGTTGTAGTCAATAACATAGGTTAGGTCGAAGGTAGAACCGAAGTCACCCACAGCTGTCTCTAGACCGGTATAAGTCAGGTTAAAGTCGATACCAGAAGTGTCGAAACCATTACCGTTAACTTGTGGAGTCGTAGCTGACAGGATCTTGCCGTTTGGATCATCACCAACACGCTTGATATCACCAAGTGCTAAGTTGCCGTAACCCACTTTCTTCTCTTCTTTTAGCAATGAGTCTAGAGAAACAAAGGTGATCACGTCTTCAATGCTTAGGTTGTAGTATTCAACTTTAGTGCTGAAGTTGTCTGTGATGTTCCAGATCACGCCTAGGTTATAGAAATCTGAAGTTTCCGGATCTAGGTTAGGGTTTGCCTTACGAGTTACGTCGTATTGCTTTGACTTACAATCAGACGGTGATGTGCCTTGAATCTCACAGTAGTGATAGTCAGTGGCGCTATCCGCGCTGAATGAGTCTGCCGCATATAAGTCAGATAGTGACGGTGCGCGGAAGCCTTGGCCCCATGAAGCGCGCAGTACCACGTTATCTAGAACTTGATAACGTAGAGCAACCTTAGGAGTTGTCGCTGAACCGAAGTCTGAATAGTTATCGTAGCGGAAGGCAAGGTTAAGCTCTAAAGCTTCGGTTACTGGGATAATAGATTCACCGAAGACTGCGAAAACATCGCGATCGCCAGCTGAACCATTACCTGATGAACCAATGACTTCACCAGCAGAAGATTCTGCATCGACACGTGATTCATACTTGTATTGCATGAACTCAGTACCAAAATACCAACCGATATCACCAGCTGGTAGCTCGATTGCCTCGAAGTTAACACCAGCATTCACACTATGGAATTCCATAATGTCTTGCTTCAATGTGTCGTGACTAATCGCCGCAACAACTGCGTCGCTATTACCTTCTGGACCGAAGTTAAAGTCGCCGCTCTTAACTAAGTTTTCTACAGTTGGGCGGTGTACATAACCAGAACCGTAGTTGCTGTTTTCAGCTAGGTTATAGTGGTAGGTGAAATCCCAACCGAAGCTGTCGTGTTCGCCAACCAGACCTAGCTGGATGTCGGTGCTGTAGTCGATAGTTTTTGAGTCACGAGTACCAACATCGGTGAAGCGATAATATACGCGACCCGCATCAGGGTTCTTGCTTGTACCAGTGCTGTTACCATTGTCATCGATGTTTTGGATGTCGACTTGACCAGCTTCTACGTTGAACCAACCAGCTGCTGGTGCGTAACGACCAAAAGTTTCGTTACGAGAGAACAGACCTTGACCTTCGAAGCGTACTTCATCAGAAATTTCATAATCGGCATTGATGTAACCTGCGGTGTATTTACGTGCGGCGTGATCTGCCGCTTCAGAGGTGTAGTCATAGCCGCAGATGTAGTCGCCATCGCCGTAGTCATAAATATGACCGCCACCGACCATCTTGTCGTTGTTACAAGCCGCCATAGGTCTGAATTGACCTGTGGTCATATTCAGGAAGTTACGAGCGTATGGAGATACACCTGTAGTATCCGCATATTTGTCCGCTAATATGTTTGTTGAGCTTGAGAACCAACGATCGCGTTGATAAATGATTTCACGGTTCTGGTGCTCCATAGAGAAAGTCATGCTTCCTTTGTCACCAGTTACGCCACCAATTACGTGTGCTTTCCACTCTTCACCACCAGCTTGTTGAGGGTTGGTGCCAGTTGCAGAAAACTCAAGACCATCGAAGTTTTTCTTTAAGATGATGTTAACAACGCCAGCTACCGCATCAGAACCATATACAGCTGAAGCGCCATCAGTAAGAACTTCGATTCTTTCGATAGCTGCAGTAGGAATGGTGTTCAAGTTTACTGCTGTACCACCTAAAGTAGGTGAACCAGGCATACGCTTGCCGTTGAGCAGGACAAGAGTTCGGTCTGCGCCAGCACCACGTAGTGAGATGTTTGATTGGCTCTGCCAAGTACTGCCTGAAGATTCAGCGTAAGAACCAAAGGTGTTGATGTTGCTACGACGAAGAACGTCAGCTACAGACATTTCACCTGTTTTTTCAATATCAGCAGCACTAATAGTTGTAACTGGTGAAGATCCTTCTAGGTCGGTACGCTTAATACGTGAACCTGTGACTTCGATACGTTCTACGCTATCTTCGTCTGCCGCATAAACGGCTGGTACGCTTAGTGCTGCCGTCGCGGCACCACCAATTAATGCGAAACGGACAGCTTTAGCCAATATAGAATTAGGCTGCATTATGTTTCTCCCTGAGACTTATTTTAATTTTTGATATGTACACTTATGGACTGATCGATTTTTATTCGATCTGAGTGTCGATCTTTATTTAGTAAAAACTTTTCAAATATTTACTTATATTGATAAATCTTTACCTCGTGCTCGATATAATCATAGAGAGATAACAACTGCAACATGGTGGCTACAGCTGATACGCTCATTCACTTGCTTGGTTCTTTATCCTTTAATTAACAAATTATATACAAATAACCTCGGTCGAAGTGTAAAAATTAAGCGATTTATTTCAAGATTCGCCACAATGTTTAATTTTGCGCGCAGATGTTTGTTTGTTGTTAACTCTTGTGATTTTAATTGTTTTTGATTTGTTTTTATTTTTGTTGCTATTTGTTTTACGGTTGTGCTGTTTGTTATTTAAAAAAAATACAAAAAATATGAAAAATATTGTGGAAATGATTTGTTTGTGAGCAAAATCACCTCTGTTTGTACCTATTTTATTGTTGATTTATTGTTAAGTTAAAAGTGCGGGACTATTAGTTGCTACTATAAAGATGCGCTGTTTCCCTGGTTTTATGATCTATTTTACGCCAGTGATAAGTCGTTCTTATTTAGCTTGAGGGATGTGTTTGTTAAATTTGTGTTGATATTTTTGACTTGGCTAATTGCATGTATGAAAGTGTACATAGTAGCGAAAATGGCGATGGCAAAAACATTATCAAGCTTTGAAAGTTGGTGTGTGAATTGTGCCAACTAACAGTACGAACAGTCTTATTCGAGAGCAAACATCTGGACAAATACCGGGGCAAGGGGAAGAGCAACAGGAGTAACCTTCACAGGCGACGGTTTGTTGGCTGAGCAGGAGCTTAGCGACACTCAGGTGGCTTCGCCGGATTTGGCGTTAGGCTAATGTACATTCACCAAGCGCTTATTAATCTAACGCTAATGAACCTAACGCTAATGAACCTGAGTACACTCCGCACTACAGAGCATAGGCAGCCGAAAGAGGGGAGAGCAGAGAGAGCTAGGTAGACCGCATGCCTGAGATCATCGGTCTACCTAAGATTTAAGGTTATAGATTTAAGGTTAAAGATTTAAGACTTTAGGTTTAAGTATCAAGGCTTTCTACGACAGCGCAGCAAGGTATGGCCCAATCCTATATTATCAATATCCTCGTCGACATAGAGGCCTGCCGATGAGATCAGCTTAAGCAGATCTTTCGAGTGGTACATGCGGCTATTGCCGTTTGCCATGGCAGTGAAGTAGAGCGAGGTGGCATTGACACAATAGGCTCCGGCTTCACAGGGTTGTCTGTCCCAGAAGGTCTCTAAGATACAGAGTTCGCTATGGGAAGCCATATTGGCGGCGGCTAGTTTTAATATGGTCAGTATCTGCTCCTCGGAGAAGCAATCTAAGAACTGACTCATCCAGTAAAGATCTCCCCCCTTAAAGAAAGGCGTATCCGCCTTTAACAGATCGCATTCGAAGCCATGGATACGGTCACTCAAGCCCTTGTCCTTGGCATTTTCCATGGCGACCTTCAGCTGACCGGGGAGATCCATGATGGTGACTTCGACCTCGGCATCGTAGCGGGTGCAGGCAAGGGCCCATTTTCCCGTGTTACCGCCGATATCTACCAGTGTCTTCGGCTTGGCCTTAAAGATCAGTGGCAGCACAGTGCCAAAGGCGTGATCGGAATAGAAGTGGTCGAACTCGAACCAGCTCTGCTTGGCCGCCGGTGGCAGCTGGCTTAAACCAGGGTAGATGGTCTGCCAATCGCCAAACACCTTAAGCCCACTGGCTTCGCCATTCTCCAATGCCTTGTCGAGTTCGAACATGCCTTGATAACAAACGTCATGGTTGAAGTTGAGGTTGACTCTGGACATCTCATCGTGAAGCAGGAAGTGGCCTATCTTGTCCAGGTGGAAGCCTTGATCATCTTGCCAGACGAGTCCCATGCTCAGGGCCATATCCAGCAGGACGCCAACGCCATAGTCTGAAAGTTCAACCTGGCTCGCGAGCTGTGCGCGGCTCGAGCCAGGTTTAGCTTCGATTTGGGCTAATAGATCAAATTTCAGCAGGCAACGGGCAACCTGGAAGGTTATGGGAGCGAATGCGATTTTTTGTACTTCAAATTTGGCATCAAATGCCGATATCTGTTTCGGCGATTGGTAAAAGTCCATCAGAGTCCTGACGTTTGAGTGAGTGAAATGCCATCCACTCTAGCCCGATCCCCTGCAGAGAACATCAAGTCTATGTCGTTTTATCGACCTGGCTCGCGAAAACAGTCCCAAGATAGCCAAAATTATCGACGATACAAGGCGTTATTGGTCACTGAGAAGGGGCGTGTAACGACGCTGTGCTAGGTCAAGTGTTACTCAGGTGTTAACATAGCACGAGCTCTGTCGCCGACGGCATAGATCGATAAGGATATAATTAATGCAGCAACCTCTTAGTTATGTTGGACGTATCACCCACAGGGCCGATGGTGAGGCGCGGCGCGTGGCCATCTTAGAGGCAACCCTAAGGTTGATCGTCAAGGAGGGGGTTCGCGGCGTGCGTCATCGCGCCGTGGCAACCGAGGCGCAGGTACCGCTTGCCTCGACCACCTATTACTTTAAAGATATCAAAGATCTGATCAGCGACGCCTTAACCTACTTTGCCGAAAAAACTCTGTGGATGAACAACACTCTGGAGCAGAAGAGTTTTCAGTTGCTTGAGGCGCTTAAGGCAGACCGTCACCAGATGGCCCCGGATAAGGTGGCGGCGCATCTGACCGAATTTCTCTGTGAACATATTCAAACCCAGGTGAGTCACAGGGATGATCGTATTCTCGAGGTGGCGTTTCACGAAGAGGCGCTGCGCAATCCTTCGCTAGCCGAGGCGATTCAGCTGCTGGACAATGGCTTTGTCTGCACTATCGAGCAGTTTTTTACCGCCTTAGGATCTACCACGGCCAATGCCGATGCCCATCAGCTTTTGGGGCTGATTCGTTGGGTAGAGTATCAGAGTATTATCAGTGGCAATCTGGATAGTGACTTCCTACAGCAGACCCTTGGCGCCTGTATCGACAAGATCCTGCGCGCCATAAAATAAAGCCCCAATAGTTTAAAACTATTGGGGCCTCGAGTTAGTTAACTTGCCTTATTAGGCGAGTCTTACTGAACGTTTTCCGCGTCGCCAAATTGGCCTTGGAAGAGGACAGAAGAGAGGTAACGCTCGGCCGCAGATGGCAGGATCACCACTATATTCTTGCCTTCAAACTCTGGCAAGTCGGCGATACGGTTAGCCGCAACAACTGCTGCACCCGAAGAGATACCTACCAGGATACCTTCCTCTTTCATCAGACGCTGGGCCATCTCGATCGCTTCTTCGTTGGTCACGGCCTCTACGCGGTCGACTACGTCGAGATCCAAGTTGCCTGGGATGAAACCGGCACCGATACCTTGGATCTTATGTGGACCAGGCTGTACAGGCTGACCGGCCATGGTCTGGCCAATGACAGGAGAGTCTGCAGGCTCAACCGCAACCGAGGTGATCGCCTTGCCCTGGGTTTGCTTGATGTAACGACTTACACCGGTAATGGTGCCGCCGGTACCCACGCCCGCAATAACCACATCGACTTCACCGTCTGTGTCGTTCCAGATCTCTGGACCTGTGGTCTTCTCGTGGATCTCAGGGTTGGCTGGGTTATCGAATTGACCTAAGATCAGGTATTTTTCTGGCGCAGATTGACGCAGCTCTTCAGCCTTGTCGATGGCGCCCTTCATACCCTTGGCACCTTCGGTCAGCACAAGATTGGCACCCAAGGCTTTAAGCAGCTTGCGACGTTCGAGGCTCATGGTGTTTGGCATGGTCAGGGTTAGCTTATAACCACGTGCCGCTGCGACATAGGCCAGTGCAATACCTGTATTGCCTGAGGTTGGCTCGATCAATTCTTTGTCTTTAGTGAGCAAGCCCTTCTTTTCGGCGTCCCAAATCATATTCGCGCCAATACGACACTTTACACTAAAGCTAGGGTTACGGGCCTCAACCTTGGCGAGCACATTTCCCTTGCTGACGCGATTTAGGCGAACAAGAGGTGTATTACCTATGGTATATGAATTGTCTTCGAAAATTTTACTCATGGATTACTTGCTCCTTAATGTATACAGCTAAATCATAGTGTGGTTTGGGCGCATTAGAAATGATAGTTTCATCTTCGTTATTCTTTTCTGTTATAAAAGCTGTCACTTATATCATAATTACATCGCTAAGGGGGCTGGTCTAATGGGGATCCTATTGATAACTTAGCGAAATGTATCAGGCCCGCTAGCCAAAATAATCAGAATAATTCGCAGGGAGCAGATGAGTGAGCAGCACAAACGATAGGATAGGGGATGCGGCGAATATGCCGAGCACAGCGCATCAATCTGCGAGCCCTGAGTCAGCTAAAAAATCTAAGACCAAAGATGTTAAAACGAAAGCTCCTAAGACCAAAGACCCTAAGACAATAGTCACCCCCTTCGCCTTTCATGTGGCGCCAGAGCTGCTCTATACCCCGCTGGCCTCGCCACTCAAGCGCGGCCTAGCGATGCTGATCGATGGTTTGCTGATTAGCGTGTTGGCCGAGCAGGCCGGCGCCCTGTTTATTCTCCTGGTCGGCTTAACCTTAGTCATTGAGCGTCGCAGCCATCAACTGGGCAAGGCGCTGAAGTGGGGCCTCTATCTTGCCATGCTCTTGATGACAATCTGGGTCACCAGCGACAATATCATCTCCTACGGCGATTCAGATAAAGGCAAGGACGGGGAGAAAGTGGCGCAGACCACAGGCCAACAGGCGGAGTCCTTGAATGCACTAAAGGTCATGCCGCAGATCTTAGCCCTTAGTCTGTGTGAGGAGGCAAGCTGCGCCGACGAGAAGTTAACCAAGCTGCTTGGTGCGATGGACAGCTTAAAGGCAAGCGACAGGGAGAAAGTGGCGCTGGCATCTCAGCTGATCGACGAGCTGTCTCTGCCGAGTCAGGAAAAACAAGCACTGATGCAGCGCCTAAACCAGGCCTATCCCAATGCTTACGCAGTAAATCAAGAAGCGATGAAGCAAGAAGCACTGAAGCAAGAGACAGTGAAGCAAGAGGTGGTGGAGCAAGAAGCTAGCGAGTCAAGCCCGGCGCCTAAGGCGGAGCTAGATGGGACTGAAGCAGTGCTGGACAAGCAAGTGAGCAAGGTCGCCGAGCCAAGCCAACAAGCCTTAATGGATGAGCCAGCAGCGCTAGGGATTGACCCGGACAAACTTGATGAGGAGGAAGATAAGCCTTCGCCCTACAGCCTGCTGGAATGGGCCAAAGGCATCTTAAACGATCTCGGGCTCGGCTTTGGCTGGGCCGCCTTCTACTTCACTATCTTTACCGCCTGGTTCGATGGCCAGACACTGGGTAAGAAGCTGCTCAACATTCGGGTGGTGCCGCTGGATGCATCGTCTATCTCGCTATGGGATGCCTTTGGACGATATGGCGGCTATGGCGCCGGTTTCGCCACAGGTTTACTCGGATTCCTACAGATATATTGGGATGCTAACCGTCAGGCGATTCAAGATAAGATCTCCGAGACAGTGGTGATCGATCTCTCTAAACCCAGAGAACTGCCTAAAGAGATGCCTAGAGAAGAGCCCGCCGAGGCAATCGTATAGGTAACTGTTTAGGTAAGGGTTATCGCCTAGCCAATAAGCCAATTGTTGCCTGTGAAAGCTGCTGGCAGCCCCGGGGATAACTGAGTCGACTGAGTCGAGTTAAGCCATTAAAAAAGCCTGCAATTGCAGGCCTTTTTTATTGAAGTCATTTTCATAACGTCGTTGCGTTTAAGAGACTTGAGGTGAGCACTATTCCGGCGCAATCTGCGCGTTGCGGTAGGCGGCGCGGTACTTGTCTACCCACATAGAGGTGGCGCCACAGATGGCAACCGGCATTACGATAAAGTTAATGATGGGGATCATCGAAAACAGGGTGACTGCGGCGCCGAAGCTAAAGCTGCTGCCCTTGGTCTGATTGAGGGCAAACTTCATATCATTAAAGGGCACCTTGTGGTTATCGAAGGGATAGTCACAATATTGAATCGCCATCATCCAGGCGCTAAACAGAAACCAGAGCACAGGCGCGGCGGTCTGGCCGATGAAAGGCACCCAGAACAAAATGAGAAACAGTATGGCTCTGGGCAGGTAATATTTCAGTTTCATCCACTCGCGCCCCAGGATGCGCGGCAGATCTTTAATCAGATCTATGGTGCCGCCGGTATTGAGGTCTTTGCCGGTGAGATATTGCTCAACCTTCTCAGCCAGCAGGCCGTTGAAGGGGGCGGCTATCCAGTTCATCACAGAGCTGAAGATAAAGGAGAGCACCACCAAGAGGGTAAGCACCGCCAGCGGCCAGAGCAGGAAGTTCAGCCAGCTCAGGTACTCTGGCAGTTGACCATTGATCCATTGAAACACCTGTTCCAGCTGGCCGATGGCGAAGTAGATCACCGCCGCAAACAGCACCAGGTTGACGCTCAGCGGGATGAAGACGAAGCGTCTCAGGCCGGGCTGTTTGATCAGCCGAAAGCCGTCGAGAAAATAGTTCACGCCACTCTTAGCGGGCTTGCTTGCTTTTTGATTCATAGTCTTATCTGAATATCCTTATTTCGTGCTTAAGGCCGATTGTGTGTCAGCCCTGTTGTAAAAACAAGGGTGAAATCACGCCACGTAACAGAAAAAACGTTACAAAATGCGGCATGCTTTGATAAAGTGGCTAGCAATAATAACAGCGATACCAAGCGCGCCTCCCAATAGACGACCAAACTGGCACAATGAGACTCACACAGATAAAACTTGCTGGATTTAAGTCGTTTGTCGATGTCACTAAAATCCCTTTTAACCAACCGCTTACGGCCATTATCGGCCCCAATGGCTGTGGCAAGTCCAATGTGATCGATGCGGTGCGCTGGGTGCTGGGCGAAAGCTCTGCCAAACACCTGCGCGGCGACTCCATGGCTGACGTTATCTTTAACGGTTCCTCGGCCAGACGCCCCGTCTCCGTGGCCAGTGTCGAGCTCAGCTTCGACAATCAGCAGGGCCGTCTGGGCGGTCAGTACGCCAGCTATCAGGCGATTGCCGTAAAACGTCAGGTGAGTCGCGAAGGTGAATCCAGCTACTTTCTCAATGGCCAAAAGTGCCGCCGCAAGGACATTACCGATCTCTTCATGGGCACGGGCCTAGGTCCACGCAGCTACGCCATTATCGAGCAGGGCACCATCTCACGTCTCATCGAATCTAAGCCTCAGGAGCTGAGGGTCTTCATCGAAGAGGCGGCGGGGATCTCCCGCTATAAGGAGCGGCGACGCGAAACGGAAAACCGCATCCGCCACACCCGAGAGAACCTCGAACGCTTAGGGGATATCCGTCAGGAGCTGGGCCGACAGATAGACAAGTTGGCCGAGCAGGCAGAGGCGGCGCGTCAATATCGGGCGCTGAAGCAGACGGAGCGGGATCAACAGGCTCAGCTCGAGGTGGCCAAATATCTGGAGCTGAGCGCCCAGTCTGATAAGTTATCCCAGGAGATAGAAGCCAAGACGCTGACCCAGAGCGAGGGTGATGCCGGACGAGAAGCTCTGTCGCGCAATTTGACCGAACTTAAGCTCAAACTCGATGAGCTTGAGCGCCAGGAGCAGCAACAGGTCGAGGCCTTCTATCTTAACGGTAATCAGATCGCTAAGCTCGAACAGGAGGTCAAGCATCGTCAGCAGCAAGATGCGCATCTCAAGCAGCGTATCAAGCAGGACGAAGAGAAGCTGGCACTGCTAAAGGCTCAGGATCAGGCGCTCATATTAGCGCGCGGCGATCTCGATGAGCGTCAGGACGGTGCCCGGGAGGCCCATCAGGCGTTGCAGCTGCAGCTCGAGTTACTCGATGAGCAGCTCGGCGAGGTCGAGTTATCCCTGGAGCAGGCTCAGGAAGCTGAGAGTCAGGCCAAGCAGGCGGCTAGCCAATGTCAGCTACGCCTGGAACTCACCAAGGGGGAGCTCAAGCATAAGCAGAGCGTCCTGGCTAAGCTAAAGTCGCAACATCAGAGCGCGTTACGCCAGCTTGAGCAGCTATCCCATCAGGATGAAACCGCCAATCTTGCGCTGCAACATGCTCAGTGTGAACGGCTCGCCGAGCGGGTCGATGAGCTTAAGGGCGAGATCGAGCAGGGGGCTGCCACTCAGTCTCAGTTACAAGAGCAGGCGCGCCAGACCCAGGCCCAGGTCGACGCATTGTCGCAGTCCCTGGCCGAGGAGCGGGGACGTCTGGCGGTGGTCAAGCGTATCTTACCTCAGGAAGATGCGCTTCAGGGCCGCGCCCTCTGGCAGGCGATTCAGGTCACGCCCGGTTGGGAAGCGGCGGTAGACCTGCTGCTCGACGGTCTGCTCACCCAGAAGGTGAGTGACAAGCCAAGCGCAGAGGAAACAGAGAATGAGAGCGGCTTTGAGTTAAGTAGATCTCAGCAGTGGACCGGGCTTAGCAGCGAGGTCAACCTGGCGCCCTGGCTGTCCAGGCTTAGCTGGGTCGATAGCCTGAGTCAGGCTAAGGCCATGCTGGGATCACTTGAGGATGACGAGCGCATCGTCACTGCCGATGGCTACATCGTCGGTAACGGCTTTGTGCTGCAAAAGGCCGAGCAGGGCAGCCAGCTGGTGCAGCTTAAGGCCGAGCAGCAGGCGCTTGAGCTCAGCATAGCGGCCAGTGTCGAGGCGATCGATGAGCGTAGGGCGGTGCTGGCCGAGGTCAATCAGGCCTTGGATGAGCAGCGTGAGGCGTTCACCCAGCTTAATACCAGCTTGCAGGGGACGCAGCTTGAGCGTGAACGCCTGATGGCGCAGGCTCAGGCGACCCAGGAGCGTATCGCCCGGCAAGGTGAGCAGCAAGCCAGGCTGAAGGCCTTGCTCGAAGAGCAGAGCGGCGAGCTAGTAGCCGTGGAGCAAAGCATTAGTGAGCTGACAAGTCGTCGCGATCAAGACGAGGCGCAGCTGACTGAGCTGATGCGCTCAGCCGACAGCCAGGTGGCAGGACTTGCCGATCGCCGCGCCCAGCATAAGGCGCTGGGCCGCGAGCGTCAGGCGTTGGCGCAGCAGTCCCAGCAGCTACAGCAGTCGCTGCAGGCGATCAATACCGAGCAAGCGCTTAGCCGTCAGCAGGGGGAGCAGCTCGAGCGGCAGATGAAGGAGCTGGCCCAAGAGCTGAGCGAGCTTCAGGGGCAACTCGAGGGGCAGGATAAGCTAGATGGTAAGCAGCAAGCCGATGCCATGACGGCCCAGCTCAATGATGCCCTGGCGCGTCAGGGGGAGGCGCAGGCGGCGCTCGATGCCCTGCGTCTGCAGCAGGCTGAGCTGCAAAATCAAGCAGACGAGATCGGCGCCAAGCAAAAACAACAAGTTGGCAAGTTAGAGCACTTGACTCAAGCCATCAGCGCGTTAAAGTTACGTCGCGAAGGGATAAAAGGTCAAATTGACAGTCAGTTAGCCCAGATCAGGGGCCAGGAGGTGGATATCGCCGAGGTGCAGGCAACCCTGGATCTGACGGTGAGCCTGAGCCATCGTCAGAAGATGCTTGAGCGCACAAAGGCGCAGATCGAACATCTTGGCGCGATAAATTTGGCGGCGATTGAAGAGTTCGAACAGCAGAGTCAACGCAAGGCCTATCTCGACAGTCAGGATGCGGACTTGGCCAAGGCCCTCGGCAGCCTGGAGGAGGCGATTCGCAAGATCGACCGCGAGACCAAGACGCGCTTTAAGGAGACCTTCGATAGGGTCAACCAAGATCTTGGTGTGCTGTTTCCTAAGGTGTTCGGCGGCGGCAGTGCCTATCTGGCGCTGACCGATGATGATCTGCTGGAGACAGGGGTCACCATCATGGCCAGGCCGCCGGGGAAAAAGAATAGTACGATTCACCTGCTTTCGGGTGGAGAAAAAGCATTAACCGCTTTATCATTGGTATTTGCGATTTTCAGGCTGAATCCGGCGCCATTTTGTATGTTGGATGAGGTCGATGCGCCGCTCGATGATGCCAATGTAGACAGGTTCTGTCGACTGGTAAAAGAGATGTCTCAGAGTGTGCAATTTGTTTATATTAGTCACAATAAGATCACCATGGAATTGGCCGATCAACTAATAGGTGTCACTATGCACGAGCCAGGGGTTTCACGCATAGTTGCCGTCGATATCGATGAGGCGGTGGCATTAGCCGACGCAGTATAATTTTGGGAAAAACAGGGTAATCAATGGAAAATTTGCAACTGGTATTGTTCGTGTTAGGCGCGGTAGCCATTATCGCGGTACTTGTGCATGGTTTTTGGTCCATTAGGCGGCAGCAACCTAAATCATTAAAAGAATCGCCCATGACAGGGCTATACACAGATAAGACACGTGACAGTGACGGTTTCGACGCCGATGGCGTTGGCCCTGTAAGAGTCATTAAAAATAACGGCGAAGATCGCAGCATTCCTAAGGCCACCTCGACCAGCCGTGCCACACCTGCCGGTGCTCGCGCGCAAGAGAGCGAGCCAGCAGAGGTCTCGCCAAGTTTCTCCCTGTCGGATGAGCCTAAGCAGAAGGCGCCGCGTTCACGTCAAGAGCCGGTGATGTCGGCCACTCCTAACGAGGAAGTTGGCGACGCCCATCTCGAGCAGATGGAGCTTGGCCTGGGTCAGGCCCCGGCGCAGCCTTCGCTGTTTGAAGACCCAGTTACCGAGCGTAAGCAGGAAGCAGTGCGCCCCGCGCCGAGAGTCGAAGCGACTCAGTCAGTAGCGCCTGCGTCTGTAGAGCCAGTGCCTGTTGAACCAGAGCCAGCGCCAGAAGTGGCCGAAGAGGCGCCGCTTGGCGATCCACAGGATGTACTGGTGCTGCACGTGGTGGCTAAAGAGGGCGAGGCCCTCAATGGCGCCGAGCTACTACCTAGCCTGTTGACCCTTAACTTCAAGTTTGGTGACATGGATATTTTCCATCGTCATGAGGATAATGCTGGCACAGGCAAGGTGCTGTTTTCATTGGCTAACATGGTTAAGCCTGGGGTATTCAACCCAGATGAGATGGAGCAGTTTACCACTCAGGGCATAGTGCTGTTTATGACGCTGCCTTGCTATGGCGATCCTCTGATGAATTTCTCCATCATGCTTAACTCGGCCCATCAGCTTGCCGACGATCTCGGCGGCGAAGTGCTCGACGGTGGTCGTGGCGCCTGGAGCGAGCAGACCAAACAGTCTTACCTGCAGCGCATTCGCGCGCAGATGTGATACCTAATCGGATATTCAAGATAGAGGCCGCATGAGCGGCCTCTGTTGCTTAAACTGGATAAGAAATCATGCAAGCCATACAAGACGAGATTAAACAGTTAACCGACGAGCTTAATCAGCACAACTATCGCTACTATGTCGATGACGCGCCCTCAATTCCCGACGCCGAATATGACCGTCTGATGCGTCGCCTGCAGGAGCTGGAGGCCGAGCATCCCGAGCTGGCGCTGGCCGACTCGCCAACCCAGAGAGTCGGCGGCGAGGCCCTGAGCAAGTTTAATCAGGTGACTCACCTCAAGCCCATGTTGAGCCTGGATAACGTCTTTAGCGAAGAGGAGTTCAACGCCTTCTATAAGCGTGTCGGCGATAAGCTGCCGGAGGCGCCGGCATTTTGCTGTGAGCCTAAACTCGATGGTTTGGCGGTGAGTATCCTCTATCGCGATGGCGTGTTTGAGCGCGCCGCCACCCGCGGTGATGGCACCGTCGGTGAAGACATCACCGAGAACGTACGCACCATCAAATCTGTGCCATTGAGACTCAGAGGCAGCGGTTTCCCGCCACTACTCGAGGTGCGCGGCGAAGTCTTTATGCCTAAGGCGGCCTTCGAGGCGGTCAACGACAAGGCCCGCGCCAAGGGCGAGAAGCTCTTCGTCAATCCGCGTAATGCCGCCGCCGGTAGCCTGCGTCAGTTAGATAGCAAGATCACCGCCAGTCGCTCCTTGGCATTCTATGCCTACGCTCTGGGCGTGGTGGAGCCGGAAACCTGGCCGCTGGCAGCTAGTCATTTCGAACAGTTGATGCAGCTTAAAGAGTGGGGCTGTCCGGTGAGCAGTGAAGTCAAGGTATGTGCGGATATCCCGACCGTGCTGGCCTATTATCAGGATATACTGACCCGTCGTAGCGAGCTGGCCTATGAGATAGACGGCGTGGTGCTTAAGGTGAATGATATCGCCCAGCAGCAGACTCTTGGTTTCGTGGCTAAGGCGCCTCGCTGGGCCACCGCCTATAAGTTTCCGGCCCAGGAGGAGATCACCCTGCTCGAAGGGGTAGACTTCCAGGTGGGCCGTACCGGCGCCGTGACCCCGGTTGCGCGCCTGCAACCTGTCTTTGTCGGCGGGGTTACCGTCTCCAACGCCACCTTGCATAACGCCGATGAGATCGCCCGTCTCGGGGTGATGATAGGCGATAGCGTGATCATCCGCCGCGCCGGTGACGTGATCCCTCAGGTCGTTGCCGTGGTGCCCGAGAAGCGCCCGAGCGATGCCCAGCCGATTCAGTTTCCGCCGCAATGCCCCGTGTGTGGCAGCGACGTGGAGCGCGTCGAGGGTGAAGCGGTTGCCCGTTGTACCGGCGGCCTTTACTGTGAGGCCCAGCGTAAGGAGGCGATCAAGCACTTCGCCTCTCGCAAGGCGTTAGATATCGATGGCATGGGCGATAAGGTGGTGGACCAGCTGATCGATAAGGAGCTGGTGGCCAGCCCTGCGGATCTCTTCAAGCTTACCGCCTCGGCGATCACTATGCTGGATCGTATGGGGATGAAGTCGGCTACCAATCTGGTCAATGCCCTGGAAGCGGCCAAGCAAACCACCTTTGCCCGTTTCCTCTATTCGCTGGGGATCAGGGAGGTGGGTGAAGCCACCGCCGCCAACCTGGCTAACTATTTCAAGACTCTTGAGCATCTCAAGCAGGCGGACGCCGAGACCTTTATGAAGGTTGACGATGTGGGGGTGATTGTCGCCCAGCATCTGGTGCACTTCTTCGAGCAGCCCCATAACCTTGAGGTGATAGACGGCCTGCTGCAGGCCGGTGTGCATTGGCCCGACATCGAAGAGGTTGCTGAAGAGGCGCTCTCCCTGAAGGGGCAGACCTGGGTATTAACCGGCACCCTGACGCAACTCAACCGCAACGATGCCAAGGCTAAGCTGCAGGCATTAGGTGCCAAGGTGGCAGGCAGCGTCTCGAAAAATACCGATTGCTTGGTTGCTGGAGAGGCTGCTGGCTCAAAGTTGACCAAGGCGCAGGAGCTTGGGGTGAAGGTGATCGATGAGGCCGAGCTCTTGGCAATCCTAGGCTCTTAAATTGGCTGTGTGAATTAGCCGACTAAATTAGGTCGAAGTTAAACGAGAGCGTCATCGAGAGATGGCGCTTTTTTTATCGTTCACCGCCACCAATTGTTATCAGATGTTGAAATCCGCGACATCATCACCATATAGAGAGAAACGGGGGAGGGAGAACACTATTGAATTTTGGACATATTAATTGGTTAGACGATAAGGGACACTTTAAGCCGCCGCTTATGTTGTACCTGATGCTGGCCTTTATCGCCCGGGGATGGTGCGTGTTTATCGCCTCCCTGACTCAGGCCAGCGATCGAGCCGGTTTGGTCGCCCTCATCTATCCGCAAAAGTCTGACTTTCTGATGGCCTTGGCCGCAGGCGTCGGTGGCTTATTTCTCTATGGATTAGTGATCGCCGAGCGTAAACGCGCTCCACTCTGGTTAAGACCCGCCTTTAATCAACTTAAACCTCTGCTGATCGCGCTTTTGATGGTAGATGCTGGCCTTTTGTTGCAGCGCCTGATTCATAACCATTTTCTCTATAGCTGGAGCTTTGGCCTGGACGCGCTGTTTCTCTTCTGGAGCCTGCTCTATATTGCCAAGTCGAAGCACCTTAAATACTACCTGCAGGATTGGCGCAATCAGACGGATTAGTGAGTCCCGGCCAAAAAAAAGCGCTGCAAGATGCAGCGCTAAGCATATCTCTATTGAATGAAAATTCAGTCTCAAGATATCGGAATGTTACAAAATACCTTATAAATCAATGTGAAAAACAACAAATTCACAGGACTTATATTAAGGACAATTGACAGCAACACTCTTTAAAGAAACATAATCCGGGGTTGCTACGTATCTCTAAAGAACAGAAGCATACTAACATCAATTGAATATTGTATACAATAAATAATTTCAATCTTAGTTTAGATTTTTTGCATATCTTATAACCAGCAGCTAATTGTCTCTCGGTGCACTTTGGCGTCAATCTGTGCGTAAGTGGTCAATTTAATGACAGATTGTACAAATTGAGTTGCTATTGACTATAGTTATGTTATTAAAGTTAGGTTGCTTTTCATATTCTTAGGGGATCGTCCCGCATCCAGATCTGGAGCAGGGGACCCAATGGGTATGGGGAAAATCAATGGAGTTGCTTCGAGTGGCCAGAACTGAGCCGATACAATTACCCCTGTCTAAGTTACAAACAGGTATCACTGTTAAGTTACCCTTGTCTTGGAAAAACCATCCGTTCCTTTTTAACCGCATCAAGATTGAAGAAGAGGCGCAGATAGAGCTGATCAAGAGTCTTGGCGTGCCCTATGTTCTGTTGGTGTCGGGCGAAGAACTGTTGGAAGAGGAGAATGATGAGGGGGACGAGCAGGCTGAAAAGGCAGAAGAGGTGGTGGATCCCATCATAGAAGCCAAACGCAATGTGCGTAAATCCCTGCGTCTGAGTCAGAAACGCTTCATCGATTGTGTCAACGAGTGCCGCTCGACCTTTAGCAAGATAGCCAGCGATCCCGAGGGCGCCTATCGTGAGGCCGCCTCGCTGGTGGAGTCGCTCATCGAGCATATGTTTGAGTATGAGCAGACCCACCTGGCGTTAGTGACCGCAGGTGAGAGTGACAATAGCGTCACCCAACACGGCATCTCGGTGGCGGTATTGGCGCTGATGATCGCCAGGGCCATGGAGCTGCCAAAATCGGATATGCGCGACATAGCGCTGGGCTGTCTGTTCCACGACATAGGAAAGCTCAAGGTACCCGAGTCTATCCGGCGCAAGAAGACACCGTTAACGGCCTCCGAAGCCAATTTCCTCAAGATGCACCCCAACTTTGGCTACGAGATGCTCAACAAGACGGGCCTGTTTAATAAGGCGGTGCTCAGTATTGTCTTGCATCATCACGAGTTTATCGATGGCTCTGGTTTTCCCGACGGCCTGACAGAGAAGAAGATCCCCATCATCACCCAGCTGGTGAGCCTGGCGAACGATTATGACGGTCAGCTGTGGGCCGAAGAGAGTCGCTCGCCTCAGATAGCCCTGGGTTATCTGTTTAAGAACCATGCGGGGAAACATTCGGAGACGCTGATCGCCGTGTTGGTTAAATTGCTGGGGATCTATCCGCCGGGCACTCTGGTGCGTCTCAGCGATGGCGATGTCGGCAAGGTGATGGTCACCACTCAATCGGTGAAACAGCCTCAGGTGTGGGCCTGTCATCCCGACGGCAGCGAGCCGGGCCTGCGTTTCCTCAGTCAGGAGGAGGTGTTTGTCGATAGTGTGCTTAAGCTTGAAGAATTAACCGAAGGTGCAATGCGCGTGTTACAGGCCGACAGTGGAATTAGTTTTTATTTTGCTGGCACCCCCTAGTCCCCTTGCGTTATTTTAGAAGTCTGGTTTCAAGTCAAAATATTTTAATTTAGAGCATTCAAGATGATAACTTCTGTTGCCGTCGTCGGCTGCGGCTGGTTTGGTCTGCCTTTGGCCAAGGAGTTAGTGAGCCAAGGATTAAAGGTCACGGGCTCCAAACGCTCGCCACAGGAGGCCGAGGCCTTATCAGCCGATGGAATCGCAGGCTTTGCGCTGGATTTAGAAGCACTCGAGAGTGAGGGTTTGTCCTCTCAGACCCGTGAAGCGATAACCCAAGGCCTCGCTTGCGATGCCATAGTGATCAACATTCCCCCCGGACTTCGCCGTGGGGATAACGGCTATCTGGATCGCCTCAAGCGCCTCAAGGTGTTAATGGGCACCCACGAATATCAGCGCATCATTTTTATCAGCACGTCTGGTGTCTATCCTGCCGGTGGCGACCGTTCAGGCAGTGGCTGCGTCGAGAACGATGCTAAGGCCCACAGCCCGGCGAGTGAGACCTTGCTGGCCGCCGAGGTACTCTTCTCTGGTGCTAACTCCGCAGGTGGCGTGTTTAACAATCACTCTGCTGGTAGCGAGTCTAACAATAACTGCGTCGTCGTGCGTTTCGCCGGCCTCATAGGTCCCAAAAGGCATCCAGGGCGATTCCTGGCGGGAAGAGAGAATGTGCCTGGTGGTAACCTGGCGGTGAATATGGTGCATCTCGATGATTGTATTGGTGCCGTGACCTCGCTGCTGAAAGCTGAGGGGCCTTTATCGCCAGCCTATAATCTCTGCGCGCCGCTGCATCCCACCAAGGCGGAATTTTATCAAAAGGCGGCGACTCAGTTGGGGCTCACGCCGCCAAGCTTTATAGAGGGAGACTTAGCTGAAGATAAACGCGTCGATGGAGGCCTTATCACCCGGGAGCTAAACTATCAGTATAAGTTTACCGATCCCTTAGTTATGCTGGCCCATTGCTAGGCTAATGCTTGTGAAAGCCAGTGTTTGTGAAGCCTAATGTTCCTGAAGATTAGCGTCCAAAAGGCCGAAGCGTATTTGATTGAATTTATGAGTCCAGGCCCTGGTAAGAGAAGATGGTAAGAGAAGATTGCAAGATAAATAGCCTCAGCTAAGCCTGGGGAGCAAACATTTTTCAATAATAAGAAGAGTTGGTTATGAAAAGAGTCGTGAATCTATGTCGTTATGTGAGTCTGTTATTTATCGCCCTGGCCGCCTTTCAGGTTAGCGCTCAGGCTAAGTATGTCGAAGGGGTCGATTATGTGAAGGTGGCGGGGATCCCTGAGGTGAATCAGCCTGTGGTGCGCGAGTTCTTCTCCTATAACTGCCCCCACTGTTATCGTCAGGATGGCTTGATCACCTCGGCCGTGGCCAAGTTAAAGGCCGATTTGGGTGATAAGCTGGCATTTGAGCGCACACCGGTGGCGGGCGGCCGCGCGGCCTGGCAGCTGAGCCAGGAAGCCTACTACCTAGCGAAGAAGTTCCATGTGACCGAACAGACCCATGGCAATCTGTTTAAGCGGATCCATGAGGGTAACGGCGCCTTTAAGCGTCAGGAGGAGCTGAGTCAGTTTTTCGTCGAGCAGGGCCTGTCTAAGGCAGAGGTCGACAAGGCGCTAGCGTCGGTAGATAACAAGTTGGCGATCGCCGACTATGATACTCAGGCGCAATTATCTGGGATCCGCGGGGTGCCTTCGTTGCTGGTGAACGGTAAATATCTGGTGAGCAATAAGCAGCGCAGCGCCGATGAGTTGGCCGATCTGCTTGCCTATCTTTCGACTCTGAAATAGGTCACTCTTCTCATTAGTGAGGCCTCTCAACAGGGAAGCCTCTCTATCCCATCAGCCGCCACTTGGCGGCTTTTGTAACCAGTCGTTAGGTATTGAATATTGATGATCAAACCGAGAATAGACGAGATCAGATAAAATTTGCTGAGAAATTCAGGCTGGGCGCGGGTTTGCGATTTTGGGAAGAGAGATAAAGTCAAAAATCATAAAATCGTTAGATTTTGAAAATTCCCCGCACCTTTACTTGAGAAGTCGCTTAGTTTTGAAAATGTGAATGGGCCTGCATGACCCATTCGTTAATAAAGATCTTTTCCTATCCAGATTACCTTACCGATGATGTTCAGTTGGCTGATTTCATCTGCCTTTACTATCTGATCTTCATACTCTTTGTTATCGCTAATTAGCCTGATATCGCCATCAAAGCGTTTTTGCAGGCGCTTGGCGTAGAGTTCGTCACCAAAACGCAAGACGAAGATGGAACCATCAGTTAGTTTAGTGTCCGCAGTATTTACTAAAAGCGAGTTGTTGCTATGAATGGTTGGCTCCATAGAGTCACCGTGAGCGAACACAACTGCTAGCTTATCGGGTGAAAGCCCACGGAAATTTAACCACTTCTTTCTAAATGCAAGGTGGCGCTTTACTTGCTCACCACGGTTGAGTTCGCCATGACCAGTACTCGCGCTAATGTGATAGCCGGGGATTAGGGCAAACTCCTCAGTGAATTCGTCGCAACGGACGACAACAGGCTCTAATGACACTTGTTTGTGATCTTCACCTGGATGTTTAGGGCCTTCACCTGTCACCAGCCAGTTCAGAAGAACGCCTGACTCTTCAGCTATTTTAACAGTAACACTCAGTTTAGGATCTTCGCCCTTTAAAATTCTACGCAAAGTCCCCTCTGAAACATCTATTTTTGACGCAAACAACCTGATGCTATGAGGTTTTATTGCCTCGTCAACTCTTTCTGCAATGGATCCGGTTCCCTTTTGGGACAACGGATCATTGATCTTATTAGTCATACGTAGATCCATTTGAATTTATTGTTAATAAAATCAATGCCTTGAAATTTGGTTCTAAATGGGTGCGTAAAAAACGGTATCGGATCGCGTAAAAAACGTTGCACTGCGTAATAAACGGATCTATCATGCTCAATAAGTTACGCAGTGCGTAACTTATAGCGTACCCAAAAAGTGTTCGTGGTGCGTAACTTTTTATAGTAACACGAGTATTTATCTATGCAGATAGAAAAAGCAAATCATATTCATGCGGCTCTTCTTTTAAAGGGGATGAGCTGCAGATCGTGGGCTATTTCTCATGGGTACAACCCAAGGACTGTTCAAAAATGCATTCAGTGGTTTGCTCCAAATACAGGAAGGAAACCTAAGCGCAAGCTCGCTAACTCAATTATGAATGACCTATCTGAGACTCTTGGTGTGCAGCTAGTGGAGACTCGTAATGAAGGCTAAATTGTGGTTTACAGCGAAAGAAATTGCTGATCTTCCTCATACTCCGAATAACGATAGAAATGTCAGGATTAAGGCAGAAAAGGAAGCATGGGAAAAGCAGAAACGTTCTAAAGGCAAAGGCTTTGAATACCACATCGATAGCTTACCCATCGAAACCCAAGCCTATCTTCGAGCTCAATTGGTAGAGCAAAGTACCTCCACTGCAGTTGTTGCCGCCAAGTCGGCGATAAAACAGGTTGAAGCAGAACAGCGCAAGACTCGTAGTCAACGGATCACCACTAAAGCCGACGGCATGGCGCAGTTCATGTGTTTAAGTGAAGCTAAGCAGGCTAAAGCTAAAGCGCGTGAATCAGTAGTGGTCGCCTATGAAGAGTTCATCGGTCCTTATGCTGATGCGGGCAATAAAACCGATGGTAATAATGCTTTTATTCGGGCTTTTAACACCAGTTTAATTCTGACTGACATGCATGTTCGTCAATACATTAAACAGCTGGGAAAAACATCGGTTTACTACTGGGCCAAAGCCTATCATGAGCAAGGGATTATCGGCTTAGTTGATCAGTACAAGGCCGTTAAACAGTCAAAAATAGACGAACAGCCTCGCCTCAATGAGTTTTTAACTGCTCTGATCACCAAAAAGCCACACCTGCTCAAACAGGCCAATAAGGTTCGCGATTTGGCACTGGTGCGTGCAGCTGATTATGGTTGGGAACTGCCGTCAATCAGCTCGTTTAAACGCTGGTTAACACAGTATGCGGTTAAGTTTGAGGTTGAGCATGCCTTTACCACTAATCCAACGCAGTACACAGATAAATACCGCCCGCTGTTTGCGCGTATGTATCCGCATATTGATGGGCCTAATCAGGTGTGGGAGTTCGACTCTACGCCAACGGATGTAGAGCTAAACGTCAACGGTAAGCTCAAGCGTCACAGTATCGTTGCAGTGATCGATGCTTTTACCCGTCGTGTACAGTTGATTGTGGCCCCCACTTCTAACAGTGAGGCTATCTGCCTGTTGCTGCGTAAAACCCTGCTGGAGTGGGGGTTGCCAGAAGAGGGCGCGATTATGCGTACCGACAACGGTAGCGACTATGTGTCCAATCGTACAACCACCATTTTTAACCTGCTGGATTTAGACATATCTAAAGCCAACGCTTTTAGCGGCTGGGAAAAGCCCTTTATTGAGCGTTTTTTCGGCACCATGAGTCGGGTGTTAATGGAAAAAATGCCTGGCTATATAGGCCATAGCATCAGCGATCGCCAGCAAATCGAAGCCATGTATAACTTCGCCAAGCGCATAGGTGAGGGCAAGAAGCAGGCTGAGGCTGAGCGCCTGAGTCTGGCATTAACCCCAGAGCAGTTGCAGCAGGCGCTGAACGATTACCTTGAGTTCGACTATAACCATGTACCACACGATAAAACGGGCAAAACCCCGTTTGAACTCTATGCCAGTTCAGGTTATCGCAAGCGCACGATTGTAAATACACATACCCTCGATCATCTACTCAATTTTATCGGTACCGCCAAAGTGGTTCGCGGTAGCGTCAAGGCTGATGGGGTGCAATACACAGCGCCCGAGCTGATGGAGGCAGCCTGGCAGCGTCAAACCGTGCGGGTGTTTATCGACCCCTGCGATATCGGCCGCGCGACGCTGTATCCCATTGATGCCTGGGATACCTATGTTGACGCAGTCAACATGGACTTGGTCAATCGAGGCATTGCACCTACCGAGTTTCGTGAGCGCCGTAAACAGACCCAGAAAGAGCTTGCTGCATTTCGCAAGTCGGCCAAGCGCCTGCAGGAAGAGTTTGGCATTGATTCTCTGTACGCCGATGAGTTGGCTCAGAAAAAGTTACAGCGCGCCAGCCTCAGTTATCTCGAACGTACTGCCGGGCACAACAATAGCGCTATAGCTGGGCTGGAGGCCGCGACAGGCGATAAGCAGCATCAATTGAGCGAGGTTGAGTTAGCCGCTATCGAGCGTCAGCGTGAAGCCCTTGCCAAGCGCAAAGAAGCGATGGCAGGTCAAGAGTCGCGCATCGTGCGTAGCGACCATGAAAAAGCCGTACTCCTTACCGAAAGTTCACTCCTTAGAGCGTTAACCGAAAAAGAGCTGGAGTGGCTTAAGAAGTACCGCCTAAACAACGTATTGCAGCGTAATAGATTGGACAGAATTTTGAAAAAAGCTGAGCAGCCACACCGCCAAGTGAAATAGCTGCCCAGCTTTCAAACCCAAGGCTAACAGGCCTTATTAACAACACCTAGTAAACCAAAGGAATGTCATTATGAAGCGTAAAACAGTAGAAGTAAAAAATGTCCTACGAACCTTAGACATGTTTGCTAATTTGCAGAGCCGTAGCGATATCACACCAGGTATTGGTTTGATTCACGGTGCGAGCGGATTTGGTAAAACCACCACAGTCACTTACATGGTGAACCAGCTCACCAACATGGGAAGCTTACCCGCATTTGTTCGTTGTTGTGCAACCGATACTCCTAGCAGCTTCTTAGCCAGAGTGACTAAGGAGCTGGGCAGCGAGCCTATATTTCCGCTACGTAAGTCGCTCGACTACATCATCAACACCATGAACGAGCAGCAAATAGCACTGTTTGTTGATGAGGCAGATCATATTGTTGGTCAGTCTAAAACGATGGAAACCATTCGCGATATTTATGACGCCACCGAGCTGCCAGTTGTGCTGGTTGGTATGGAGGAGATAGCCCGTCGCATCAGCCACCGTAAACAACTGTTCAACCGTATTAGCGAGTGGGTGGAATTTCTGCCAGCGGATATCGAAGACGTTAATTTGTTTGCCACTGAGCTGTTTGAAAACGATATCGAGGTCGGTGAAGACATGCTTGATTACATACGTCAACGCAGCGGTGGAGAGGTGCGCCGAACGCTCATTGCACTCGACAAAATTGAACGCTTCGCTCTATCTAACGACCTCGACTATGTCGATCGAGAGGTATGGGGTGACGGTCAGTTATTCCTTAATCATAGCCGTCGTTAATATTCGTTTGTGCGCTACTTAGAATTATAAGGATAACCTATGAAAAGCCCTGTCACCCAAGGTTCTATAAGGCATCAAGCTTGGGGGTTGATGTGCAGTAGGCAAACATTTTGCTGTAAAGAAATTGCGCAAGTTTTAAATATCAATACTCATAAAATTGTGGGTTTTACCCGCACATTAGTTCGAAATCAAGCCATTGAGGTTGTTGATAAGCGGAACAAATATCAAGGCACGCTTTATCGAGTGTGTATCGCGCGTAGCGCGTTGAAATTACCGTTGCCTATGGCCCATCGCCGAAAGGATCGACGGGTAAAAAACGGTACTCGGTCACAGCAAGTATGGAACACCATCAGGATTCACCGGACCTTTAATGTCGAGCTGTTACAAACGACCACTGATGCTTCATTGGCGTTAATTCACAGCTACCTGTGGCATTTAGAGCAAAGTGGTGTGATCCGAAAGCAGGGACGGTTTCTAAACCCTAATGGCTATTCATGCGTGAAATACATTCTCGTTAAAGATTTAGGTCGCCTGTACCCCACGACACAACCTAAGGGAGTGTGGGATCAAAATAGTCAAACCTTCTACCCATTCAAGGAGCTGAATGATGAGTAAGTGGCAGCAGATACTGGCAGAAAAAGCTAAGGAACAGGGGCAAAAGCGTGTAGCCAATACGCTTGGTGTATCAAAAACCGTGATTAGTCAGCTGATTAATCAGTGCTACCCAGGTGATATGCAGCGTATGCAAAAACTGGTGGAAGGAGCTTACATGCATAGCACTGTGATCTGCCCAATTATGGGGGAGATACCTTTGCATCAATGCGATAAGCACCAAAACAACACTGTAACTAGCAACCCCATTAAGTTGCGTATCTATCGGGCGTGTCGAGGTGGTTGCCCTCATTCAACACAGCCTGAAATACAGCAGTTCAAGCGTATAGCCATTAATAGTGACTACTCATCCAATAACGCTCCTAAGCGATACAGCGCTGATGCTGTTTTTAATCGCCTTGAGCGTCAATCACAAAGTGATGGTGGGGGGCTAAGTCAGCTTTGCTCTTTATTAAAGGACGAATTACAGGCGCTAGGGCTGAGATACAACAAGCTGCTGCGACAGCAAGCAAATGGGAGTGATGAAAATGGCCAATAACATAAATGTTGTTAGTGCCCTTCGCCTGCGCGGTATGAAGGTGCTGAGTCGTAAAAACAAGGTGATACATATCGACCGCCCAACCAAAGAGCTTAAGGCCATGGCGGTAGACATCATCGAGAACATTAAAGGGATTCGCCGTCGCTCTGGCGCGGTGCAATTTCATGGCGTCACCGTGCGCTGGAATGAGGAGTAAATTCGATGGCAAAACTCATTATAGAAATCAACGACGCAGATGCAGGCAATGTCGGTGTGTTTGAAGTCAACATGAAGACTGAGGTGGCGGCTGAAGATAAGCGCACCTTGTCAGATGCGGTTGTTGCAACGCTGGCGAAGAGCATGAAGTCGGTTGTACCTGAAATCACCAAAACCATCGTAGAGCGAGCAGGTGATCGCCAGGTTGTAAACACCGAAGTCGTGCAAGGGCAATCTTTGGCTGAGGCCTTAGCCAAACATAAAGCATCAAGAAAAATGCATTAATTGAGGGTGAACTGAATATGAATAATCAAACAAACGCTATTCCTGCTGGTTATCGTCGTAACGCCATCGGTGATCTGGTGGCAGAAGAACGCATTAAGCCGGTGGACAAGTTGCGAGACGAAGTGGTGGGTAATGTCGTCACTAAGGCCAAAGCGCTTCGTCAGGCCATGCTGGATTTTAAGTTGGCCACCATGGGAGAGATCTCAGACTTCGTCGAGTTGTCAGCCAGTGAGTATGGGGCCAAGTATGGCGGTAAAAAAGGCAATGTGGCACTGACTAGTTTCGATGGTCAGTACCAGGTGCGCCGCGCAGTGGGCGAGCATCGCGTTTTTGATGAACGTATCCAAACCGCTAAGACCCTAATCGATGAGTGCATCCACTCCTGGTCGGGTGGGGCAGATACTCGCCTAATGGCTATGGTCGAGCATGCGTTTCGCGTCGACCAGCAGGGTCGCATTAACGTCAATCAGGTGCTCAGTTTACGACAGCTCGACATCGATGATGACAACTGGAAGCAAGCCATGGACGCCATTGCTGATGCCATTCAGATCACTGGTACCAGTGAATACTTGCGCCTGTATGAGCGCCAGCCCAATGGCAAGTACGTCCAAATCTCAATGGATATCAGCAGCCTTTAATCGCAAGTTCAACATAGTTTTAAGGGGAATTAAATCGTGTTTAAGACCAATGCTTTTAAAGAGAATCACCGCTACCAGGAACCGGCTGCAAAAGCGGCAGAGTTGGAACGTGAGGGGAGCTACACACAAGCGGCTGAGTTTTGGAATGTGGCGCGTCAGAACGCCAATACCTTTGAAAATCAAGCCTGGGCCAGACTCAGGGAGGATTTTTGCCGCAACTTTGGACGGCGCATTGAACTGGCTGGCAAACAAGCAATGAGGGCGGCGTAATGGCGATCAGCAAAGCACAATGGCAGCAGGTAGAGGATGAACTTGCAGGTAGTTGGGTTAATGTCGCCTTTCGCTATCAAGGGGTTGAATTATCAATACGCCGTGAGCGAAGGAGTGAGTCGACAACTGTGCTGTCGGTTTATCTCGATGGGGTGATCAAAGGTGCTTGGATGTGTCAGGTGAAAGACCTACCAGTCGATGCGCCGACTATTTTGCCCAAGGTCTGGGTTATTAAATCAATGGCGCGTTACAAGCGTAAGTCCATTGTAGATATTGAGAAAATTTGGGGTAAGCGCCGCGCTAAAAAAGAGTATCCAGATTTGCATAGCAGGATTGAGTACTTAGTGCCCTATTTTTCTAAAGCCTCAGTGCTCTGTCGCCAGTTTAAGAAATTAGAGGGACTGGAACTGACTAAGGCGCAATGTCTTCGCGAACCCGTGGTGAGTTGATTAAGCGAAACCACCGGCATTCGTGTCGGTTGGTCTGCCTGGTGTAGTGGCCGGCACTGATGAGCAGCTAAGGAGCGGTTATGGAATTTAGTGATAGTGAGTACGACAACGAACTATTAGAGCAAATCGCCAAGGAGTCGCCGACCTTTGCCGCTTTGGTAAGGGGGGAAGTTTTAGACTTTAAACGAGATTGTAATCGGAAGTGGAGAGCGAAGGATCATGAGGCTATCTGGTTGGGCTCTTTTGTAGATGGAATGCGTGAACTTACCCAGGTGCAGTTGGTGATCACCCAAGACAAGGATCTGTTGGTCGATGAAAACTAGAGCTCGCCAGACTAAGCGCCAAAGGGAATTGCTGCAGTACGTGATGGACTGGATAGCGCCGCCGCGTACTAGCTTGGATCGTAAACAGGAACTGGCCACAGACTGGTTAAATCAAAACTGCCCTAATTGGCTACAGAGTAAGAGGGGGAAACGCAATGCAAACTAACACGGCGACCAAGGTTAACGCTCACAAGAAGCGCTTGATCACCTTGATTAATATCGCCAAAGGTCAGCTGGGCCTGGATGATGAGGTCTATCGCCCCATGCTGAAAGCGGCCACGGGTAAAGACTCGTTAAGGGCCATGAACGTAGGAGAGCTGGAACAAGCGCTAGAAGCCTTCAAACAAAAAGGCTTTAAACCCGTGGCGAACAAACAGCATTCAGGTGCCAGTAAAACTGGCGTTAAACGCCGTTTAAGCCCCAAGGCAGGCAGTGCCAAGGTGGCACAAATCGACAAAATCCGCGCCATCTGGATCACCATGGGCCATCACCTGGTAATTCGAGATAGCAGCGAGTCGGCGCTCGATACCTATGTGCGCCGTATGACCTGCCGTAGCCAAAATCAAGGCGTTGATGCAGCTGCCTGGTTGACTGAACAACAAGCCGAGCGGGTACTGGAAAGCCTGAAAAACTGGCACAAGCGGGTGTTGGTTGAGCGCATCATCGCCCGTGGTGAGCGATTAAAGATGAACGACAAGAACACGCGGCCTGCAGGCTATGACGTGATCGTCGCTCAGTATGAGGGCTGTTCCCGTGAGGCTGCTTCTTGCGAGGAAAGTCGATGAAATTGAGTCGTTGTCCTGTATGTCACAGCAACCTACATCTTGATGCGCTGGTCAATGATGGTGCAGCCAGTGAGCTTTTGGCGTTAATAGCGCCGCTTGATGGTGGCTTAGGACGAGCGTTAGTCGCCTATATCGGCCTGTTTCGCCCTGCTAAAAGTGACCTCAGCTTTAGCCGGGCACTTAAGCTAGCTAACGAAACGCTGGCGCTCAGCAATAACCGCGACTGGTTAAGGGTGGCACTGTCGCAAACCGTGGCCTCATTGCGCGCCGCCAGAACCTCGGGGCAGCCGAGGCCGCTGACTAACCATAACTACCTTAAAAAGGTGCTGAGTAGTATTGATGAGCAGGCCGTGGTGGCCCCGGCCACCCCTGCAAAGGCCAAACCAACGCTGGAGATAAAGAGCACTGGTCATGTGGAAACTAAGGCCGAAAGTCAGGCTAAGTGGGAAGCTCAAATGGCCAAGTTGCGCCCAGGCAAAGCCATGGCACCGAAGGAGGCAGACTGATGGAACTATTTCAAATTGAGGCTATAGTGAGTATTAGCCTATGGAGGGGCAGAGCATGAGTAATATGAGAGGTCACGTGTCGCATGAAGCGCAGATGGATCTGATTCAAACCAGCCACCAGGAGCTAGAGCAAGCGCTTGAAACCCTGCAAAACCTGAAGCCTGATGAGCGAGAAGATTTTATCAAACGCTGGCCTTCGACGTTGCAAAGCCTTTGTGAACTGATGCGTGTCACCCTGGAAGGGCAGGACGTTAGTAATAGTGTGCAGATCAGCGAGGCCCTTGCCACTACGTTAAGTACTTATCTCGGTGGTCGTGATATCTATATCCCCAACGGTGATCGCCTCAAAGATGCCCTGCGTGATATTCGCATCTGGCGTGAGTTTAAAGGCAATAACCTAGAGCAGCTATCACGTGATTATGGTCTGACTGAACGCCGAGTGAGTCAGATCATTGCCGAGCAAAGGGCGGCGTTTGTGGCAAGAAAGCAGAGGCGACTGTTTTGAAACTTCCGTTTGATAAATGTTTAAAAGCCGCGACACATATCGCGGTTTTTTTGTTTTTACAGGGGAGAGGGATTTTAAAAATAGTCAATAAATTGTATGTTGGGGACAACAAAACAATGAAGGAATAACAAATGAAAATTAGTACAGGGATAGTATTGCTAACAGCGTTACTGACAGGCTCTTTAGTTGGATGTGCAACATCGCGAATGACCACAGGGGCTAACTTTAATGAACAGCTAGTGCCGCAAATCGTCAAGAACAAGACAACCAAACAAGAGTTAGTGGGGCTTATTGGCCAGCCTTTCAATAAAGCTATATTGACTTCCAACAGCGAAAAATGGACTTATTTTTATACTGATGTCACCTCAAAGGCTCAGAGCTTTGTCTTTTCAATGGATGTTCAAACAACTGGCATTAAAAAACAGTTAGAGGTGCTGTTAGAAAATGACATAGTTACCAATTACACCTATACCGAAGCACCACTTGGAAATCAGTTAACGACTAACTAAGTATTTTATTATGAGTGATACCTTAAATAGCGTTGATGACGTTGGTGGTCAATTAATCAGAAAGCGATATTTGTTTTTGATTTTAGTTTTATCAACCTCATTTTCTTTTTATCTTTTAGAAGCCATGTATATTGCTGGGCCTGAGTTTGTAACGTGGAATGTGTCAAGTTGGTTTGCGCTCTTTATAGTCAGGTTAGTTCCGAGGATCACTGAGGTTTCTTTTGGTGGATACCTACTGAAATTAGAGCGGGCGACGAAGGAAGCAGAAACGGCTTTAGAGCAGATTCGCCCTTTGATGAAGAGCATGTATAAGAGTTCTTTAACTCAGTTGGCGATATCACCAGTGATGGAACCGTCATTTAATGTGGTTGACAATAGGGCTAAGCCATTCTGGCAGTTGGTTGAGTCAATAAGAAGTGCAGAGCTAGAAAGTGAGTTAATCGACGACATAAAAGCAACTGCAACAGAAATCGCAATTAGACAGTTATTTTTGATTAACCAAGGGCGTTCTCAAGTATCTATAGGTTATAGAGAATTAATTGAACCTGAGAAGATTTATCCAGATGGGGCCATGGATACAGAACCTGTAAAAGCGTATGCCAACTTATACGAACTAATTCATTCTTAATCCCGAAACCTTTCCAATCCGGCGTAAACCCATAAGCCGAGACAATGACATTACGTTCACTGTCTCGGTTTTTTTATGCGCCAACTTCAACTTACGCTTTTCCGCCGCTACTTTTCCCACGGTACCTTTGGTGAATTGAAAGACGCCAATGGGCGGCTGTTAGCGGTGACAGTTGAATGCCCTTGGGAGAATAACCAGAAAGGCATCAGCTGCATTCCTGAAGGTACCTACCAGCTACAGCGCCATGTTAGCCCAAGTAAAGGCGATTGCTTCGCCATTATAGGCCCTTCACATGGTGTTACCTTGTATGGTCCAAGTCAGCGTACCCATTGCTTAATTCATATTGCTAATCGTGCCAGTGAGCTTGAGGGCTGTATCGCCCCAGGCAAACGCTTTGGCTCGGTTGGTGATGAATGGGCGGTTTTGTCCAGCCGTCAGGCGCTTGATGAGTTGCGAGAACTTATCGGCGACAACGACTGCACTTTGGTCATTAGAGGGCAGTAATGGCGTTTATCAATCACAGCCAGGTGCGCAGTGCGGTCAATAGCTCACCCATTGCCCCCAAGCCTCGGCGCATTCGCAATCGAGTTTATCGCCGATGCGCCAAGGATGGCTTTGATGATCGGATGAAAGCCGAGCTGGCTGGCGAGGTGCCCGCGCAGCCAAGGCTCTATAGCCACCACTCGACCCGGCAATACTACTTCAACATCGGCTGGCAGGCCGTCACCGAAATGCACATTCTGCGCGCCAAACAGCGGCAACAAGCGCAACCACTTATGCGCTCTCACTTAGGCGCATCCAAACAAGGGGGAGTCCAATGAGTTGGTTTGATGATTTCGACTTGGGTAAAACCATAGGTGCCATTGCGCCATTAGCGGGGAAAATTATCGGTGGCCCCTATGCTGCCTTAGCCATCTCGGCAGTACAGCTGGCCCTGGGCAGCGATGAAACCGAGCCAGAGGCGCTGGCCAAGCAAATCAAAAACGCCACACCAGAGCAGCTTATTGCCCTGCGCGGTATCGATAGCAACCTCAAAACCAAGCTCAAAGAACTCGATATCAAAGAGCAAGATCTTGAGTACCAGGACAGAGCCAATGCCAGAGAGCTGATCAAACTCAGCGCATGGCCGCAGATCGCCTTGTCTGGCTTATTTGTGATTGGCTATTTCGTGGTGACTGGCTTGCTGGCCTATTACGCCGTGAGCTTTAACGATGGCCAGGAAGTTAATCCGCTTCTATTTGGCATGCTCGGTACCGTTGTCGGTGTACTGACCGCTGCGATTCCACAAATCCTTAACTTCTGGTTTGGCTCATCTAAAGGCAGCCAGGATAAAAACCAGATGTTCAATCAAGTAAAGCAAGGGAAGGTTTAATGAAAGCAGAGGACTGGGCCACCAAGATGGAGATGCGCGAACGCGAAGCCTGTATCAGCAAGAGCCGCGCATCGGCCCCCAAGGGCAACGGTATTTGTACTGACTGTTTAGAGTCAGTCGAGGTGCAGCGCGGCAATGCCCTGCGTTGTATCAGTTGCCAGGAAGATCATGAGCTGCGCTTAAAGCAACGAACAGGGGGCCGCCGTGGCTAATGCATTTGAGTTTATCAACGCCAACTTTAAATGGCTATCAGCACTGGGCTATCTGGCGTTTATGGGCTTGTTCGCCTGGTTCCATGTGCGCTTTACCCCGCGCAAAGAACACGATCAACTGCATGAACGGGTGGGCAACTTAGACCAGCAGATGACCCAGGTACAAGCCGACATAAAACATTTGCCTAAGCAAAAGGATATTAATCGGTTGGACAACACGCTAAGTGGCCTCACAGAAGCCATCACGGCGACAAAAAATGGCATAAACCGCCTCGAAAAGAAGACTGATCTGCTGCTGGAAAACGAATTAAGGAAATAACAATGGCACTACAAGACATCATGAAAGAGCATCAGCGGCTGGTGATTCTGCGCCTGCTGGCAGAGGTGCCAGGCTTCGATTTAAATGAGTCCATCTTGCAAGATGGGCTGATTGCATATGGCCTGGATATCAGCCGCGATGGCCTGCGCACTCAGCTTGCCTGGTTGGAAGAGCAAGGGCTGATTCGCCTTGAAAAGCTGGGCGCTACGCAAAAGGCGGTGCTGACCAGTCGCGGTGAAGATGTGGCAACAGGCCGTGCCGTGGTACCAGGCATCAAGCGCCCTCGGGCTGGGGAGTGATTATGGCCAAATTAAATAAGGGAGAATTAGAAGGAATCCGATTGCTGGCAGACTTATTTGTCATTAGAGACCTTCAGAAAAATGTACTTTCCAAACATGCTGTAATCGTCCCACATCTTGAAGAATTGGAATCCAATTTAAAAAAGGCAGTGCCTAAAGTTTTTGCTGCTGAGGTTGAATTTAAAAAGCAAATCAATCAGGTCAGAAAGTACTGGCTGCAAAAGTTAACAGAGGGTGAATGCCATGACTGACACCCCAACCCGTGGCCGTCGCTCTAAGGTCGATCTACTGCCTGATGATATTCGCAAGCGTTTGGATGCTGGTTTGCGCGATGGTTCTATCACACAGGCCGAACTGCTAGAAGAGGTCAATGCGCTGATAAAAGCTGCTGGCCTACCCGAAGAGCAGCAGCTGTCCCGTGCGGGGATCAATCGCTACGCCACCAAGATGGAGGCCGTGGGCAAGAGCCTGCGAGAGATGCGTGAGATCACTCAGGTATGGACGGCAGAGCTGGGCGATAAGCCCACCGGCGAAGTCACCAAACTCATTTTAGAGATGGCCCGTTCACAGCTGTTTAAGGCCCTGTTAAACGAGTCTGAAAGTGGCGAAGCCGCCGATGTGGGCATGATTAAGGAGGCCATGCTAGCCGTGCAGCGTCTGGAAAGTGCGGCCATGGCCAGCCATAAGCGCGAGAAAGAGATCCGCAAGCTGTTTGCTGAAGAGGCGGCCAATGCGGCAGAGAAGGTGGCAAAGTCCGCTGGCTTAACTAAAGCAACTGTGGCTCAGCTTAAAAATGAAATCCTGGGGATAGCTTGATGTCTATTAAGGCCACGGTTCGATCGGCAGTACTTGGCGTTGCGCTTGCCCTGGGTTCAGGTAGCGGTTTTGATCCTGAATACGAGGCCAGTTGCCTACGCCAGTTTGATCCTAAAGAGGTGCTGCTGGGGTACCAGAAGCGCTGGATAGCCGATGAGTCACCGCTAAAGATCGCCGAAAAGTCACGCCGTACCGGCTTAACCTGGGCCGAAGCCGCCGATGCTTCGTTAACTGCTAGTACCGCCCGTGGTCAGGGCGGTACCAATCACTTCTATGTGGGCAGTAACAAGGAGATGGCGCGTGAGTTTATCGACGCTGCAGCCATGTGGGCCAAGGTGTTTGACAAAGCAGCGGGTGATATCCAGGAAGAGGTGTTTGAAGATGAAGGCAAGGATGGTAAAGAGATCCTCTCCTTCTGCATCTACTTTGTCTCTGGCTTTAAGATCCAGGCGCTGTCATCAAACCCGTCCAACCTGCGTGGTATGCAGGGTAATGTGACCATCGATGAGGCGGCGTTCCATGACCGCTTAGCGGAAGTGCTCAAGGCGGCCTTGGCACTGACCATGTGGGGCGCAAAGGTGCGCCTCATCTCTACCCATAACGGCATCGATAACCTATTCAACGAGCTGATTAATGATTCCCGAGCGGGCAAAAAGGACTATTCGATCCATCGAATCACCTTAGATGACGCCTGTGCCGAGGGCTTATACCAGCGTATCTGCCAGGTGCGAGGAATTGAGTGGAGCCAGCAAGCAGAGGACGAGTGGAAGGCGGGCCTACTCAAAGGCACGGCCACCGAAGAGGATGCCCTGGAAGAATATGGCTGCGTGCCTAAACAAGGCGGTGGTACCTACATTAAACGGGTATTGATTGAAGAGGCCATGGTGAAAGATGGCTCAATCCCCATCTTGAACTTCACCGCACCGAAAGATTTTGAGACCTGGTCTGATGCCCACAGGCATATTCAGGTCAAAGAGTGGTGCGAGCAGATAAAACCTCACCTAGACAAACTTAACCCCTTATGGAATCACGCGTTTGGGGAAGACTTTGCCCGCCGTGGTGATTTGTCGGTATTTGTGCCCCTGGAGATAAAACCTGACTTAAGTAAGCGTACGCCGTTTGTGATGGAGCTGGCTAAGTTGCCCTATGACACGCAAAAGCAACTGCTGTTTTACTTGTGTGATCATCTGCCGCGTCTGCAAGGTTTAGCCTTTGACGCTACAGGGAACGGTGGCTACTTGGCCGAGGCGGCCATGTTCCGTTATGGCACAGAGATGGTTGATCAGGTGATGTTGTCTGAAGCCTGGTATCGAGAATGGATGCCCAAACTAAAAGCTGAGTTTGAGGATCTGAATCTGACTATCCCGCGCCACCAGGATGTGCTCGATGACATGGGCAAAATCAAGGTGGTTAACGGCACCCCGAAAATTGATAAAGGCTCAGATAAAAGCGCGGTAACAGGCCAGCAGCGCCACGGTGACTTTGCCGTGGGGTTGGCAATGGCGATTCGGGCCAGCTGGATGGAGGGAAGCGTGATCGAATACACCCCACTTCCAGGCAAAGCCAGCCGAGATGATAACGAACTCGATGACGACCTCTATGCAGGCAGTTATGAACAAGGAGCCTACTAATGGCTGAAACCACTCCTACCGACACTCATACCGACAAGAACGGCACCCGTTATAAGGTGAGCGAGAAGCAGCTGTCACAGCCTCAAACTGACAAGGCTAGGCTTGCTCATCTGCAGTCTCACTATGCCAGTCATCCCAGTCGCGGCCTAACCCCGGCTAAGTTAGCGGGTCTATTACAGCTGGCAGAACAGGGGGATTTGATCGCCCAGTGTGAGATGGCCGAAGACATGGAAGAAAAGGACGGCCATATTTTCTCTGAGCTGCAAAAACGCCGCCGGGCACTGCTGGGTGTGGACTGGCAAATCGTGCCACCACGTAATGCCAGCGCCGCCGAAAAGGCCGATTGTGAACGTTTGCATGAGTTGCTTGATGACCTGTCGATTTTGGATGATCTCATCTTCGATATGTCAGACGCCATCTTAAAAGGGTTTTCAAACAGTGAGATTGTCTGGCAACGCCAGGATAAGTTATGGATACCCGAGGCGTTTAATTTCAAAGACCCCAGCTGGTTTATGCTGCCTGGCAGCGAGAGTGGTCTGAGCCGTAACGAGTTACGCCTTAGAGATAACAGCCTGCATGGTGAGGCATTGCAGCCCTTTGGTTGGGTTAGCCATATCCATAAAACCAAGTCGGGGTATTTAAGCCGTAATGGCTTGGCAAGGGTGCTCGCATGGCCATACCTATTCAAAAACTACAGTGTGCGCGACCTCGCCGAGTTTTTAGAGATCTACGGCTTGCCGCTGCGACTGGGTAAATACCCATCTGGTGCTGGTAAAAGCGAAAAGGCCACCCTGCTGCAGGCGGTAATGAGTATTGGCCACAATGCGGGCGGCATCATCCCCAAGGGGATGGAGATCGACTTTACCGAGGCTGCTAAGGGGGGCAAAGATCCGTTTGAATATATGGTCTCATTAATGGAGAAAACCATCTCCAAGACCATCCTGGGCGGCACGCTCACTAGCCAAGCCGACGGCAAAAGCTCCACCAATGCTCTGGGTAATGTGCACAACGAAGTGCGCCAGGAACTGCGCGACTCAGACCTTAAGCAAATCGCTAATACCCTCAGCCGCGACTTAGTGCTGCCGCTGTATATGCTCAACTGTAAAAGCTATCGCCACAGCAGTCGCGCGCCACGGCTTGAGTTTAACCTGGTTGAAGCTGAAGACATTAAGGCGTATGCCGATGCGCTGCCCAAACTGGTCGAGATAGGCTTTGCCATTCCGCAGTCCTGGGCGCAGGAGCGACTGCAGATCCCCATTGCGCAAAAGGATGAGCCTGTATTGTCTGTTGGTGGCAAATCGTCAGTAGTGGATGCTAGCCAGGCAAAGCTTAAGCAACTGGCGTTTAAGCGTATCGTGGCGCTTAAACGCCAATCAGGGCTGCAAGATAAATCAGAAACGGATGTCGATGATATTGATTTAGCCAGTCAGCAGCTGCAGCGCGAAATGGCACCGATACTGGCGAGCTTTACCGAAGATATTCGCGTTTTGGTGGAGCAAGCGCAGTCACTTGAAGAGTTACAACAGGCGTTGGCCGAGCTGGATTTGAACATCGAAGAGGCCAGTGAGATTTTACAGCTGGCTATGATATCTGCAGACCTTGCTGGTCAGTATGATGTAAGCGAGGGGCGCTGATGCCGCGAACCTCAACACTACGCCCACAATACGGCAGTTTGCCATTTGCCGAGCAGATAACTTTCTTTCGTGGAAAACTAAATCTGTCTAGTGAGCGCTGGGCCGATGTGTGGCAAAGCGCCCACAATGGCGCCTTCAGTGTGGCGGGGGCAATGAAAGATGATCTGCTTAATGACTTTAGGCGCGCTGTCGATGCCGCGATTGCCGATGGCAAGTCCCTCAATTGGTTCAGGCGCGAGTTCGATGCCATAGTCGCCAAACATGGTTGGCAGCATACTGGCAGCGCGGCCTGGCGCTCGAAGGTGATCTTCGATACTAACATGCGTCAAAGTTACAACGCTGGCCGCTACGAGCAACTGCAGCAATTTGATTATTGGCGCTATGCCCATGGTGACAGTCGCTATCCGCGAGAGTTGCACCTTAAGTGGCACGACACCATTTTGCCTAAAACAGATCCCTGGTGGGCTACTCACTTTCCTCAGAACGGCTGGGGTTGTAAGTGCCGAGTCTATGGCGTCAGTCAGCACGAACTAGAGCGCCGTGGCCTTAGCGTCAGCCAACGGCCAGAAGACGGTAGCCGCGAATGGCTCGACAAAGTGACAGGTGAAGTACATAAAGTGCCGAAAGGCATAGATCCAGGTTTTGACTACACCCCGCAGCGCGAGGTGAATCTTGCTAAGGTCCAGCAGCTTGCAAAGCAAAAGGCGGTGGTTTATCACGCGCCAGAACGTTTGGTACCTAGCGCATTCAGTACCGTTAATGGCGTTAACGTCGACAGTCTAAACCAAGTATTAACCGCCATGGCCGATACCAAATCGGCACCACAAGTGGCTAAGCTGGCTGAGTTCATCAAGGCACATGACATCAAAAGCGTATTTGTTAAACAAGCCGAAATGGGGTTATATAACAAAGGCGCGAAGGCCATTGAGCAGGCTGTTAAGGGGTACCTTAAACCTAGCCATTATCATGCAAGGTACCTTTATGCGCTCAGGGGTTACAAAACCACCAGAGGCTTTACTTCTAAAGGTTTCGATCATGTTGTGGTTAAGGTGGGGGCCACCATTAAGCTGGCCAAAGTAGATATTAACGAGCTGCGCCAATTGGTGCCCTTGGCTCATGAGTTTCAAAAACGTGGTAAGTCCGAGTTCTCAATGTCCCACATCGTTAGAACCTATGGAGAGGCTAAAGACCACGGCGGCACTATCGTCACTTGGCTACATGAATTAGGCCATCAGCTACACTATAAGGCAGGTGGGCCTAATGCGCCCGATATAGCAGGGCTAACCCGTTACGGTGGAAGTAACTCTGCGGAGTGGCATGCGGAACACTTTGCTGCCTGGGTGCTCAATCGTGATGCCCTAGCCGCGTTTAATGCTGATATTGCCGATTATTTTGATAACCTAGTAGCACAAGCAATTGCCAATGGAGGCCACCGTGAATAAAGCATTCGCCGCCATGCTCGCCAGAGCCGAGGCTGATCCACAGCAGGGCCTGCCCACGCCGCTGATTGACGCCGCCATAGTCATTGTTAACGACAATGCCTTAAGCTATCGAGACAAGCGCCAACAGATTGAGGCGTTAGCGCAGCAGGCCAACGGGCGTGAACAAGAACTGTTTGGTGAAGTGTGGGAAAGCCTTATTGCAGCAACGCCAATCGCTGAGCGTATTGCCGCCGATGGAGACCTTGAGTAGTGGCCGGAGCGTCAATAAAGGTCAGTGTTAGGGGCGAGCGACCTATCGCTAAGGCCCTCAATCGCCTACTTAAGCGGGGGCAAAATCTGACTCCTGTGCTGGGGGATATTGGCGAGTATCTGCTGCCCAGCACTCAGCAGCGATTTGTGGATATGCAAGCGCCCGATGGCTCCCCCTGGGCAGAACTCAGTGGCACTACGGTAGAGATGAAAGCGGCTAAGGGCGCGCGGTTAGACCGTATCCTTACGGACTCGGGTACCCTGGCAGATACCCTGCATTATCAAATCAGCAGTGACACCTTAAGCCTGGGCAGTAACCAAGAGTATGCCGCCATACAGCAGCTCGGTGGCATCACAGCCCCCAACAGCATGATCCCCGGTGTTGAAATTCCCGCCCGCGAGTTTCTGGGTATGGCCCCGTTTGAAAAGAATGAGGTAGAGGCCATGGTGGCAGGGTATCTGGCTCAAGCTATTGGTTCATAAATAAGTATGAAGGTCTATTATCGTATTACGATTGTCGCCTGGCTGGGCAAGTTACCGAGCAAGTATGAGTTGATTGAATTTTAGCCGTGCTACAAAATGACTGGAGTCAGCATGGCTTTTCAGTTTGTTATCTAGGGGGCATTTTTGCTTGAGTTCATTGGTTATTTGTTGATAGCAATCGTATGCATTCCCATTATCTTCGTGGCTGTGAATATGATTATGGCTGCCATATGGATTCCAATTGGTAAAGCGATAGATTACTTGCACCGCTTTCCAATAGGCAGATTGATATTGGCACCGTTAATATTTGTGAGTGCTGGCATAGCTGGCATGCGTCTCTTTGCATCGCTAACATTTGGTGTAATCATCGGTATTGTCGGCGTGTATGTGCTGCTTATGGAAAAGGACGACTAAAGGGGGTGAGAAGTAGCAGGGCTAGAAGTATAAATCTGAAACTCATGCGATAGAGGGAACAATCTAACGGATAGGTGATCCCTGAATGCCTTGCCCAGCATTACTCTTTATAAAGTAATTTTCCCGCACGAGCGTTAGCTTTAAGTTTGCTTGCAGACCTTATCAATGTCCTCAAACGCGATTTAAGCGCTTCAAATGGTTTTTGCATCTGCTAGTATTCTTCGCCCCCCGTTAAAAGCGCTAAGAGAGATTTAAACGGGGTTTAAACTGGGTTATGCTTGGCCTCACACTATAGATTGCAGAAAAAGGACTTAACTTGAACATTTGGGAGCTGGATAAGCTTTATATTTTTATCATGTTCGTCATACCAGGGTTTGTAACATTAAAAAGTTATGAGTTAATGCATCCTGATGAACGCAGGGATTCATCGAAACAAATTATCGATGCTGTCGCGTTTAGCTGTGTCAACTATGCCCTATTGTTTTTGTTCATATTGGGTGTTGAGAAGTCTAGTTTAAAGCAATCATGTTTCGTCATGTATGCACTTTTCTACTTGTTTGTGCTTTTTGTCTTTCCAGTATTTCTGGCCTTTATATGGAAAAAAATCAGACAGTCTGAATGGTTTTTGAAGCACGCCCCACATCCTGTTGGTAAACCTTGGGATTTTGTTTTTTCACAGCGCAAGACTTATTGGGTTAAGGTTCACCTCAAAGACAAAACAGTTATTGCAGGGTATTATGGTGCGAACTCATTTAGTTCGAGTTCTCCCGCACCTGAGCAAATATATCTTGAAGAGGCATGGATATTGACCAAAGGTGGAGGTTTCGAAAGAAAGAAAAATCGAACTGCTGGAGTAATTATATTATCAAGTGAAATATCGCATGTAGAGTTTAAAAGCTAAGGAGAGTGACAAATGAATGACAATAAGTTGAATGAAGGATATAGACCTGAGCCTATCATAGGGAATGGTTACAAACCAACACAACCTAGCGGTACTGGGGATTCGAGCAATAATGGTGTTCCGCACACTGGATATACACCTACAAATACGGGTGAAAACCCAACGAATACACCACCAGGAGATGATTGAGATGACTAATTCGAACAATCAATCTCAAGATGTCCAAAAAGGTTATCAACCTCCAAAGTCAGATTCGGATCAATCTAATAGTAATAGTTCAAATAGCAATAACTCTGGTCGTACGCCGCCTGGTGACGATTAACTAATTCCCGAAACCTTTCCAATCCCCTCCTAACCAATGGCCCCGCATCATGGGGCCATGAAAACCAATACCGCTTTTGAATCAATTGCAGCGCTGACTGCCCAAACCGCTCACTTGGCGGCAGAGGGCGAGTCGCTGGCGGCGCTCAACTTTACCTTGGCCGCCATCGATGCTGACAACACTGGCGCCGATAATAGCATCGCTCGTCGGGTGCAGCTGCTGCCTGATGGCCTGTTTTCGGCCAAGGATGGCCGCCCCTTTGATGTAGTAAGCGGCAAATGGCTAATGGACGAGGTGGCCTTTGCCATGCTGCAGGCCAACGCTAACGCCCGCGAAAATGATTTCCATTTTGACTACGAGCACCAAACCCTCAATGCCGATGAGAACGGCAAGCCCGCGCCTGCTGCTGGCTGGTTTAAGCAACTAGAGTACGTGACAGGGGAAGGGGTGTTTGCCCTTAATGTCGACTGGACAGCACCCGCCGCCCAATTCATTGCCAACAAAGAATATCGCTATGTCTCGGCGGTGTTCGCCTATGACACCCAAAGTGGTCGTCCCACTCGTTTACTCCATGTTGCCCTGACCAATGACCCCGCGCTCGATGGCATGAAAGCCATTGCCGCACTTAAGGCCGGTCATGGCAGAACTGAAGCTAACCCCACGAAAACCAACCCTACAGAAACTCACTTTATAGAAGGAAGCCAATCGATGAATGAAGCACTCAAGCTGTTACTGGGTTTAATTGGCATCGACAACCCCGGTGACTTAAGCAACGAAGCCGCCCTTAAAGCCGCGACGGATAAAGCCGAAACCGCCATTGCGGCTCTCAAAACTAAGGCTGACCGCGCTGGCACCTTAGAAACCGAGCTCAATCAGGCAAAAGAAACCGTGACCGCGCTTAAGGCCCAGAGCGGCAATGTTGATTTGAGCAAGTTCGTGCCCAAAGCCACCTATGACGCCCAGGTAACTGCTTACGCTGCCCTGAAAGCGGGTAATGACAAAGACAGCGTTACCCAGCTGCTTAAAGACAACGTCGACAAGGTGTTTGAGTCGGAAACCGATTACCTCACCAGCTTTGCTGAGCAACAGGGGGTCGCCGCGCTCAAGTCCATGCTTGAAGCTCGCCCATCCATTGCAGCACTCAAAACGACCCAGACCAAGGGTAAAGACAAGCCTGATGGCAACGAGGGTGCCTTGACTGCAGAAGAGCTTGCCGTCTGCAAGCACATGGGCATTACCGCTGAAGAGTATAAGGCGGCAAAAGTCTAATTCTGCTTACTCAATCGCGCTGCGCGCCATGGCGAGCAGTCACTTAAACCTAGCAAGAGGAGCCTATCCATGGCGTTAACCAAAGACAGAGGCACGCCATCTCGTGCCAACGATTTACGCAGTGACCCAGTGGCGGCGGCAGTGATGATTTATGCCGGTGCGATTGTGATGCTCAACGCCGCAGGTGATGCGGTGCCCGGCGCAACTGCCACAGGCTTAACCCCCCGTGGTGTTGCCCAGGAGCAAATTGATAACAGCGTCGGTAATGCCGGTGATATGAGCGTGCCAACCCGTAACGGTTGTCATCGTTTCTTAAACGATGCCTCTATCACCCGCGCCGATATCGGTGCCACCGCCTATGTGGTGGACGATGAAACCGTGGCCAACAGTGACGGCGGCGGCACTCGCAGCGCCCTGGGCACCATTGTCGATGTTGAGGCAGTGGGTGTGTGGGTGGATATCGCCTAGCGACTAACGCTTGCAGCCGTTTAGCCCTGGCTGAGCGACAACCCGACTTAGTAATTTATTAGTAGAAGGAATCAGCAATGATCATTAACAAGGCCAATTTAGCCTCTCTGTTTGCTGCCGTTAAAACGGCGTTTAACAAGGGGTTAAAAAACAC